>NZ_JAATJL010000001.1:632299-948448 GCF_011927905.1 Arthrobacter pigmenti
GCCTTGCCGCCTCGCTTGGTGTGACAGCGAGATGAGGCCCGGCTGCAAGCTCAGACACAGTGACGGCGGAGACCGCCATCTCCTCAGGCAACGCGGCGACCACCGCGGGGTCATGCCAATCGATGACCACCGAGGTATCCAGGAGCCCTCGAGCGCTGGTCACAGGCTTTGATCGATCAGCTGATCCAGATCGGATCGGAACTGATGCCGATCGATTCGCACACCGGCAACCGCCAACGCAGCGAGCTCCTCGCGGGATACGAAAGTGCTGCGGCTGGCTCGTACAGGACGCAACTCGGCAACAGGTTCACCGTTGCGTGTGATTATGAAGGATTCGCCTCCCGCCACTGCGTCAATTACTTTCGCGTTGTCATTGCGCAACTCTCGTTGTGCGATTGTCTTCATCATGTCCCAAGTGTAGCTGTGTGTGCTACACGAAGCTACGGGCGGTCAGACGATCCGCCGCGCATAGTCCTCCTTCACCACCTCCAGGTGGAGCCAGGAGTCAATGCGGCTCACGCCCGGGAGGCTGCGGATCTGCTCCAGCTGATCCAGGAGCTCCCGGGGAGAGGAGGCCGCAAGAGTGGCGACGGCGTCGAACCGCCCCACCGTCTGGGCAACGAACTCCACGTGGGATGAGCGGCGCAGGAGATCCAGGACGGCGTCGTTATCGCCGGCCAGGTTCATCCCGACGCCCATGGACAGCTGCCGCCCGCCGGCACCCCGGGCTTCGACCGCACTGATCTTGATGATGCGGGCATCCAACAGGCGCTGCACACGTGTCCGCGCCGCTGTGGGGGAGAGCCCGACGGCGGCGGCCAGGTCCCGATAGCTGGCGCGCCCGTCCTTCTGGAGGATTTCGATGAGTTGGGTGTCGACGTCGTCAATGCTCACCTCTCCCGCATACTGCGAGATGAAGAAACCCTTGACCACGCCCGTGTAGATCAGTGTGTCGATATAGGCGACGTTGGGATGCTCGCGCAATTGGGTGAGCAGGGCATGCAGCTCGTCATGGGACGCCACCCTGATCTCCGCGATGAGGTCATGGGTGCCGCCGATCGCAGACACCAGCACGGCCTCGGACCAATGCGCAATCTCCCCGGCGATGTGGCCGACAGGGCCGGACGCCACAACTGACACGTGCGCGATGACGTGCTGCCCGAGGAACGCCGGATCAACAGCTGCCACCACCCGGACCGTGGAGTTCTCCAGCAGCGACCGTAAGCGCGCGGAAACAGTGGCGCGCGGCAGCCGCAACTCGCGCGCGAGGTCCTGATAACTCGCGCGGCCCTCACGCTGCAGCGCTCGAATGAGCTGGGTGTCGATGATTTCGGGAGTTTCAGCCAAAGTTTTTCAACCTTTTATGTGTGCGCGGAGCTGATCAAGTATCAAGCAGAAGTTCCATAAGCAATACATGTACGCATGTAGTGACAACTGGCTGGAGCATAACTGAAGTAAACCACTGAAACTGCAAATTTTCTGCTCTTGCCGCACGTCAATTCGGGGCCTACGGTTGCATAGATCACACCGGCAGACCCACATTGAGGTGGAAACCATGTCACACACACCAGCAACCCGGCCGCAGTTCAGCCACGCCCGCGCCCGCCGGGCCGGGTTCGCGGCCTTCGTCGGCACAGCCATCGAATGGTACGACTTCTACATCTACGCCACGGCCGCTGCCCTGGTCTTCGGCCCACTCTTCTTCCCGGAGCAGGACCGGCTCGCCGGAATCGCGCTGGCCTTCGCCACTTACGCCGTCGGATTCCTGGTCCGGCCGCTGGGTGGAATCATCTTCGGGCACATCGGCGACAAGTTCGGCCGCCGCCCATCGCTGGTCATCACGCTGCTGATCATGGGCCTGTCCACCATGTTTGTCGGCCTGCTTCCCACTTACGAGAGCATCGGCGCCTGGGCCGCCGTGATGCTGGTGATCCTGCGCGCGTTGCAGGGCCTCGCCGTCGGCGGTGAATGGGGCGGCGCCGTGCTGATGGCCGTTGAACACGCCCCGGAGAAACACAAGACCTTCTACGGCGGCTTCCCGCAGCTGGGCAACCCGGCGGGCGCACTCGGCGCCACCGCGATCTTCGCCTGGCTGTCCGCACAGGGTGAGACCTTCCTGATCGACGGCGGCTGGCGCATCCCGTTCCTGCTCTCGGTGGTGCTGATCGCCGTCGGCTTCTGGGTCCGCTACCGGGTGGAGGAATCGCCGGTCTTCGAAAAGGAAGTGGAAGGCCAGAATCAGTCCATCCCCCTCTCCTACGCGCTGCGCAACAACTGGAAGCCAATCCTCCTCGGCATCGGCCTGCTGCCCATCTCTACCGGCGGCTACTACCTCGCCACCACCTTCACCACCGCCTACGGCACGGACCCATCCGTTGGCCTCGACGCAACCTTCATCCTCAACGCAATGTCCATCGCCTCCCTCTGCGAGCTGATCACGTGCCTGTTCATCGCCTGGCTTGGCGACAAATTCGGCCGCAAACGGATCATGTTCATCGGCCTGGTGGGTTCAATGGTGCTCATCATCCCGCAGTTCCTGCTGATGACCGGCGGATCCGAATGGATGATCTTCGTAGCCTTCGCCGCCGTCCGCGTGGCCATGAACTTCACCTACGCGCCGGTCGCCACCATCCTGTCCCAGCTGTTCCGCCCGCAGGCCCGCTACACCTCCATCTCACTGTCCTATGGTGTGGCCGCCGCCGTCTGGGCCGGACTGTCCCCGATCGCCGCCCTCTGGCTGTTCGATCAGACCGGCACAGTCTGGAGCGTGATCGCCCTCTTCATCGCGATGGGCATCCTCGGCATCATCTGCCTGGCGCTGGCCCCACAACACCGCGACGACGACATCTTCGCCGATGACGACGACGCCGCCACCTCCGCCCAGCAGAAGGAGAGCTCCCAGTCATGAGGAAGCTGAAAACGTACGACGACGGCGCGGACTTCCAGCCGCTGCTGGTCACCGCCGGGACCATCCACACGCTGGAAACAGCTTCAGAGGGCGCGTCACCAGGCGCGGCGGCCGCCACCGGACCGGGCGCGACGGCGATGCTCATCGCTGCAGGGCGGGTCGCCGCAGTCGGGACCGAGGCAGAGTGCCGAGCGGCCGCCGTCGGACTCGGACTGGGCGAACCGGAGCGTCACGACCTTGGCGACGCGACAGTGGTGCCCGGGTTCGTGGACCCGCACGCACATCCGCTGATGTACGGGCAGATGAAAACCTGGGTGGACTGCGGGCCGGACAAGGCGGGCAGCATCCCGGAGATCGTGGCCCTGCTTCAGGACGCCGTGCAGAGCGCACCGGCCGGAACCCCGATCCGCGGCTACGGGTACGAGCACCGCAACCTGGCTGAAGGCCGCCACCCAACCCGGCAGGAACTGGACCAGGTTGCCTCCGATCGTGAGGTCTATCTCATGAACGCCTCCGGCCATGGCGGCGTGGTGAACAGCTACACTCTGGACCTGAACGGCGTCACCCGGGACACCCCGAACCCGGCCGGCGGTGAGTTCTTCCGCGACGCCGACGGCGATCTGACCGGCGAGCTCTCCGACGCCGCGTGCAACATCCTGACCGGGCTGGAAGGCGTGAAGGTGGGCCACCACGGTCCCAACTTCCACCTCGCCGACGCACCCGAAGAACATCTGCGCCAGCTGGCCGCCGCGCAGCAGGAGTTCCTTGCAGGCGGCGTCACGACGGTGGGCGACTGCCAGGTCTCGCGGCGTGAGTTCGACATGTACCTGCGGCTGGCCGATGCGGATCAGCTCAAGCTGCGGTTCAGCATGTACTTTCTCTCGCACCTGCTGGAGGAGGGCTTGGAGATCGGCATGACCGGTGCGTTCGGTAACGCGCACCTGAGCTTCGCCGGGTTCAAGTTCTACGCTGACGGCACGCTCGGCGGGTGGACCGCGTACTTCCCGGACGGGTACGTGGGGGACCCTTGCCGGACCGGCCAGCTCTACCACGACCCGGCGGATTACGCCGCGCTCATCCTCAAAGCTCACGCTGCCGGTCTGCAGACGGCGACGCACGCGCAGTCGCCAACGGCGCTGGAGATGGTGATCTCCGCGATCGAGGCGGCGCAGGCGGAGTTCCCGGATTCCGATGCCCGGCACCGCATCGAACACTGCGGCCTGCCCACGCCGGAGCAGATCCACCGGATGGCCGCCGCGGGAATCTATCCGGTGAACCAGCCGCAGCACTACTACAACTGGGGCGAAGGGGTGACCGCCGCCGTCGGGACCCCGGGTGAACGCTTCAACCCGCTCGGCGAATTCGTGAAAGCCGGTGTGCCGGTGACACTGAGTTCGGACGCCCCGGTAGCCGAGCCGCGCCCTCTCGAAGCGATCCAGGCCGCCGTCACCCGGGTGACCCGGCGTGGGCATCAGCTGGGCTCGGACACGCTGCGGATCACCGCCGCGCAGGCGTTGCAAGGCCACACACTCAACGGCGCACGGGCACTCGGACGCGAGGACGACCTCGGCTCCCTCTCCGTGGGCAAGCGCGCCGACTTCGCCGTGCTCTCAGCCGATCCGCTATCCGTTGAACCGGAGACCATCGCGGAGATCGACGTGCTGCAGACCTGGGTGGGTGGCAAGCAGCAGTTCGTGCGGGCCGGCTCAGAGCCCGCGCTGGCAGGAGTTACCGGTGCCTGAAACTGAACTGATGGAAGAGGCTCAACTGCCCGACGGCGTCGTCACCGACAACGTTGGCGGCACCGTGATGACCCTCCTGCGCGGCTACGGAATAGACGCCATCTTCGGCATCCCCGGCACGCACAACCTCGAGTTCTACCGGCACGTTGGGCCGCTCGGCATCCGCGCGGTGACCACCCGGCATGAACAGGGCGCCGGGTACGGGGCCGACGGCTGGGCGCAGCAGACCGGCCTCCCCGGGGTCGTCATCACCACCTCCGGGCCGGGTCTGCTCAACGCGCTGTCCGCGGCGGGAACTGCCTACTGCGAGTCGCGCCCGCTGATCATCCTCTCCCCGGGCGTGCCGGAGGGCGAGGAGTTCGCGGACATCGGTGCCCTGCACGAAACCAAGGACGCCACGGGAGCTGCCGGCGCGATCGTGGAGTGGTCCCGGCGCGTGCACAGCGGCACCGAGGCCGCGCAGGCGATACACAATGCCTTCGAGCTGTTCCGGTACTCCCGACCGCGCCCCGTGCACATCGAGGTTCCGCTGAACGTCCTCGAAGGGCCAAGCGATTGCCCGGCCGAGCTGCTTCAACCCGCACCGCGACGGAACCCGGCGGGCGCGAACCAGCAGGATCTCGAGCTCGCCGCCCGGCTGCTTACCGAAGCCCGCCGTCCGGTGCTGTTGGCCGGCGGCGGGTCACTCCGCGCCGGCGCGGACCTGCTGCGGCTCGCGGAAATGCTGGACGCGCCGGTGATCACCACCCTCAACGGCAAGGGCGCCATTCCCGAAACGCATCCGCTCTCGCTCGGCTCGGACATCCGGCTGCCCGCCGCGCAGCAGCTATGCGAAGACGCCGATGTGCTCCTGATCCTTGGCTCCAAAGTGGGTGACGCCGAACTCTGGTTCCGCAAACTGCAACCGGCGGGGACCGTGATCCGCGCGGACATCCTGGCGTCCCAAATGGTCAAGAACATCCACGCCGACGTTGCGCTGGTTGGCGACAGCGCCGCCGTCGTACCCCAACTGCTCGCCGAGCTGAAGGACAAGTACGACGACGGCGCCGCGCCCCGAGCGGAGAGCGGCACCGACCGCGCGGGCCGGCTGCGTCCCGTGCTGCTCGATGCCGCACGGGAACTCGCACCGCCGCTGGCCGCGCTCGCCGAAGCCGTAGCTTCCGTGCTGCCGCCCGACACGATCCTCGGCGGCGATTCGTCCCAGGTGACATACCTCGGAACGGCGAGTTTTGTGCCGCAGGAGCGGGCGCACTCGTTCCTCTACACGCCGGCATACGCAACGCTGGGCTACGGCCTGCCGGCGTCGATCGGCGCGAAGGTGGCGGCGCCGGATCGGCCTGTGGTCTGCGTGCTCGGCGATGGCGCTCTGATGTTCGCCGTGCAGGAACTGGCAACTGCGGTGGAGCAGCGGCTGGACCTCGTGGTGGTCTGCGCGGACAACGGCGGTTACGGCGAGATTCGGCAGAACGAGATTGATCGCGGAATCCCACCCATCGGCGTCGAGCTGGTCCAGCCGGACTGGGCTGCCCTCGCAACCGCCTTCGGTGGCCACGGCCAACGGATCACCGCTGTGGAGCAACTCGCTCCCGTGCTCGCCGAAGCCATCAACGCAGGGGGAGTGCAGTTGCTGCACGTGCCCACGGTGTTGTTCGAGCAGGCCTGAGCAGTTCACTCAACGCACCAAGAAAGGGACCACGTAATGCAGGAAGCCCCCGCGGCGCTCGCCGTCGACGTCAAGGCCACCGCCAGCAAGTGGATCGACGCCAACATGGCCCGGCTCTCCGAATGGCACCGGCACATCTGGGAGCTGGCCGAGCCGGCGTGGCGTGAATATCGCTCGGCCGCCTGGTACGTGGAGCGGCTGCGGTCCGAGGGCTTCGACGTGGAGGTTGGCAGCGGCGGCATGCCTACCGCCTTCAACGCCGAGTGGACGTCCGGGACGGGCGGTCCGGTGCTGCTGACCTACGCCGAGTACGACGCCGTGCCCGGCAACTGCCAGGCCGCCACCACCTCGGAAGCCCCGCGGGAGGGCCTGAGCCCTTTCGCGCCCGGACACACCGATCCGCATTCGGCGCTTGGGATTTCCACGTTGGCCGGACTGCTGGGCGCCAAGCATGCAATGGAGGTCCACGGCATCGACGGCACCCTGCGCTACACCGGCGAGCCCGCCGAGAAGGTGCAGGGCTCCAAGGTGGTGCACGGGCTGCGCGGCTATTACGACGGCGTGGACGCGATCGTCAGCTTTCACCCGTTCTACATGCTGCCGCTGTGCAACACCGCCCGCTGGGACACTCAGTGCGGCAGTTACTACTCCAAGGTGTACTCGTTCATCTGTGACGAGCCGGAGACCTGGCAGCTCTCGTCCAACCCGAACTCGCCCATCCCGGCGTCCCACTCGGCAGCCCGGGCACCGGGCGCAAACGTGGCGCTGATGCAGATGTACACCAGTTCGCGGGTGATGCAGGATGCGATGCTGCCCTCGTTCGGAGGGTGGAGCCTGTCGGATGCGATCCTCGGCTCCGGGCAGGCCACGGCGGATAACCTGCCCGCGCGGATCGCGCAGATCCAGTACTCCTGGCGTTGCCCCACGCTGGAGATGGCTGAGCATGTGCTGTCCGTCCTGGACCGCAACGCTACGCACGCCGCCGCCATGGCGCACTGCCGCGTCGAGGAGACGTGGGTTGCCCGCAACCGCCCCGGCATCACGAATCACGTGCTGGCCGAGGCGCTGTATGCGAACCTCGAGCAGGTGGGAGCGCCTGTTTATAACGACGACTCCGTCGCCGCCGCCCAGGCGATCCAGTCCGGTCTGGGCATTTTGCCGATGGAGAAGCCGTTCCTGGACGAGTGTGAATCCCTGATTACGCCGCAGGACGCCGAACGTGCGCTGCGCGAGCACCTGGCGCCGTGGCAGAAGAACTGGACTAGTGATGACTACGTGGAAATGACGCACTACGCGCCGACGGTCCGGTTCTACGTCTCACGACCCGCGCTGAAACCAAACCCCGACGGCGGCGCCTACCCAGGCTGGGTGATGAACGCACTCGGCGGCATTCCGGCGGCTATCGATCCCACCATCGAGGTTGCCGGAAAGACGATTGCCGGTACGTTTGTGGATCTGTTGACGAACTCCCAACTGCTCGCCGAAGCGGGCGATGAGTTCCGGCGTCGTAAAGCTGAGGACCCAACCGGGCCGCTGCTTCCCGCTGATTTTGTGGCGCCGGTTGGGCTGGCGTGGCCGGATTACTCTAGGGCTGAGGGCTCCGAAGGAAGGATCTGGAACCCGCAGACGCTCTGAACCCGGCGCCGCTGACTGCGTTCACCATGGTTCTACCGAAGTCTTATGCCAAGGAACTGAATGGGTCCGAGACGCCGTGCGACTGAGAACGAGAGGAATTCATCCCCGTCAGCTGTGTGTAACGCGGTAGCCGTTCCGCGTACTTCTTAGTGAGAGCTGGATCGGGTTGATAACTCGCTTCAACAGCGCCAGCCAGTTGGCGGAGCACATCGGTGGATCCGTACACGCCCACCGCGAGACCCGCCAACGCTGCTGCACCCTGGGCAGCTCCGTGTCCGCTGGCAGGCCGCACGATGGGTATTCCCAGCACGTCGCTCTTGATAGCGAGCCATGCGCGGGATGAGGCACCTCCACCTGTGCTTATGGCGCGATCAACAGCGAAACCATGGTCCCTCAAAGCCGCCACGTCTTGAGCAAGGGCTAACGCATTGCCTTCCATGGCGGCAAGCATAAGATCGGTGCCGTCAATCGCGAGATCGATTCCATCGATGATTCCTCGTGCGCTCTGATTCCAGGATGGTGTGCGCTCCCCGGCAAGACTTGGCACCATGGTGAGCCTGCCAGGGCGGTCTCGGGAGAGGATCGCATCGTCGTCACGCAGGTCTCTCGTAGTGTCCAGGTTGTTGATCCAGTCGACGGTTGCGCCGGCGGTGACCTGCGCAGTAATCAAGAGATCGACGTCGGGCACACAATGGCGGGAATGGATAAAACCAGGGACGTAGGTCCCGCGAGGCACAGCCAGGATCGTGACGCTGGAGAATCCAGTCATATCTACGAGGGGATCACCGACCTCCAGTGTGCCTGCTTCGAGCGCCGAGCCCACAGAGTCGATACCGCCGGCGACCACGGGAGTCCCGACCGGAATGCCAGTCACCCGGGCAGCTTCCGCCGTTACCCAGCCGACGACGGCCGACGAGGGAACGATTCGTGGGAGGTACCGCATGGAGGGTTCGGCTTTGAGTAGTCGTTCGTCGAAGGAGGTCTCTTGGTCGTTGAAACCCTGCATTAGCGACGCGGTCGTGTCGTCGAGGACAGCAACGCCGGTAAGTTGCTGCACTATAAAGCCGTTTGCCGATAAAACGTGTGTGGTCTTGTCCATGGCGCTTGATCGATGACTCGCCAACCAGGGAAGCTTGGCAGTTCCGAAGAACGGGTCTGGTCCGTTCCTTGACTCCGGCACAACATCCGCAATGCGGTTAGCCTCATTCACAGCTCGTCGATCCAGCCAAGTCAGAGCTGGAGCTGTTGGCGTGCCGTCCGCGTCAATGGGAACCAGGGTGGGAGCTTGCGAAGTGACGGCGACTGCCGTCACCGGTGAGCTGCCGATGACAGTGGTAGCAGCACGGGCCACCGCAGCCCACCACGATCGGGCATCCTGCTCTGCTCCTGCGCCGTCCGTCGCAGTGGGATAGCGGACTGAGCAATCCGCAATACGCTGACCGCACGTATCTGTTGCTACAACTTTCACCGAGCTTGTGCCGACGTCAATGCCGATCAGCAGGCCTGATGTCATGGAAGTGCCAATCCCGCCACCTGAGGAGGCGCTGGCTCCCATAGTGGGTTCAATGCCGGTTCGCCTTGAACGTATCGCCGGACCTCCTCTGCGACACCAGCGGCGGCGCGTTGGGCGGTTTGCTTGCTTGCACCAGCGATGTGCGGGGTCACCACCACATCATGTCCCTCATGGGCGAGCGAGAACAACCGGTGGCTGAAATCAACTGGCTCTTCAGGGAAGACGTCGAAGGCGGCTCCGCCGAGGTGACCGCTCTCGATGGCGGTGGCGACGGCGTCGTAATCGACGAGCCCACCGCGGGCGGCGTTCACCAGAAGCGAGCCCGGACGCATCAGCGCGATTCGATCTGCATTCACCATGGAACGGCTCTCCGCCGTCAGACGCGCGTGTACCGAGACAAGGCCGCTTCGACGAAAGACCTCCTCAGGCGAGGAGACCTGCTCAATGGCATCGTCCAGAAGACCAGCAGGGAGATAGGGGTCGAACACGACCACGTGCGCACCCATCGCATGGAATACGCGGGCGACATGCGCCCCGACTGCACCCGCGCCAAGCAATCCGACGGTTGATCCCGACACCTCGCTGCCCACTGCATCGTCTCTATAGAGGTCACCGCGCCACTCGGAACGCATCAAACTCGAGTGTGCAAGCGGAATTCGCCTCAGCAACGCCAGAGCCAGGCCGATAGTCATCTCTGCGGTGGCGATTCCATTCCGTCCCGGCACGTTGGCGACCCGGACGCCACGCTTGCGAGCGGCTTCTACATTGACGTTTGTCGGACCGCCGCGCGAAACCGCGATCAATTTCAGATCAGGTGAGGCGTCCAGCACGCGCTCCGTCAAGGGCGCGAGCTGGGTGACAATTGCTGACATTCCCTGCAGGGCAGCAATTAGCTGATCTTCGGTCCCTGAGGCTTCGTCCACTTCCCCAACTCGGCCGAACGGCTCATCAGGCCAGCCGAATTCGATCTCTCGAATCTGAGCACGATCGCCTAGAGCGCGCTCCAGGGATTCGCGTAGGAGCGCGGATCGTATGAATCGGTCGCCGGCTGCAAGCACTCGAGTCATGAGGTGCAGTCCTTTCCGCCGTGAAATCAGTCGCGGCATTCAAATCATTCGGGTACGACGGACGGCCGTATCGGTCACATTGGTCCACAGCGCGGTGCGCTACCTGTGCCCGCCACGCTCTGAGCGGGACGGGCACAGGCAGCCGGCTGAATCAGCCGCCGTACACCTCGTCGTAGTACTCCTGCGCATTTGACTCGTCGATTACCTCGACTGGCATGTACTGGTCCTTCTCAACTTCTTCCCCGTTCAGGAGGGCAGACGTCATGTCAATCAGCGTGCGGCCGTGAGCCTTACCGCCCCCAAGGCTGATCGAGGTTTTCTGGGGTTCTCCGTTGATGATGTTCTGGATCTCCTGCTCAGTAGCGTCAATGCCGAACAGCCCGAAGGAGTCGTAGTCCGAAATGCCAGCGGACTTGACGCCTTCATTCGCTCCGACAGCCCCGCCTCCACCGATCGTTGCAATGACTTTCATGTCCGGATTGGCCTGGAGGAAGTTTTCGGCATTAGTCACGCCTTCCTCCGCAGTGAGTGCTGGAGCAGTGGCAACGAGTTCCGCATTTGGAGCGAGCTCTGCTATTGCTTCCTTGATTCCGTTGGCTCGCTCGATGATCTCCGGGAACCGGGGCAGATCCATCAAACCCCACTCAACTGGTTCGTCGGGGTAGTTCTCGTTTATCCAGGCAGCGGCGGCTTCACCGTTTGCGTATCCCGTGTCATAGGCGTTGACAAGATATTGAGCATCGTAATTCTCAAGCACTTGGGTGTATCCAACTACTTCGATTCCAGCCTCCTGTGCCCTCAGAGTGACATCAGTAAGCGCGTTGGACTCAACGGCACAGATGATAATGGCGTCTACACCCTGCTGGATGAAGTTTTCGATCTGCGTTACCTGCTGCCCGGCGCTATTCTGGGCATCGACGTAGTTGACCTCCAGCCCCTCTTCCGCGCCGTACTCCTGTGCTTCCTGAACGAGCTCCGCCCATACCGGGTTGCTGAGGTCCGAGAACGTAACACCCACGGAGTAACTGTCGCTATCGTTGTTGCCCGCGGCCGGAGTGGTTGCGCCGGGGGTGGAGCAACCAGTCATGGCCAACAGTGCTGCTGCTGACGCCGCTATAAAGGTACCGACTTTTTTCATTGGTATTTCCCTTTCGGATTGCTGACATCTCGACCTCGATGTCAAGAGTTGTTTCGAGGGCTTGGTGATTTGAGGAATTAGACGGTGACGCGGTTTGAAGGCTTGGTCAGGGCAACGCCACCAATTTGCTTGCGACGTCCGGATGAGGACTTGGACCGCGCGTCGTAAATCACGGCAATGAGGAGGATGGCGCCCTTGAGGACCAGTTGGACGTATTCGCTGACGTTCATCAGAACGAGGCCATTGTCGAGAACTCCAACAATGAGAACACCGACGAATGCTCCGAACAGATGACCGCGCCCTCCCATGACGCTCACTCCGCCAAGCACACAGGCGGTGAGGACGTCGAATTCAAAGCCCGCACCGGTTGATGACTGTGCCGAGTTCAAGCGGGAAAGTAACAGCACCGCCCCAATTGCGGTGAAGAAACCTCCAAGCGCGTAGACGAAGATCAAGGTCCGGCTGGTGTTTACACCCGAGAGCCGTGCCGCTTCAACGTTGTTTCCGATGGCATAGAAATAGCGCCCGATGTACGTCTTGTTGAGTAGGAATATCCCTGCCGCCCAGACCAGAATCATGACTATGAGCGATACAGGAACACCTGCAAGGGCTCCCTGTCCAAGGAACGAGAACTCGGTCGGAAAGCCGAAAATCGGCAGGCCGTCTGAAAGCAGGTAGCTAACGCCGTTCAGAATCGTCATCATTGCGAGGGTGACGATGAGCGGAGCGACCCCCGTCAGCGTGATGATCAGCCCGTTGATCAGGCCGATCGTAGTACCGAGCACGAGCACCGCGACGATGGCGATATACCAGGGCAGGCCGTACTGGGACATGAGGAGCCCGCACACCACGATATTCAGTGAGATCTGATAACCGACAGACAGGTCAATGCCGCCGGTGATAAGGATGAAAGCAAATCCCACGGCAACAATCCCGAGGGTAGCGACTTGGCGGGAGATATTGAACAGATTGTTCGGATCGAGGAAATTCGGAGTGAGCAGGCTGAACCCGATCACCAGCACGATCAGAACCAGGAGGATGCCGAGTTCATTCATCCTCGGTGCAAACTTTGTAATCATCCGATTTTCCCTTCAGCAGCCAAAGCCAGCACTGCCTCTTGCGTAATGTCTCGCTTTTCCAAAATTCCCTGTTGCTCACCTTCGCGGAGAACGACGATCCGATCTGCCATCCCAATCAATTCCTCCATGTCGGAAGAGATCATGAGGATCGTTTTTCCTTCCGCAGCGAGCCGATTCATGATCAGGTAAATCTCGGCCCGGGCGCCGACGTCGATCCCGCGTGTGGGCTCATCGAAAATGAGCACTTCTGGCTGGGTTGCCAACCACTTGGCGAGAACGACTTTCTGCTGGTTCCCGCCACTGAGATTTGCCACCTTCGAGGAACTTCCAGGAGCCTTGATGTCCAGGTTCTGCATGTAATTGTTGGCGAGCTTTGCTACTCGCTGTTGCGGGATAACCCCAAATCTGGACATCCCTTTCAGCAAGGGCAGGGAGATGTTGTCCCTTATGGAAAAGTTGAGTATCGCACCGTGCCGTTTGCGATCTTCGGGGACCAGGGCTATCCCATGATTGATCGCCTGGATGGGGTTTCTGGAGAGCACGGACTTGCCGTGCAAGGTAATGCGACCAGACTGTGCAGGCTTGCTCCCGAAAATAACCTCCATGAGTTCTGTCCTGCCGGCACCAATCAGGCCGGCGAACCCGAGTATCTCCCCGCGGTGTGCGTCAAAGGTGATCCCGCGGACGCCATTCCCGCTCACATTCTCAGCGGCGAGAGAGATCTCACCGATCGACGATTCCCGCATCGGATATCCTTCACTGAGCTCACGCCCCACCATCAGGTTGATCAGTTCGTTCCGCGTTGTCTCGCTGGTCTTTCGGGTTCCGATGTACTTGCCATCGCGGAGTACGGAGACGCGGTCGGAGAGGCGGAAAATCTCATCCATGCGGTGGGAGATGTAGACAATGGTGATGCCGTGACTCTTGAGTACGTCCACTACGCGGTACATAGCCTCCACCTCGGACGCTGTCAGCGGCGCGGAGGGTTCATCCATGATGAGCAGGCGGGCTTCCTTCGAGATGGCTTTTGCGATCTCGACGATCTGTTGATAACCCGTGGTGAGATTCTCAACGAGTGAGTCTGGGTTGATGTCGACGCCCAGCCTTTTGAACAGCTCAGCGGATTTCGCTCGCATCGTCTTCTTGTCGAGTACTGGTCCCCTGGCGATGTATTCACCGAGGAAGACATTGTCGGCAGCGCTCAGAGTGGTTACGAGAGTGAACTCCTGGTAGATAACGGCTACGCCCAGCTTCCGTGCGAGCTGCGGAGTCAGCGAGGGATATTCTGAGTCCCCGATGGTTATGGTTCCGCCGGTGGGTTCAATAGCCCCCGCGAGGATCTTGATGAGAGTGGATTTGCCGGCGCCGTTCTCACCGACGATCGCATGAACTTCACCTTCTCGGAGATCGAGGCTGACGTCGTCGAGCGCGGTGACGCCTGGATACTGTTTGAAGACGGAGTTGACGCTGAGCAGCACGTTTGCCGCGCGAGGTGTCGAGATTACGTCTGAGCTCATCATCGCCAACCTCCCGCGTGATGAGAGGTCGATGCTTTTTCCTTCATCTCACGTCCTTGTTCGTTGAAGCCTGCTTCAGCGCTTCGGTGCGCGAAAGCTAACACTGATTCTGTTACATCATGTTAGAAGCTGTCAACTATTGACGTGATTTAGTTCATATTCTGTACGTAAGCGTTCCTCAGCGAAGGTCGCCCGCGAGAGACCGGTAAGGCTGGAGGTCGGGGTCCGATGGGTCACGTTCAGTGGCGAGGACGTCAATCCCGTTCAGTGTGATTGCGATAGCGGTTGCATTATCGCCTAGCTTGTCGGAGTGCACTCCGATGATCACCTGGGCAGACGAACGGGCAAAAGCCCGCTTGATTTCAGCTTCCTCGAGCGTATCTTCATAGCAGGCACGTTGATCGAGCGCCGCTGCAGAAGCGAAGAGCTGCGAGAACCGCATTCCCTCGATGCACGCGGTGGCAACGGGACCGATCAGCGAATCAGAACGCCTGTCCGCAGCGCCGCCGGTCAATATGGCGGTGACGTTGGGGCGGTCCTGTAGAACCTGGAAGGTAACCAACCCGTTGGTGACAACTACGAGGTCCTCACTGGGGGAAATCATCTGCGCCAACCGGTGCATGGTCGTAGAGGAGTCCAACGCAATCACTCCCTGGGATGGCACAAGGGGGAGCAGTTTCTCCGCGACCTTCTGCTTCTCGTCCACGTGTGAACGCTCGCGGCCGTGAAACCGCACTGGACCGCTATATACAGCCCCGCCCCGAACCCGACGCGCGGTGCCGTTGCGTTCAAGGCTATTGAGGTCTCGCCGTACCGTCATCTCGCTGACGCCGAGAGCATCTGCAGCTTCGGTGAGGGTGATCGTTTTGGATGCACGCAGGTGCTCCAGAAGCCAGGAGCGGCGCTCCTCAGCAGCGAGAGAGTTCATTCGGCTCATTCTATGGGGTCAACCGCCTGCAGCCCGCACAAACGCGAAGGCTTGTGTCATTCAGTTAGAAGTTGTTAGATTCTCTCATACCTAACAACTTCTAACATGGGATGTCGACGATGACCTCAGTGGTCCAGGACCTCATTGAGCGCTCCAACCGGCTTGGCGCGGATAAGCGGAACACGAATTACGCGGGCGGTAACACGTCTGCGAAGGGCACGGACACTGACCCGGTGACGGGCGAGAACGTCGAGCTCCTCTGGGTTAAGGGCTCCGGCGGTGACCTTGGCACGCTCAAGGCCGGGAATCTCGCTGTCCTCCGCCTGGATCGGTTGCGTTCGCTGACGAATGTGTACCCGGGTGTGGACCGCGAGGATGAGATGGTTGCCGCGTTTGATTACACGCTGCATGGCAAGGGCGGAGCTGCCCCCTCGATCGACACGGCCATGCACGGCCTGGTCGACGCCGCACACGTTGATCACTTGCACCCGGACTCGGGTATCGCGATCGCGACGGCGGTCGACGGCGAAGCACTCACTGAGAAGATCTTCGGCGACAAGGTGGTGTGGGTCCCCTGGCGTCGTCCCGGCTTCCAGCTCGGCTTGGACATCGCCGCGATCAAGGCCGAGAACCCGCAGGCGGTCGGCACGATCCTCGGCGGTCACGGCATCACCGCGTGGGGCGATACCTCCGAGGAGGCGGAGAACAACTCGCTGTGGATGATCGAGACCGCTGAGCGGTATATCGCCGAGAACGGCGCCCCGAATCCCTTCGGCGAGCCGCTGGACGGTTATGCGCCGCTGTCCTCCGAGGAGCGCCGTGCCAAGGCGGCAGCCCTTGCACCCGTGATTCGCGGGCTTGCCTCGACCGACCGGGCGCAGGTTGGGCACTACTCGGACGACGACGCCGTCCTGGGTTTCCTGAGCGCTTCGGAGCACCCGCGCCTGGCGGCTTTGGGGACGTCCTGCCCGGATCACTTCCTGCGCACCAAGGTCAAGCCGCTGGTCCTTGACCTGCCGGCGGGTGCGCCCATCGAGGACTCCATCAAACGTCTCAAGGAACTCCATAAGGAGTACCGCGAGGACTATGCGGCGTATTACGAGCGCCACGCGGATGGGGAGTCCCCGGCTATGCGCGGGGCTGACCCGGCGATTGTTCTGGTTCCCGGCGTCGGCATGTTCTCCTACGGTGCGAACAAGCAGACCGCGCGTGTGGCCGGTGAGTTCTACATCAACGCGATCAACGTGATGCGCGGCGCCGAGGCGATTTCCACCTACGCACCCATTGATGAGTCGGAGAAGTTCCGCATCGAGTATTGGGCTTTGGAGGAAGCGAAGCTCGCACGGATGCCCAAACCCAAGTCCCACGCAACCCGTATTGCGCTGGTGACCGGTGCTGCGTCGGGCATTGGCAAGGCCATCGCCACCCGCCTCGCCGCGGAGGGCGCGTGCGTGGTCATCGCCGACCTGAACCTGGAGAACGCTCAAGCCGTCGCCGATGAACTGGGCGGGTCCGACGTCGCTCTCGGCGTCCAGGCCGACGTCACCGACCCCGCGCAAGTACAGCAGGCAGTCGACGCCGCGGTGCTGGCCTTCGGCGGGCTGGACCTCGTGGTCAACAACGCCGGCCTCTCGATCTCCAAGCCGCTGCTGGAAACCTCCGAAAAGGACTGGGACCTGCAGCACAACGTCATGGCCAAGGGATCCTTCCTGGTCTCCAAGGCCGCCGCGAAGGTCCTGATCGACCAGGAAATGGGCGGCGACATCATCTACATCTCGTCGAAGAACTCGGTCTTCGCAGGCCCGAACAACATCGCCTACTCCGCCACCAAAGCCGACCAGGCGCACCAGGTGCGCCTGCTTGCGGCTGAACTCGGCGAGCACGGCGTGCGCGTCAACGGCATCAACCCCGACGGCGTTGTCCGCGGCTCCGGTATCTTCGCCGGCGGCTGGGGCGCCAAACGCGCCGCTGTCTACGGTGTGGACGAGGAGAAGCTCGGCGAGTACTACGCCCAGCGCACCCTCCTCAAGCGCGAGGTACTGCCCGAACATGTGGCGAATGCCGCCGTCGTACTCACCTCCGCCGAGCTCTCGCACACCACCGGCCTGCACGTGCCGGTCGACGCCGGCGTGGCCGCCGCGTTCCTCCGCTGACAGCAGGAGATTCGATCTCGTGAATTTCATCAGTGATCTTGTCAGGGCTCCCAGTTCGCTTGAGAAGTAGCTGCAGAGATGGGGAGCTTTCTCGCGCTCCGGGATACCCGAGGTAAGGCTGGCGGGTCAGCGCCGGCGTCGTTTTCTGGCCCGGCGTGCACCGCGGCAACTCCACAGTGAATCCTGCGTCGAAGCTTCGTGTTTGCCGGATGCCGTACCTCCATACTGAATGCATTGCAACCGCATTCATGAATCTGGGGATAACTGTGTCTATGACCATCCGTGTCAAAGCCAAACTCTGCTTAGCCATTCTGGGAGTTGGGCTTTTGGCCCTCACCGGTTGCGGAAGTACCGACTCCGCCGTGGCGGACCCGGATTCGATTCCGACGGCGACGGCTAGCCCGAGCTCCACACCCAGCTCCACTCCATCACCAAAGCCGACTCCAAGCGCCACTCCCACGCCCGAGGTAACCGTCACTGAAGAGTGGATCGAGTCCGATATACCGTTTGAGTCGGTTCGGCAGGACGATCCGAATGCGGAGCTCGGCAGCGAGGCCCTGCTCGTGGCGGGAGTTGCCGGAGTGAAAGCGACTCGGTACGAAGTGACGTTCACGGACGGAGTTGAGACCGCACGGGTTGCGGCGGGCGAGGAAGTTCGCATTGCACCGGTGACTGAAGTGATCGGAATCGGCTCAAAGCCCGCAGAGATTGCGCCGCCGCCCCCGGTCGAGGCTGCAATACCCGCCGGAAACTGCGATCCGAACTACGCGGGTGACTGCGTGCCGATTGACAGCGACGTCGATTGCGCGAGCGGCAGCGGCAACGGGCCATCCTATGTACAGGGTCCGGTAACGATTGTCGGCACTGATATTTACGATCTCGACGGAAACGATGGTGACGGGGTCGGCTGCGAAAACTGATCGCCGGATGTGCAGAATCACAATCCACTCGCCTGAACCGGTTGTCCCGCGCCACTGACCGCCGCGCGTTGTCCTGAAACGATGGTCGAACCATCGATTAGACAAAGGACTTCCAATCATGAGCAACGGTGCTGTGCCGAATCCCGATCCCACCAACTTCACCGGAGCAGACGCCGCATTCCTGCGGGACTTCGCCGCCCTGTGCACATTTGGCGCTACCCCGGGAGGGGGAGTGGAACGGCAAGCGGGCTCACCGGCAGACGGAGAACAGCGGGCCTGGCTGACCGAACTCCTCCAGGGCAACGGGTTCACGGTCTCCTTCGACCAGGTGGGTAACCAGTTCGGCTTGCTGGAGTTGCAGCCCGGCGCACCGTTCGTGCTGGTCGGCTCCCACCTCGACTCCCAGCCGACCGCTGGACGGTACGACGGCGCGTACGGTGTCCTCGCTGCCGCGCACGCCGCCTTCCGGCTCGCAGCACAATGGAAAGCAGACGGAACGGCTCCCCGTTACAACCTGGCAGTGGTGAACTGGTTCAACGAAGAGGGCGCCCGCTTCAAACCGTCCATGATGGGCAGCTCCGTCTACACCGGGAAGATGACGCCCGAGGTTGTACTCGACATCACGGATCCCGCGGGCATCACCGTCCGTGAAGCGCTCGACGCAACCGCCTCACTGGGGCAGGGACCCGGACCGAAGGCCGCTTACGCCGCCGAGATCCATATCGAGCAAGGCCGCAGCATGGAGCGCGATGGCATCACTATCGGCGTTGTCGACTCCAACTGGGCGGCCAACAAGTACGAGTTCGAGGTCCACGGGGAACAGGGGCACACCGGCTCAACCGTGATCGCTGACCGGCGCGATGCGCTTCTCGGAGCATCGATGCTCGTGGTTGCTGCCAGGGAGATCGCAGATCACTTTCCCGACGGCGCCCTCCACACCTCCGTGGGGCAGCTGGACGTCTACCCCAACTCTCCCGTGGTTGTCCCGTCACTGGTCAACCTCCTCCTTGACCTGAGGTCCGCCGACGAGGAAATCCTCGCCCAAGCGGACCATATGCTTCATGACCGCATCGGGCAGATCGAAAAGGCTGCCCGGGTGGAGATTCGCAAGACCGGATCCCATTGCTGGCCGGTCACTCCGTATCAGCCCGAGGGAGTGGCCCTGGCGGAAAAGACCGCAGCAAACTGCGGGCTGACCTACAAACGGGTCAAGACGCTGGCCGGACACGACTCCACCAACTTGAAGGACATCGTTCCCACCGTGATGCTGTTCGTACCCTCAGTGGAGGGCATCTCCCACAACGAGCACGAGTACACCACCGACCAGGACATCATCAGCGGCCTGCACGTGCTGACCGACGTCGTCCGTAGCCTCTGCCTTGGCGAGCTCGACAGCTAAGCCCCACCTACAGACGGAGGGAGCCCGGCCAATCGGCCGGACTCCCTCCGTCTGTATAACAGCAAGTCCTTATGCTGACTCGTCCACACCGCACCAGTCAGCGATGAACAGGGCAATAGTCTTCGTTACGTTGCGCACGGACTCGATGTGTACCCGCTCATCGAAACCGTGAATCGCTTCCGACACGGGCCCGTACGTCAGCGCGGGGATCCCGCCGTACAGGGTGAAGACCCGCCCGTCGAGGTAGCCCGGCGTTGTGAAGCTTCGCAGCGCTGAGCCGAAGACGCCCTCGTGTGCGGACGCCAGTACTGCCTCGGCATCCGAGCCTTCCTCCAATACATAGCCCTCCGAGAAGAACCCTGTCCGCTCGGCCGAGACGTTGGCCTCCGAACCGGTGTTCCGGAGACACTCCTCAATTTCACCCCAGGCGTCAGCTGCGGCGATTCCCGGATACAGCGCGGCACGGACGTCGAACTCGCACCAGGACGGCACACTTGAGGGCCAGTCACCGCCGGAAATCATGCCGATATTGAAGTTGATCGGATGATGTACGTCCTCGAAGTACCGGTGGCTGCCCTGATCCGCGTTCCACTTGGCTTCGAGTTCCCGGAGAGCGCCCATGACCGGGTAAGCCGCGTCGATGGCATTGAAGCCGGATGACATCTCCCGCACATGGGTGGGTTTGCCGGAGACACGGACGCGGAACCAGATGACCCCCACGTTGGCACGCACCAACATGTTCTCTTCCGGTTCCGGTATGACGACGGCGTCTGCCGTGTAGCCCCGCTGCAGCGCGGCCAGCGAGCCGTTGCCGGTGCACTCCTCCTCCACAACTGACTGGAAGTGGATGGTTGCTGCCGGTTCAAGCCCGGCAGCGCGGATGGCATCGAACGCGAAAAGGTTGGCCGCCAGCCCCGCCTTCATGTCACCGGAACCCCGGCCGTACATCCAGCCGTCCTTGATCTCGGCATCCCAGGGGCTGCGCTCCCAGGTGTCCTCGGGTCCCGTGGGCACCACATCGATGTGCCCGTTCAGGATGAGGGAACGTCCTTTGGATTCTTGCGGGGTGTAGGTACCCACCACGTTGGTGAGGTCTTCGAAGGCTACAGTGCTGGGACCGTAGCCCACATGCCCGGCCAGTGCATCGCCGTCGAGCGCCCAGCGGTCCATTGCAAGCCCGCGGGATTCAAGCTCAGTGAACATGAGGTCCTGCGCGCTGGACTCGGCCGCCCGCAGCGAGGGATGCCGGACCAGTTCTGCGGTGAACTCGAGCTGGCGGTCGAAGGCTGTATCGACGGCGTCGGTAATCCGGCGCGCGGTTCCTGGATTCAACATGGGTCTCCCTACCGGACGATCGCTTTGTCTTTGACGCGGAGGCGCTCGCCGAAGAATCCGCCGGCAGCGGTGATCAGCGATACCACGATCAGCAGCAGCGAAGCCGTCCAGGACGAGCCGTCCGACACCTCCAGCAGCGCGACGGCGATCAGCGGCAGGAACCCGCTCAGCGCACCGGCCAGGTTGTAGCCCAGCGCCACACCGCTGTACCGCAGCCTCGGCGGGAACAATTCTGTCAGCAGGGCACCGGTGACCGAGTAGGCGACCGAGAGCAGCGCAATGCCGAGCGTGACGGCGAGGATGATGGCGGCCGGGTTGCGCGTGTCGATCATCCAGAAGAGCGGGAAGGCTGCGGCTGCGGTCACAAGACCGCCGATGAAGGTCATCTTCCCGGGCCCGATTTTCTCGCTGATGCGGCCGATCACAAGGATGATTCCAATCTGCACGACGGCGGCAACCAGGGTTGCGTTCACCATCAGTTGGCGGTCCAGGCCCAGGGTTGCAGTGCCGTAGCTGATCACGAAGGTAGTCATGACGTAGAACCCGCCGACGCCGAGGAACGCGGCCGCGATAGCGACGATCAGCCGGCCCCAGGCCTGGCGGAAGACATCAACCGCCGGGATCTTGGCGCGCTCTTCGAGCTTGACCAGCTCGTTGAAGATGGGTGATTCCTCAACCTTCAACCGGATGTACAGGGCGATCAGCAGCAGCGGGAACGCTGCCAGGAACGGAAGGCGCCAGCCCCACGAATCAAACACGTCAGCGGGCATGAGCAGCACCAGTGCGAATGCACCGGAGGACATCAGCGTGCCGACCGGTGAGCCAACCTGCACCAGTGCGGCATACCGTCCGCGTTTCTCGATCGGGGCATGCTCCACCGCGATGGTCATGGCACCTCCCCACTCGCCGCCCACCGCGAGGCCCTGCACCAGGCGCAGGATGGCGAGCATCACGGGCGCAGCGAGGCCGATGCTGCCGAAGTCAGGCAGGACACCGATGAGACCGGTGGCCAGGCCGATCGCCACGATGGTGATCAGCAGCGCCGGGCGTCGGCCCATGCGGTCACCGATGTATCCGAACAGGACGGCGCCCAGCGGCCGGGCAGCGAATCCTACGCCGAAGGTCGCGAAAGCCGCCAACGTTGCAGCGGTCGGGTCGAGGGATGTGAAGAACAGCCGGTTGAACACGATTGCCGCGGCGGTGCCGAAGAGGAAGTAGTCGTACCATTCGAGGGCGGTGCCGACGAAAGCAGCGCGGGCAATCCTGCCCGCCTCGGCTCCGCTGACAACGGGAACGGCCGTTTCCTCTCCCTTGGTTGTCTCATGTGGTTGCATGATCAGTTTTCTGCCTCTCGGGATGGTGCTGGGATGGGACGGTGGTCTGTAGTTTGTTGAAGTAGTCGTGCCCGTAGATGCAAGTGCCTTCGAGCACGGTGGCCAGGACAGTTATTGAGCCGATCTCCTCGGCAGGGACGTCAGCCGGGTGGTCGGACAGCACAACGAAGTCGGCAAGTTTCCCGGTTTCCAGCGTTCCCCGCCGGTCTTCGTCGCCTGCCGTCCACGCAGTGTCGACCGTGTACGCGCGCAGGGCGGTCTCGGCGTCGACCCTTTCCAGGGGCCCAATCGTCGCTCCGCCGGAGGTGCGTCGGGTCACCATCGACTGCATACCGAGCAAGGGCGCCCCGGATGCCACCGGCCGGTCGGAACTGCCGGGGACCCGGACGCCGAGGTCAAGGAAGGACTTGTGGCGGTACACCCAAGGTTCGCGTTCGGTGCCGACGGCGTCGGCCATCGTGTCGCCCACCTCATAGAGGAAGTGGGGCTGTGGAACCGGCGTGACGTTCAGGGACGCGAATCGGGCAAGCTGGTCGGGACGCACTATGCCGGCGTGCTCGATCCGGTGCCTCGCGTGGGGTCGTGGGAGCAATTCCAGCGCGGCGGCAAACGCATCCAACGCGACGTCTATCGCCGAATCCCCGATTGCATGGGCCGCGATATCCCATCCCGAACAGTGGGCATCCACAATCCGCCGAGTGAGCTCCTCGAGGGAGAGCTGGAAGCTGCCTGTGCCGTGGTCATGGTCGCAGAATGGTTCGGTCACGGCAGCGGTGCGGCCGATGAGGGATCCGTCAATGAAAATCTTCATGGCACCGAGCCGGATGTGATCGTCACCGAATCCGGAAGCAATGCCGAGGTCCAGTCCGAAGGTGATTCCGTCTGACGGATGGGACTGCACAGGGTGCAGGGCATCGCTGGCCGCCATCAACTGGACCCGGGTCAACAGGCGGCCGCGGCGTCGGGCCTCTACATAGGCAGCAAATTCAACGGGAGTGCGGCCGATCCAGCCCGAGCCGATGCCCGCCTCCACAACGTGCGTCAGGCCCTCGGAGGCGTAGACCTCGCTCGCGGCGCCTATAGCGTCCGCCAAATCGTTCACCGGGTAGGGAACCACCAGTGCGGTGACCAGCTTCTGGGCTTGCTCCTCGAGCAGCCCTGTGGGTCCGTCTGAATCCTCAACGATCGTGCCACCTTCAGGAGTATTGGCTGATCCGTCCAGGACACCGGCTTGTTCAAGCACCCCGGTGTTGACGGTGCACATGTGGCCGGACCGGTGCTTGAGCCACACCGGGCGGCCGGGCGCTGCCCGGTCCAGGTCCTTGCGGTGGGGATGCCCGTCCATGACGGTGTCGTCATAACCCGATCCCACTACCCACGCACCCTCGGGAAGGTTGAGGGCAAAGCCGGAGACGGCGTCGTACAGCTCGTCCAAAGTCCGGCAACCGGACAGGTCCAGCTCGGCCAGTGACTGCCCAAACCACGCCATGTGATTGTGGGAATCACCAAAGCCGGGAACGACGACGGCGTCGGCGCAGTCGAGCGTGCGCCGTGCCGGAAGTGCCAGGACGTCGTCATCGAACGCTACGATTCGCCCATGGAGCACCCCCATGGAGTGCGCTTTGGGAGCGGCATCCGCCATGGTGAAAATGCTGGCATTGACAAGTTTCAGATCGAGCATGGTCTTTGAAGGATGTCTTTCGGATAGAAGGCGCGGCCGCACGCAACGGCTCCTTCCATGGTGGCCTGCATCACGTCGGCAAACAATGGATGAACACAGTGTGCTGCGCACCTACAATGGGCATATGCCCAACGATGCGGTTTCAGGTGGAGCCGGTGACCTTCGGAACCCGGTTTCCCGGCCTGTCATAGCGGACGTTGTGACCGATTGCCTCGCCGATATAGACCGCATTGCTGACGAGTACCTGCAGGAAGTGCGGACGATTGACGGCTATGGCGGCGCCGCCGTCGTGGATCAGGATCTGCGGGAAACAGCTGTAGCGTCGATGGAACTGCTACTGCGCCTGATCGGTGACCTTCCCGTTCCCGAACGGCTGGCCGCAATGTCCGAAGCACTTGGACACCGCCGTGCACAGCAGGCCGTGCCCCTCGAATCGCTTCTGCGTGCAGTGCGCATGGACTTCCGCGTGCTCTGGACCGTGATGTTGGAGAAGGTTCCGGAAGGATCCCTGCCGGAACTCACGAAGGACGCGGTGCGGGTTTGGGAAGCGGTGGAGTTCCACACCATCCGGGCGCATGCGGGCTATCTCAACGAGCTGGCCAGCATGGCGCAGGAAAAGGAGACGCAGCGGGCGTTCCTGTTGTCACGGCTCGTCAGCTCGGACGGAAAGGACCCGCAGGTGCTGGGGCAGGCTGCCCGCGCACTCGGTGTGAAGCTGGAGAGCAGTTTCGTCGTTGCCGTTGCGGCTGTGGACGCTCAAAAGGCGTTCCGGGCCGAAGCGGTCCGCGCCGGTGTCGAGCAGTATCTGCACGAGCGCGACGGCGTGCTCATCCTCATTCTTGAGGACGTTCCCGCGCGGGCAGGGCGGAAACCGGAGGGGACGCGTCCCTGGCTTGCCCTGCTCGACTGCTTCGTGGCGCCCCCGGCCCAGTCATTGGCGGAGGTGCCGCTGATGCTCAGGATTGCGCTGGACTCGTTGCCGGTAGTGACTGCCGGCCGGCCTGGCCGGCACACGGTGCGGGACACGTGGGGGCAGGTCGCCGCCACCCGGCTGGGGGAGTATGGAACCGTGTTGGCCAACACCGTGCTGGGGCCGCTTGCCGCGATTTCCACCCATGAGAGGGACCGGCTCATCGAGACTGTCCAGGCGTACCTTCGCTCCGGGTCGGTGTCTGAAACGGCGGGCGAGCTGTACTGCCACCGGAACACGGTGCTCAACCGGATCGCCCGGTTCGAACAGTTGACCGGCTTCGATCCAACCAATCCGCAGGACGCCGCTACTGTGCTCGCCGCTCTCCAGGTGCAGTTCCCGCCGGGACCATAAGGCGGCCAGGCCGTTGACACTGACGGCCGAACCTCAGACCTGCTCGAGGAAGTCCTGCAGGATCCGCTGCCCGCTGCGCAGTGACTCCACGGGCACGCGCTCATCCACGCCGTGCACTCCGTCAGAGGTGCGGCCCTCCGGATCCGCGCCCTGCGGCGAGAACCCGTAGCAATCGATCCCCAGCGGCGCGAACGCCTTGGCGTCGGTTCCACCGCCCATGCAACGGGGAACGACGACGGCGGCAGGATCGTGGCGCAGCAGCGCCGCCTTCATCGCGTCGAACCAGTGCGAATCGACCGGCGCCTGGACCGGTGGCTGGTGGGACAGGAACGTCCGGGTCACCCGCCCGCCGAGCAGCCCGTCGATCACGGCGAGGGTCTCCTCTTCGGTGCCCGGCAGGCACCGGACATCCAGGTCGGCGGACGCCGTCCCGGGGATGACGTTGACCTTGTAGCCGGCGTCGAGCACGGTGGGTGTGGCGGAGCAGCGGATGGTGGTGCGCGCCACGGTGCCGGCATCGCCCAGACGGTCCACCGCAGCTTCCACACCTGCGTCCGTGGTGAGGTCTGCGGGAAAGCCGAGAGCCGCCGTCGTCTGCTGCAGATACGCACGAACGGTGGGTGTCAGGACAATCGGCCAGGCATATTCGCTCACCCGGTGGAGCGCCCCAATCAGGTGAGTGACCGCGTTATCCGGGTTGGGACGTGAGCCGTGACCGGACGTTCCGGTGGCCGTCAGGCGCATGTGGAGTGTCCCGCGTTCCGCTGCCGCCACGGGATACAGGCGAACCTCGGAACCGTCCTCTGCCGTGAGGAACTGTGCAACGCCGCCCGATTCACCGATGGCGGCTTCGACGCCATCAAACAGTTCCGGATGCTCGGCGGCAAGCCACAGCGCACCGTACTCACCCTTGTCCTCCTCATCCGCAACGAAGGCAACGACGACGTCGCGGCGCGGCCTCACGCCGTCTTCCGCCCAGCGCAGCAGCGTGGAAAAGGTCATGGCCACCATGTCCTTCATGTCGCTGGCGCCGCGGCCCCAAACGTAGCCGTCCCGAATTTCCCCGGCGAACGGGTCCAGGCTCCACTGCGCCGGTTCAGCCGGAACAACGTCGAGGTGGGCGTGGATCAGCAGCGCTGGAAGTGTGCGGTCGAGCCCCGGCACCCGCACCACTGTCGACGCGCGTTCAGGCGTGGGGCCGAGGATAACGGGCTCATACCCCGCGGACGTGAGCAGGCCGGCTAGGTATTCGGCCGCTTCCCGCTCTCCCTCGCTCTTTCCCTCACCCCAATTGGTGGTGTCGAAACGGATCAATTCAGCGCACAGGTCAACGGGGTCCACGACACGAGTGTAAGTGATTTGCGACACACAAAACAGTTGCGTAACTTAACTACATGGCGTTCTTCCGCCGGCATCAACGAAAGAGACATGATGACCAGTAACCGCACTTCCACTCGCCCCGGGGCGCGCAGAATCCCGCTCTTCCGCAAAATCGGAGCCTTATTGACCACGGCTGCCATCGGGCTGGTGCCCGGTGGCCTGGCACTTCCAGCCGCCTCCGCCGCTGAAACAGAAGCAGAGTCCGGGACAACCCTCAAGCTGCCCCTCACCGGGGACATTGACTCGCTGAACCCTTTCATCGCCATCCTCGCGACCAGCACCAACATCCTTGGACTGCAGTACGAGGGCCTGGTGGGCTACAGCGCCGAGAACAACGAGGTCATTCCTGAGATGGCGGAATCCTGGGAGACGTCCGAGGACGGCATCACCTGGACCTACACCTTCGCGGAGGATCGCGTCTGGTCCGACGGTGAACCGCTGACCGCCAACGACGCCGCATGGACCTTCCAGGCGATCCAGGAGAACGACACCCTCAAGCAGGCCAATGGTTCACTGCTTGAGAACGTGGTCTCCGTCGAGGCCGTCGATGATTACACCCTGGTGCTGACCCTGAATGAGGCGCAGGCACCCAACCCGGGTTCCGTCCTTCCGGTGGTCCCGGAACACATCTGGTCCGAAGTCGAGGATCCAGCGACCTTCGAGAACTCATCCGACGCCGTGGGCAGCGGACCGTTCACCGTAGTGGACTACAACCCGACCTCCGGCGTGACGATGAAGGCGAACCCCAACTACTGGCGGGGCGAGGCCAAGATCGACGGCGTCACGTACGTTCCCTACCGTAACGGCGACGCCGCCGTGCAGGCATTGCTCACCGGCGAGATCGACATGATCAATGGGCTGACCCCGGCGCAGTTCCAGGCATTGGAATCGGAAGAGAACATCACCACCAATTCCGGTGCGGGCCGCCGCTACCAGGCCATGAACATCAACTCCGGCACCAAGGACATTGATGGAAACTACATGGGCAACGGCAATCCTGCGTTGCGGGATGTGGAACTTCGTAAAGCCATTGTGATGGCCATCGATTCCAATACCCTGCTGGAACGGGTCCTTGAGGGACTGGGAACACCGGCAACCGGTGAAATCCCAGCCGTCTACCCGCTGTACCACTGGGATACGGAGGAACTTCCCTACGCCTTCAACCCTGAGGAAGCCAACCGGATCCTCGATGAAGCAGGCTACGAAATGGGCGCCGACGGCGTGCGCCTTGACCTCGAAGGCAACCCGCTGGAGCTGCGCCTCATGGGCCGCAACTCGGACCCCACGCACCAGCAGATGGCCGACTTCATCATCCCCTGGCTCGCGGACATCGGTATCTCAGTTACCAGCGAGATGAAGGCACCCGCACAGGTCAACGACGATTCGGTGCTCGGAAATTACGACATGTACTTCACCGGTTGGGGCATCGGCCCGGACCCGGACTTCCAGATGTCCATCAACCAGTGCTCGTCCCGCCCGAATGCCGATGGCACCGGCGCAACGAGCGAATCCAACTGGTGCTCGCCGGAGTTCGATGAAATCTACGCAGCCCAGCACACCGAACTGGACCAGGAACGCCGAAGCGAACTTGTCATCGAGGCACAGAAACTGATCTACGACGCCGCAGTGAACAACGTGCTGTACTACGCCGACGCCCTTGAGGCCTACCGCTCGGACCGCTTCGAACCGTTCGTCACCCAGCCCGCTGAGGGCGGAGTAATCCTCGGACAGAATGGGCCGTGGGGAATCTATAGTGCAACTCCCGTTGCTTCGATTGAAGCTGAGGGCGCGGCCTCGACCACCAACCCTGCGGCCGTCATTCTGCCGATTGCGGGTGTGCTGCTCATCGGCGGACTGCTGGCGTTCTTCCTGATCAAGCGCAGGCGCTCCACCGCTGACGAGCGGGAGTAACACCCGCCATGTCGGATGCGTTGAGCACCCAGGATCTGGTCCCGGGAGACAACAGTACGGATGAGCCGCCGCGGGCATCCTCATGGTTGAAGTACATCGTCATGAAAGCCGGCGGGGCCTTGATCTCGCTGATCATGGTGGTACTGCTGGGTTTCTTCGCATTCCGCATCCTGCCCGGCGACCCCGTCCGCTCCCTCGCGGACGGGCGCCGGGTCAGTGTTGAGCAAATGGACATCCTGCGTGAGCAACTTGGCCTGAATGACCCGCTACTCGCACAGTTCTGGCGGTATCTGACGGAACTGTTCCAGGGGCAGTTGGGGTACTCCTATACCTACAACGAGCCGGTGGTGAACCTCATCGCCACCCGGATCGGTCCCACAGTGCTTCTGACGGGGACCGCAGCGATCATCTCCGTGGTTCTTGGCCTCTGGCTGGGACAGCGGGCTGCCTGGCGCCGGGGGAGTCTCTTCGACCGGACGCAGACCGGACTTGCGCTGGTCTTCTGGTCGGTGCCGACATTCTGGCTGGGACTGCTTCTCCTCCTGTTCTTCGGTGGAGGACTGCAGTGGTTCCCCACCGGCGGTCTGGTCACCGCCGGCACCACAGAAACCGGCCTGCCGCTGATCTGGGACATCATCCGGCACATGACGCTTCCGGTCATCACCATGGTGGCGGTGGTGTACGCCCAGTACCTGATGGTGATGCGGGCGTCGCTGCTGGAAGAAATGACCTCGGATTACCTGATGACGGCGCGTGCCAAGGGCCTGCGTGAGGACGAAGTCCGCACCAAACACGCAGTGCCCAACGCGCTCCTGCCCACAGTCACCCTGATCTTCCTCACTCTCGGCGGGCTGGTTGGCGGCGCAGTCACCGTGGAGACCGTGTTCTCCTGGCCCGGGCTCGGCTATCTCACCTTCCAGGCACTCTCAGCCCCTGACTTCCCGCTGCTGCAAGGAACCTTTGTGGTCTTTTCCTCGATCGTGATCCTGATGAATTTCTTCGCGGACCTGCTCTACCGCGTCCTTGACCCCAGGCTGCGTGCCGCATGAGCGCCCCCGCAGCCCAGGGCAAACGCATCAACGTCGCTGCCGCGCGCCGTCGTCAGCGTGCAGTGGAGGTCTGGAAGGAATTTGCTTCAAACCGTGCGGGCCTCACCGGACTGATCATCCTGATCTTTGTGATTGCGCTGGCCGCCCTGATCCCGTTGTTTGCTCCGCCCAGCGTTCTCGATGTCACGCAGGTGACCTCACCGCAGAACGATCCCCCCAGCCTCGAGAATCCGCTGGGCACCGATCCGGCCGGGCGGTCAGTACTTGCCCTGCTGATCTGGGGAGCCCGGATCTCCCTGGTGGTGGGCTTCGCCGCAACACTGGTCTCCATGGTGATCGGCACCGTGGTGGGCATGGCCGCGGGTCACTTCACCGGAGTCACCCAAGCGGTCCTGATGCGCATCATCGACTTCTTCCTCGTGGTCCCGGGACTTGTGCTGGCGATTGTGCTCTCCAGCGTGATCGGCCCGGGCGTGGCAACCATCGTCGTCGCAATCGGCGTGACCTCGTGGGCCGGCACGGCCAGGCTGGTGCGTTCGCAGACACTCACAGTGGAGTCCCGCCCCTATATTGAACGGGCCTGGGCACTGGGTGCCGGGGACGGCCATGTCATCACCAAGCACGTGCTGCCCGCCGTCATGCCGCTGGTGCTTGCCAACACCACGCTGACCGTAGGCTCGGCCATCATCGCCGAATCCACGCTGTCCTTCCTGGGTCTGGGCGATCCCAGCAGCATCTCCTGGGGCGCCATGCTCAAATCTGCCCTGGACACCGGAGCAGCCACCGGAGGGTACTGGTGGTACGTGATGCCGCCCGGCATTGCGATTGTTGTGGTGGTGCTTTGCTTCACCCTGGTGGGCCGCGCCCTCGAGTCCGTCATCAATCCCACCCTGCGAGGACGTTAATGCTGCGGCTTGAGTTCCAGGATGTCAGGATCACCTACACCACGCAGACCGCAAGCGGGCGGGGTGAAATCGCAGCGGTCGACGGCGTCAGCCTCGTTGTTGAGCCCGGCTCCACTGTGGGCCTCGCCGGTGAATCCGGCTGCGGCAAATCCACCCTCGCGGTTTCTGTCCTTCGACTGCTGCCCGCAAACGCAAAAGTCGAGGGAAAGATCCTGCTCGGCGATGAGAGCGTTTCCGACCTGACCTGGGGCCGCCTGAGGTCCGTGCGCTGGACGGAGGCCTCCATCGTGTTCCAGGGCGCCATGCACTCGCTGAACCCGGTGCGCAAGGTCCGCGACCAGATCGCCGAAGCGCTGATCATCCACGCGAAGGGAGCGGACGCGAAGTACAAGCAGGAATCCGCCCGGATTACGCGGGTCAATGAGCTCCTGCAGCAGGTGGGACTTCCGCGGGCGAAGGGGTTGTCCTATCCGCATGAGCTTTCCGGCGGGCAGAAGCAGCGCATCATGATTGCCATGGCGCTGGCCTGCGAGCCGGACCTGATCATTGCGGACGAGCCGACGACGGCCCTGGACGTCGTCGTACAGGCGCAGGTCCTTGATCTGCTCACCGCGCTGGTCCGCGACCGTGGCTTGTCGCTGATCATGATTAGCCATGACCTCTCGGTCCTGGCGGCCACCTGCGAGCGCATTGTCGTGATGCAGGACGGCAGAATCGTGGAGCAGGGACCGTCGCTTGAGATTATGCGCAATCCCCAGCATCCGCACACCCAGGCGCTGGCTTCCGCGTTTCCCGTGATCGGCGACCTTTCTTCACGGCTGAAGCTCCCTACCTACACCGCCCCGAATGCCCCGCATGCGGAACCGGCCGAGCGCCAGGCTGCGGCCCATCAAGGCCGTCCTGCCTTGGAAGCCCGCAATCTGTCGGTGACGTTCAACGGGCGCGGTTCCGGCGCGGTCAAGGCAGTGGATTCGGTCAACCTGACGTGCAATACCGGTGAGATCGTGGCGCTGGTGGGGCAATCGGGCTCGGGCAAAACTACCCTGGCACGGACACTGCTTGGCCTGCAGAAACCCACGGGCGGTGAAGTCCTCTTCGAAGGCACGGCGCTGTCCCATCAGCGCAAAGCACTCAAGGCTTACCGCAGGGCGGTGCAGTTTGTACTCCAGGATCCAACGGCTGCGCTGAATCCCAAGCATTCGGTCTATGAGGCAGTCGCTGAAGGGCCACGGTTGCACAAGCTCGACGGCGATGAGCGGGACATCGTTGCCGCGGCTTTGGCCAAGGCGGAGCTGAACCCGCCGGAGAAGTATTTCACTGCGATCCCGCAGGAGCTCTCCGGGGGCCAGCGCCAGCGGGTTGTGATTGCCGGTGCGCTCGCCCTTGACCCGGAATTCCTGGTTGCGGACGAACCGGTAGCGAGCCTGGACGCCTCTGTCCGTGCCGGCGTCCTGGCCCTGCTGCTGAAGCTGAAGTGCGAGCTCGGCCTCGGAGCGCTCGTCATTACCCATGACCTGGGCCTTGCGTGGAACATCGCCGACCGTGTGGTGGTGATGTACCAGGGGCGCATCGTGGAGGAAGGGCCGGTGGAGGAGGTGCTGCTCAATCCCCAGCACGAGTACACACGGCGGTTGCTCAGCGTGGTCCCCACCCGTGAATCGCCTGTCGCGACCAGCAGCGTCCCGCTGAAGGAACAGCCACTCGAGGACGAGGTTCAGGACGGCGTGCGTTGAGGGAGAACCCGTTGAGGGAGACTGGAGCCCACCCGGAGCTTGGACCGTTGAAGGCGGGGGACCGCGTTGGCCTGGTGGCGCCGTCGGGCCCTGCCCCCGCTGACCGGTTGGACCGGGCAGTGTCCCTGCTCAGCGGCTGGGGGCTGGAACCGGTGCTAGGAGACCATGTCCGCGACGTAAACCCCCGCGCGCCTTATCTGGCGGGGGAAGACCGGCACCGTGCCGAAGACCTGCAGAACATGTGGTGCGACGATCACATCGACGCGGTCTTCTGCATCCGCGGCGGATACGGCTCAGTCCGGATCCTGGACCTCCTGGATGCCGGCAAACTGCGCGCAGCCCGACAAAAGCCTCTGATTGGTTCCTCAGATGCAACGGCGCTGCACGAGTACTGGGCAGATAACCTCCAGCTCGCCACCTGGTTCACCCCGATGGTAGCCACCGACGCTCTGCTGGAGGACCCGGCGGCGCAGACAAAGCTCAAGGAAGCGCTGTTCACGCCGTACGCCGGACGCAGCTATACCGCGAGCGCCGCCGAATCATTGGTGGAAGGCAAGGCAACCGGCATACTTACCGGGGGTAACCTCAGTCTCCTGGCAATGACACTTGGAGCTAAACCCGTCCCGGATAACACCGGCCGGATCGCGTTGCTCGAGGACATCACCGAGGATATCTACCGCTTGGACGCACTCCTGCATACACTGCTGCGCGCCGGCTGGTTCGAGGGATTGACGGGGATCGCCCTCGGCTCGTGGCTCAAGTGCGGTGAGCTGCACGAGGTCAAGGCACTCGTCACCGAACTGCTGGTGCCGCTCGGGATCCCGCTGGTGTGGGAGCTCGGCTTCGGTCACGGTCCCGGTGCCCACAGCATTCCTCTCGGTGTCCACGCAACCCTTACCGCGGATGGGAATCCACACCTTGTCCTCACCTGAAATCGACGCCGACCTCCGGCGTATCGTCGAAACCGCCGTGCATAGCCGGGTAACGCCGTCGGCCGTTCTGGCGTACAGCGTGCGGGGCACACAGGCGGGCCCGGCCGCCTTTGGCGATGCGGTGGCGTACGACGACGACGCCGCGCCCCTGCCCGCAGGCCAGCGGGTGCCCGCTACGACCGACACCGTCTATGACCTCGCCTCGGTCACCAAGATTTTCACTGCAGTGACCGCGTTGCGCCTGGTCGACGACGGCGTCCTGGCCCTCGACGAGCCAGTCCGACAAGTGCTTCCAGGCTTCACGGGGGAGGGCAAGGCCCTGGTCACCCTCCGCCACCTGCTCACCCATACCTCAGGCCTGCCCGGGGTCTGGGAGGGCTGGCAGCGGATGCCCTCCGCGGGTCGCGGCGACTTACTGGAGGACCTGCTGGCCACACCGCTGGCAGCGCCCGCGGGCACCGCCTTCAACTATTCCTGCGTGGGTTTCAACACCGTGCTGGCGCTCGCCGAAACAGCTGCCGGAACGTCGTGGGCGGACCTGGTGGACAGGATCGTTCTTCAGCGGCTCCGCGCACTGGATGCGAGAACGGCGACACTGACCTACTCCCCGGACGCGGCCGCCTGCGCCGCGACCGAGTGCCAGCCGGAACTCGGCAGGGGAGCCGTCCGAGGCGTGGTCCATGACGAAAGCGCCTGCGCCCTCGGTGGGAGCGCCGGAAACGCCGGTCTCTTCGGTACTGCGGAGGGCCTGTTGGCGTTCGGGGAAATACTGCGCACCGATACGGCGTCGCTGCTCTCAGATCCGCTGGCACAGGAATTCTGGTCGGACCAGCTCCCGTGGGTACTTGGGGACAACCTTGAGCAGGGTGGCCCCGGGTACGGCCATGGACTCGGACTGAGGATTGGTCAGCTGGACTGGATGGGGAGTTCCGGCATCAGCGCGCGCGGGCATAACGGCTTCACCGGGACCTCGCTTCTGGTGGACCGCGACGCCTCATTGACTGTGGTCCTGCTGACCAACCGGGTCCATCCCAGCCGCACTCTCTCCGAGATGGCTCCGCTGCGCTCCGCCGTCGCGGACACCGTCTATGCCGCGGCAGCAGTTGGGGCAGAGGCATGAGCGTCACTTCGGACTACAGCGACGGCGTCCCGCACATCTCATTTCACCTCACCACCCTCGGCGGGAAGACCTTGGCCGAACGGGAGGCAGACACGGTTGTGTATGCGGCAAGCACCATCAAGCTCGCGGTGCTCGTAGCTGCGCTGCGGGAGGTCGACGCCGGGAGGCTCTCCCTGGACCAGCCGGTCACCGTCAGGATCAGCTTCCCCAGCGCCGCGCCCGGTGCCGGTACTTTCACCTGCGAACCCGGTGAAATAGACGAGGGACTCCCGGCTGTTGGCAGGAACATGCCGCTGCGGGAGGTCCTCGGGCGCATGATCACCGTGTCCTCCAATGAAGCCACCAACATGGCGGTGGATCTGGTCGGTTTGCCGTCAGTCAACACTGCCCTTGAGGTATGCGGGGCGGCTTCCTCGAAGATGGAACGGCTTTTCGGGGACCTTGCCGGGCTCGAGGCTGGTCTCACCCAGGAAACTACCGCTACGGACCTGGCCACCATCGTGTGCGCGATTGTCTCCGGGCGGGCAGCCGGACCGGAAAGCACCCGGCTGATGCTGGAATTCCTGCGCGCCCAGGAGTACGGAATCATCGGGCCGGTCCTTCCGGCCGGCGCGGACTGGGGGAGCAAATCGGGCTGGGTGACAGGCATCCGGCATGATGTGGCCTTCGTCCGGCCCGACGGCAGTGATGACGGCTACGTCCTCGCCGTGTGCACCCGCGCTTGTGAGGAAGAGAGCGCGACGGCGGCAATCACCGCGCTCTCCACGATGGCCTGGGATCTGTGGGAAGCGAGATGACCGCAAACCATCAGCAGGTCCGAACCATCAGTTTCGATCTGGACGGAACGCTGATTCAGGGCCCGTTTGCCGGAGTGCTGCGGGAGGTGTGCAGCGCAATTGCGGGACCCTCCGCAGACGAGCTGTACCTGGATGTGCTGCGCCGCCACGAAGAGCTCCTGCTGGTGGACGAATATGCTGCGTACGGCTGGTCCTCGATGGTTGCAGCCGTGGCGCGCACGCTGGGGTTCGAGAGGAACGAGCAGGCCATCACAGCGCGCATTGTCCAGCGGCTGGAGGAAGTGCCGGAACGTACCCGCCTGCTCCACCCCGAGACTGCCGCGGTGCTTGACAGTCTGCGGGCGGCGGGCTGGCGGGTTCTCATCCTCACCAACGGGCGCAGGGCTTTCCAGGAACCGGTCATTGCCGGTGCGGGTCTGCTGCCGGTAATCGACGGCATCGTCACGTCCGACGACGCCGGTTCGGCCAAGCCGGGAAGAGCAGTGTTCAAATTTGCCAGGGGTACAGCGGACCTGCACATCCATGTGGGTGACAGGTTGGACCATGATGTTGCAGGGTCCGCCCGAAGCGGAGCCCTGAGCATGTTGCTGCGGAAGGACGCACCGGTTTCAGGAGTGGTTCAACGGTTCGACGACGCGAAGCGTAGTGCGTTGCTTGAGTACCTCTGGGTTCGGCATGCGGCCGAACGGCGCATCGACCCTCCAGCGCAACGAGGCGACCTTCCGCCGGAGCTGGTGCCGGACGCCGTCGCTCCTGACCTGGAGGCGGTAGCCCAGCTGGTGGGCGCACTTGTTGCTCAGCGGACCGCTGTTTCCTGACCGACGGGTGCCGCGGAGATCCCCAATCCGGGTGCGTCGGGTAGTTCGATCACGTTCGCTTCATACCTGGCACCGCCGGCTACCGGCGATGAGCCCACCCACAGGCCACCGTCCAGATCCTGTGGCGCTGTGCCAGCCGCCGTCGAGGGCTCTCCGTTTCCGGACAGCGACGCGGCGAAACTCGCCGCTGCGCTGATGCCCACGGTGCTCTCGATCATGCAGCCAACCAGCATGCCAAGGCCAGCGCTCGAGGCCAGCCGCGCCAGCTGAGTGGCTACGAAGATTCCTCCGGATTTGGCCAGCTTGATGTTCACCAGGTCCGCAGCCTGCAGGTCGATGAGTTTGTGGAGGTCATCGACGGTCCACACTGACTCATCCGCCATGATCGGAATGCCCACGCGGCGGGTGACATAGGCGAGATCCTCCAGGGAATCGGAGCGCACCGGCTGCTCGATCACTTCGATGCCAAGGTCCGCGTCTTCCAGGGTGGTGATGATCCGCACCGCGTCTTCGGCGGTGAAGGCCTGGTTGGCGTCCACCCTTAGCCGGACCTGTGGGCCGGCAGCCTCCCGCACTGCGCGCATCCGCGCTAACGGGTCGCCATTGGCATCCAGTTTGACCTTGATGCAGTCGAATCCGCCGGTGACGTGTTGGTTGGTTGCACGGGACAACGTCGCAGGATTGCCCACGGAGAGCGTCATATCGGTTGAAATCCGTGCAGAGCGGCCGCCAAGGTAGCGGTAGAGCGGCATCCCTGCCCGCTGCGCCGCCAGGTCATGGAGCGCACAGTCCACCGCCATCCTCGCGGCTCCGGATTCGGAAGAAAGGCTAAGGAGCCTCAAGGCCTCCGCATGGTCAGCCGTGTCTGAATGCGCCACAAGGTCCTGAAGCGGGCCGTGCACAGCTCTCATCACCCCGGCAGTGGTTGCTTTGGTGACTGCGCTGATGGGGGCCTCGCCCCAGCCGATGCGGCCGTCGTCGTCGGTGGCTTGAACCAAAACCGTTTCCAGTACCGTGGCGCGTCTGACGGCGGTGACAAAAGGCCTGACCAGCGGCACCGTGGTGGGCTGGGCGCGAAGGGTAACCGCGGGAGTCGATGGTCGCGTCACAGCGGGTCACCTTTCTACGTAGAAAGACTACGATACCTATCAATAAGTTGTAGCTTAATGACGCGACCGGCAGTGCTTGACCCAGATTCGCTCAGTGAGCCGCGACAGCCACACTGCCGCACAGGAAGACGCCGCCCGAGAAAGGGTTTCATGAGCATCCAGTCGAAGATCCATTCCCACCTGCCGACACTGGCCCCCGCCGCGCGGAGGGTTGCGGAAGTGATGTTGGCTGATCCCACGGTGGTCCTGCGAAACACCATTTCGCAGCTCGCCGAAAAATGCAGCACCTCCGAGCCATCGGTGGTGCGGTTCTGCCGGGCTCTTGGGTATGCGGGCTATAGCGAACTCCGCCTGGTGATGGCAACCGAGCTGGGACGGGAGCAAGCCGCTGTGGCAGATCAGCGCCGCTTCGGTTCGGACATCAGCCCGGAGGATTCCCTGCAGGACACCGTCGCGAAGATTGCGTACGCGGAGACGCTTGGTATCGATGAAACCCTCTCCAGCATTGACTTCGACGTGCTGGCGGAGGTGGTGCAGACCATCGGCTCCGCACGGCACATCCTCGTCTACGGACTGGGCGCGGGCGCTATTGTCGCCGATGACCTTCAACACAAACTGTTCCGGATCCAACGCACGGCCCAGGCCTTCAACCAGCATCATGACGCCCTCATGGGTGCCGCGCTCATGGACCCCACCGATGTGGCGATCGCCTTCTCCCACAGTGGCCAGACCGGCGAGACCCTTGCGTTCATCGAGCGGGCCAAGGAAGCCGGGGCACCCACCATCGCGGTGACCAACGTCGAGTCCTCGCCGCTCGCAAAGACCGCGGACCTCTGCTTGTTCACGATGGTGCGCGAGACCGCTTTCCGTTCAGGTGCCATGGCGTCGAGGATCGCCCAGCTTGCCATGGTTGACTGCATCTTCGCCGGTGTGGCACAGAGCAGCTACGAGAAGACTGTCAGCGCTTTGGAAGTGACCAGCGCAGCCGTCAGCTACGGCACTCGCACCCGGTGAATTCCCCTTACGGAACCGCTTACAGCACCCGAACCTGACCGCTGTTGACGTCCCACCGTGCGTCGAGGCGCACGTTCGCGAGCATCCGGCGGTCGTGGGTCACCAGCAGCAGCGCTCCCGTGTAATCCTCAAGGGCTTTCTCGAGCTGCTCGATGGCGGGGAGGTCGAGGTGGTTGGTGGGTTCGTCCAGCACCAGGAGGTTCACGCCGCGCGCCTGCAACAGCGCAAGCCCGGCCCGGGTACGTTCACCGGGGGAGAGCATGCCCACCCGGGCGGAGGTCTGGTCCGCCTTGAGCCCGAACTTCGCCAGCAGGGTGCGGACCTCGGCTTGCGCCAGCACCGGCACAGCCGCTTCGAAAGCAGCGGCAAGAGAGGCGTCCTCGGCAAGCTGCCCGCGAGCCTGGTCGATTTCGCCGATCGCGACGCTGGCGCCCAGGGAGGCGGCGCCGTCGTCGGGCTGTTGATGCCCCAGCAACAGGCGCAGCAGCGTCGACTTGCCTGCACCGTTGGGCCCCGTGATGCCGATCCGCTCGCCCGCATTGACCTGCACTGACACCGGCCCCAGCGTGAAGTCGCCCTGCCGGGCAACGGCGGCGTTGAGCGTTGCCACCACGGCGCTGGAGCGCGGAGCGGAGCCGATGCTGAACTGCAGCTGCCACTCCTTGCGCGGCTCCGGAACCTCGTCCAGCCGGGCAATCCGGGACTCCATCTGCCGCACCTTCTGGGCCTGCTTCTCGGAGGACTCCATGCTGGCACGGCGGCGCAGCTTGTCACTGTCCGGGCTCTTCTTCATCGCATTCCGGACACCCTGGGAGCTCCACTCGCGCTGCGTCCGGGCGCGTGAAACAAGGTCCTGTTTCTTCTCGGCAAACTCCTCATACGCTTCGCGGGCATGCCGTTTCGCCACGGCGCGCTCTTCGAGGAAGGCGTCGTACCCGCCGTCGTACACCGACACCTGGTTCTGTGCCAGGTCCAGTTCCACCACGGTGGTGACGCAGCGCGCCAGGAACTCGCGGTCGTGGGAAACCAGTACTGCGCCGCCGCGGAGGCTGCGCATGAACGCCTCGAGGCGGGCCAGGCCGTCCAGGTCCAGATCGTTGGTGGGTTCGTCCAGGAGGACGACGTCGAACCGGCTCAGCAACAGCGCGGCCAGGGCAACCCGGGCAAGCTGCCCGCCGGAGAGTCCGGTGACCGGCGAATCGGCGGCGATGCCGGGCGCGACGTCGGCGAGGACCGCCGGGAGCCGGTCCTCCAAATCCGCGGCTCCCGAAGCGAGCCAGTGCTCGAGCGCCGCGGCGTAGCGGTCGTCAGCACCCTTGGCGGTTGTGCCAAGCTCTTCAGCCGCGCGCTCCATCGCAACGGTAGCCGCGGTGGCTCCGGTCCGGCGGGATATGTACTGCGCCACCGTTTCTCTGGGGGTACGTTCATGCTCCTGCGGGAGCCAGCCGACGAAGGCGTCCTTCGGCGAGGTCATCACCGTGCCCGCCAGTGGCTCGTCGACGCCGGCCAGCAGCTTCAGCAGCGTGGACTTGCCGGCACCGTTCGCTCCCACGACGCCTACGACGTCGCCCTCCGTGACGGTCAGGTCCAGATTGGAGAACAGGGTGCGGTGGGCGTGGCCGCCGAAAAGTGCTTTGGCCACGAGGGTTGCAGTCATGAATTCAGTCTAGAAGTGAACATGCCACCCTTGACCGGCCACTCCTACCGGGGATTAGGTAGATACAACGATGTGCTTTCACCGGCGGAAGGTAGACCCCTTGCTCACCAACACCGACGACGGCGTCCACGGCCCGGCCGAGATTGCCCATTACCTGCCGCCGCATTTCCTCGAGTCGTCCCTGCGCAAGGACGTGCTCGCCGGTCTGACGGCGACGCCGAAGTCGCTGCCCCCGAAGTGGTTCTACGACGACCGCGGCAGCGCACTGTTTGAACGCATCACAGGGCTTCCCGAGTATTACCCCACACGTGCCGAGCGGGAAATCCTTGAACGGTATGCGGAGGACATGGCCGCGGAATTGCCGGCGGACACGCTGATCGAACTCGGCTCAGGGTCCTCCAGCAAGACACCGCTGCTGATCTCGGCACTCCTGGAGCAGGGCCGCCTCCAGCGCTACGTCAGCGTGGACGTGAGCGACGCCGCGCTGCTGGGCGCCGGGGACCACCTCTCCGAGACCTTCCCACACCTTCAGCTGAGCCCGGTGGCTGCGGACTTCGAGCACCAGCTCCATGTCCTGCCGCGGGACGGGCAGCGCATGGTCGCGTTCCTGGGCGGCACGATCGGGAACCTCGATCCTGAGCACCGCGCAGAATTTCTGAAAGACATCCACGAGTTGTTGGGTTCCGGCGGCGGTTCGCTCCTGCTCGGAACGGACCTGGTCAAGCCAGCCAACATCCTGGTGCCCGCCTACGACGACGACGCCGGCGTCACAGCCGACTTCAACCGGAACGTACTGCGGGTGTTGAACCGTGAACTGGGTGCGGACTTCGACGTCGAAGCCTTCGAACACGTCGCCGCCTGGGTTCCGGAGAACAGGTGGATCGAAATGCGGCTGCGGGCCACCCGGCCCATGCTCGTCACCCTGCCCGGGGTTGACCTGGAGGTGAATTTCTCCGACGGGGAGGAGCTGCGCACCGAGATCTCGGCCAAATTCACACGGGACGGCATCGCGGATGAGCTCGAAGCTGCAGGCTTCCGCATCGCGGGGCAGTGGTGTGACTCCGAGGACCGGTACGCCGTGACCCTTGCCGAAGCGATCTAGCCGTGCAGACGCCGTTGACCGAAGAGGACGCAGAAGTCTACGTAGCCGCAGTCTGTTTCAAGACAGGTCCTCCGGGGAAGGTAGGGGTCGAGGTGGAGCGCACGGTCCACCTCGAGACCGACTCAACGGTCCAGGTCCCCGTGTCCCAGGTGCGCGAGGCCGTGCAACTCGCGGGCACACAGCTCCCCGGCGGTGGGGTGATCACCTTCGAACCGGGCGGCCAGCTTGAAATCAGCTCCGCCTGCGCGGAAGACCTTCCCGGCGTTATCGAGGCCACCCGCCGGGATCTCGCGTTCACCGCCGGCCTGCTGGAGGACGCGGGGCTCCGGTTCGGCGACCTCGCCTTGGACCCGCTCCGCAGCCCGCAACGAACGCTCGATCATCCCCGCTACGCCGCAATGGAGCAGCAGTTCAACCGGACCGGTTCAGCAGGCCGGACGATGATGTGTTCCACCGCCTCCCTCCAGGTCTCCCTCGACGCCGGCTCACCCGGAACCGGCCCGCTCAGCGCCTACCACCGCTGGCGCCACCTGCATTCCCTGGCCCCTCTGCTGACGGCCATGTTCGCGAACTCACCGTTTGTGAACGGCCGCCCGAGCGGCTGGCGCAGCGCTCGCCAGGCCGCCTGGCTCGCCATCGACAGCACCCGGACGACGGCGCCGGTTTGCTTCGCGGACGACCCCCGGCAGGACTGGGCGCGGTACGCGCTCGACGCAAAGGTTCTGTGCATTAGACCCGACGACGACGGCGGCACCTGGCTCACACCCCGGGACCTCACGATGCGGGACTGGCTGCGCGGCGCGGGTCCGCGGGCCGTGACGCGTGAGGATCTCGATTACCACCTCACCACCCTGTTCCCGCCGGTGCGTCCGCGCGGGTTCCTCGAAGTGCGGGTGATCGACGCCCAGGCGGGCGGTGATTGGGAAGTGGTGGCCGCCGTCGTCGTCGCACTGGTGGAGGACCCGCAGGCTGCTGCCCTGGCAGCGGAGGCGTGCCGCGATCTTCCCTCGCTGCGGATAGCGGCCCGCGACGGATTGTCCGATCCCAGCCTTGCCCAAGCTGCACTTACATGCGCCGACGCGGTGTGGGACGCCCTGCCGCGGCTCGGCGTGGATCCGGAAACGAGGGCGCGGGTCGCCACATTCATTGAGCGCTACGCAGCCCGCGGTCGCAGCCCGGCCGATGCCTGCCTTGCCGAATGGCGGCGCACCGGGCACATGCCGATGTTTGCACAAGGCGCCTGGAAGGAGCCTCTCCATGACCACCACAGCTGAACCCCTGGGCAGCGGGGATCTCCGCGCGGAACTGGCCAATCGGCTTGAGCGCGCCCGGAACCGGACGCTCGCACTGACCGATTACGACGACGGCGAGCTGGTGAAGCAGCATTCGCCCCTGATGTCGCCGCTGGTCTGGGACCTCGCGCATGTGGGCAGCCAGGAGGAGTTGTGGCTGGTGCGTGATGTCGGCGGGCGGCTGCCGCTGCGCTGCGACATCGACGAGATGTACGACGCCTTCCAGCACTCCCGGAGTAGCCGTCCCAGCCTTCCGCTGCTCTCGCCCACCGAGTCGCGGCAGTACATCGCGGAGGTCCGCGACAAGGCACTGGACATCCTGGACCGCACGCCCCTGGAGGGCAAGCCGCTGCTGGAAAACGGGTTCGCGTTCGGCATGATCGTCCAGCACGAGCAGCAGCACGCCGAGACGATGCTTGCCACCCACCAGCTTCGCGACGGCGAACGCATCCTCCCGGAGACTCCGCTGCCTGACACGCGCGGACTCGCCGAGCTGCCCGCGGAGGTGCTGGTGCCTGCCGGGCCGTTCACCATGGGCACCTCGATCGAACGCTGGGCGCTGGACAACGAGCGGCCCGCCCATGTGCTGGACCTCGCGGCCTACTGGATCGACACCACCCCCGTGACCAATGGTGAGTACCAGCAGTTCATGGAGGCCGGCGGGTACGACAACGCCGCATGGTGGCACCCGGACGGTTGGCAGCACCGGAACGAGACCGGCCTGCACGCGCCGAAGTACTGGCACCGTACGGATGGCAACTGGGTCCGGAAGCGGTTCGGCGCCGTCGAGCCCGTTCCGGCAGACGAGCCCGTGCAGCACGTGTGTTGGTACGAGGCGGACGCTTACGCCCGCTGGGCGGGCCGGCGCCTGCCCACCGAAGCCGAATGGGAGAAGGCCGCGCGCTACGATCCGGACAGCGGTCGCTCCCGCCGGTACCCGTGGGGCGATGAGGACCCCGCCCCGGACCACGCGAACCTCGGGGGAGCGGCGCTGCGCCCGGCTCCGGCCGGTTCCTATCCCGACGGCGCGTCGGCCCGCGGCGTCCGACAGCTCATAGGTGACGTGTGGGAGTGGGTATCCAGCGACTTCGAGCCGTACCCCGGCTTCAACGTCTTCCCCTATGAGGAGTACAGCCAGGTCTTCTTCGGCCCCGACTACAAGGTGCTGCGCGGCGGGTCCTGGGCCACCGACCCGGCGGCCGCCCGGGCGACCTTCCGGAACTGGGACTATCCCATCCGCCGGCAGATCTTCGCGGGGTTCCGGACCGCACGCGACGCCTCTTTGTCAGAGTCGGCGTAGCGTGTGCCGCCACCTGGCGTTCCTCGGGCCGCCGACCTCGCTCGCCACGCTTCTGCTCGTCCCCGAGCATGGGCTGCTCACGCAGTCCTGGGCGCCGCGGGAACAACGGTTCGGAGCAGTCAACGCCGACGGATTCGGTGTCGGCTGGTATGCGGCGGGCGATCCACGCCCCGCCCGCTACCGCCGCGCAGTACCGATGTGGGCAGACCCTTCCTTCGCTGACATCGCCAGGGTCACGACGACGACGGCGGCACTCGCGGCGGTGCGGTCGGCCACCGTGGGAACAACCCAGGACGAATCAGCCTCCGCACCGTACACGGACGGTAAGTGGCTCTTCAGTCACAACGGGCGCATTCACGGCTGGCCGTCGGCCGTCGAGCCGCTCGTCAACGCCATTCCCGCCTCGCGGCTCCTGACGATGGAGGCACATGTTGATTCGGCGTTGGTCTGGGCGCTGGTGCTGGAGGCGCTTGCCGCCGGCGAGAATCCGGACGCGGCGCTCGCCGGAACCGTCCGCAAGGTGCTGGCCCATGCCGAGGCACGGGTGAACCTGCTACTGACGGATGGACGGACCATCACGGCGACTGCCGCGGGGGACACGCTCTACTGGCGCTCCGGACCGGACGGGGTGTTTGTGGCCAGCGAACCGTCCGACGACGGCCCGGGATGGAACAGCGTGCCGGACAATTCCGTGCTCACGGCGACGGCGGACGGTGTTGACGTCCGGCCGCTGTGAATCAAGCCAAGGAGTTGCAGAACTGCGCCTTACAGGGGCAGCTCTTATCCGAACAATGTCTCGTTTCTAGGTGGCACCACTCTGTGGTGCTACTGCGGTAGCATTTAGGTATGAAACTCAGCGTCAGTCTGCCGGATGAGGACGTGGCAATCCTCGACGAGTTCGCTCGCTCAACAGGCCTTCCATCGAGATCCGCCGCGTTGCATCACGCCGTCGGAATGCTGCGCCTTCCCGAGCTCGAGCGGGACTATGAGGCCGCTTGGGATGACTGGGAAGCATCAGGCGATCACGCGACGTGGGATGCGACTGCGGCTGACGGGGTCGCCGATGCTGCGCGGTGAGATCCGGCTGGCCGACCTGGACCCCGTCCGCGGAAGCGAAGCCAACAAGCGACGCCCCGTTGTAGTCGTCAGCAACGACCGTGCAAACTCGGTCGCTGCTCGGCTCGGCCGCGGGGTGGTCACAATCGTACCCATCACCAGCAACACCGACCGGATCTTTCCCTTTCAGGCTCTGTTGCGGGCGGTCGCGACCGGGTTGCGGCAGGATTCTAAGGCTCAGGCCGAGCAGGTCCGCTCGATCACGGTCGAGCGGCTGGGTGCCGCCCTCGGGCAGGTTCCGGCCAGCGTCATGGCACAGCTCGACGATGCTCTGCGACTGCACTTACAGCTGTAGCGCGAAGCCGTCCCGGTGAAGGATCCTCTAGATTCACGAACCGTTGATCAGAGCCTGTCCCACACTGACCGCACTGCTCGTCGTGCTCGTGCAGACTACTGACTACTGGCCTCGGCTTGCTGAACTTGAAACGAGCCGGAGGCAAGTCGTACGCACCGTTCTGGCTATCGAGCACGCTCCATTACTGTTCGTCACCGTCCTCAATATGGTCGTAGGATGCCGCAGTTAGAGCAACGGCCACAATGTGCTTGCAAAACAACTGGCTATCGCTTTGTACAGGTGCATGACCATGAGAGGCCGTGCTCACCGACCCAGAGGTCGACGCGTCGGCTTTGGGTTGCGCTTTGGCCACCGCCGACTCGGGCTTGAATCCGATCCACATCGGCAGCAAACACCTGCACCGCGCCGTCCTCAGCCAACTCACGCCCCAATCGGATGTTCGATGGCGTTGCAAGGTCTTCGACGGCTTTGGAACTGGCCAATTCAACGAGTGAAGCCATGGGCCATTTTCTCATAGCGGGGTCTAGCCAGGCCTGTGCAGACCGGGATGCCTAGCGATTGGTCCGCTGGAGTTGCGTGAGCACCTCAACGAGCCGATCGATCTCCGCCTCAGTATTGAAGCAGTGCACCGAGGCCCGGACGGCTGTCGGTTCGTCCTCCAACGTGGCGTAAAGGACGGCGTCGGGCGTTGACGGCGCATGCTGCACCATCGAGACGTTGACGCGCTCGCGTGCAAGGTGTTCCTTGACCTCAGCGGGTGTCTTATGCCGGACGGAGAATGTCATGATGCCGTGCTGGGGCTCGGTGTGGAGTTCGACTCCGGGAAGTTCCGCCAGCCGGGCGTGCATGATGCCGGCGAGCTTCAGGATCCTGTCCCGGATCGCTTCAACGCCGAGCTCCAACGCGTAGTCCACGGCCCGCCCCAGTCCGAGCCTGCCCGCCATGCTCGCTTCCCGGCTCTCGAGCATCCTTGCTTCTGCCCCATGCAGGTCCGGATTCACGTAGGCGAACGCCGTTCCGCGCGGCCCCCGGAGGAACTTCCGCCCGGTGCCGACGAGGATGTCGCACCCGAGCTCAGCCACGTTCAATGGCATCTGCCCCACTGACTGGCAGGCATCCAGCGCCAACGGCACCCCCGCGTCCCGGCACAACGAACCGAACTCAGCGGCGGGGTTCACCGGTCCTCCGGTCATCGGCACATGCGTCAGCGCTACCAGGCCGACGTCGCCCGTGGCCAGCTCCTGCTGGAGGTGATCGACGCTGGGCTTGCCGCCGTCGTCGTCCTCCAGGACCACCAACTGCAGGTTGCGATGCCGCGCGAGCCGGCGCAGGGCGAGAACGTTGCCGGCATACTCCGTCCGCGCCAGCAGGACCCGCGGTGCCGTTAGCGATAGGGCTGACACAGCGGCGGCCCACGCGTTGGAGCCGCTCTCCGTCAAGGCAATGTCCCCAGGATTTGCCCCGATCAGCTGGGCGAGAGAGACGCGCACACGGTCAAGGTTCGGCGCAGCCTCCGCCGCTGCCTCGTAACCGCCGATTTCCTCTTCCCGCCGAAGATGCCCGACGACGGCGTCCGTCACCTGCCGCGGCATCAGGGAGCTGCCGGCGTTGTTGAAGTGGGTGACCTTCCCTGCGCCTCCGGTATCTGCGCGCAGTTGGGTGAGGTTGAGTGGCATGGGACCATCGTGTCATTCGACGGCGGTGGGGTGGGACGACATGGCATCATCGAAGCATGAGTCCGAAGAGCCGAACACGAAAGCCCAAGTCCGCGGCCAAGGACAAGCGTCGCCAGAGCGGTCCTCCTGCCAACCCCTTGGCCGAGCTGTACCGCAGCATGGCGCCGCGAGTCGCAGAGTATGTTGGCCACACGTCGTCGCGGTGGACCGAGGAGTTGCTCTCTGACCTCTACTCGGCCATGCATGAATCCACGAACCTCGGTCCCGGAATCAACACCCGCATGTTCAGTGACTGGGTGCGCTACGTTGAACGACAGCGCGAAAGGCCTGCCGCGGCGATGCTGTGGGCCATGGCGCAGGTTGCCGACGCACCGGCGGATGCGGAGGCGGCTGCGGCCGCGCAGCGTTTGGAGGACGCCGGCGTCGAAGCTCCCGCATGGCTTGCACCGCTGCGTAAGCTCGAAGCCACCGAAGCCTGGAAGCTGACGGACGTTTTCGGCGATTTCGTCGAGTTGATCATTGAGTTCCGTACGGGGCGGCGCAAACACGGGATCTGGATCAGTATCGACACGAACCATATGGGTGGCTACGCAACAGACCTGAGTGCCGATGACAGTGCGCGCGGACTCGTGAAGAGCGCCGAAAGTTTCCTGACCGAATTCGGTACGCCGGTGCACGTCGAGCCGCTGCTGTTGAGTGAGGCTCGACGGCTGGGAATTGCCGCCATCGAGGCAACGGATGTCACGAGCGACCCCGATATTGGTCCCGAATACGATTCGCGGAGGGCGTTCGTCCTGAGCCGGCTGCTCGCGATCCCGGGCGGCGACGTCGTCGAACTCGACAATTACCGCACGCCGAGCGAAGCCGAGGAAGCCGCCGAGACTGAAAGAATCGAAGCGGAGGACGAACGCCTCATTGCCCAGTTCATGACTTATGTCCAACAGAATCCTGCGCATCCGGAGTCCCTGGACATCGAGGAACCATTCTCCCGGCTCGCTGACCTTGCGCTCATGTACGGAAGAAATTACGACGACGGCCGGTTGACCCGGGTGAGTCCCGAAAAGATCAGAAACTTCGCTGGATGGTTTCTTCCCCGGAAGGTCCTGCTCGAAGAGGCGGAGAAGGAAGCGCTCCCGTATTTCCTTGACGCGTGGGTCGACTGGTGCGTAATCCAACAGAACTTGCCGGATTTTGCCGCGGAGGTGATCCTGCAGTCGGCTGGCGCCGCACTTCATGCGGTGGACGAAGCGATCGAGAACGGCGAGGACCTTTCTTCACCCGGTGCGGCCTTCCTCGAAGGCGTGGACATCGAAACCCTCGACGACGCGAACGAGGTCATCGCACGTCGGCAGCTCGCAATGCCCTACTACGGCACCCGGATCGGCGGCGAGGACTATCCGAGGCTCAACCCGAACCGATCGGACGAATTGCGGTTGCTGGTGCTCGGCGAGCTGCCGGAGCTTCACGGCGTGGGTAAGAAGGAATATCCGCGAAGCGCCGAACCGGATGGCACACCCGTCTGGCATGGGGCCCTGCGCGAGCTGGTGGTTTCGCAGCTCTGGCATGAGGATCCGCCACAGGTGTGGGAGGCTGCTCAGCGGCTGCAAACCCAAGGGCTGGACCGGTCAGGGATCCTTGACCGTCTACAGGTTGCGTTGGCCGGTCACGTTGACGCGGCAAAACTTGGGCCGTTGACCGACGGGGCGAGGACGGATGCGGTGCAGCTAACCGGATACATCGCCGCCCTCAACGCCGTCAGCGCCGGGAACCGCAAGGGTGGCCACCTTAGACCGGTGTAGAGCCGTCTCAGGGAACTGCAGTTCGCCGTCCTTGTAGACCTGCCCGATCATGGTGCGAAGCCGCGGCAGCTGCCCGGCTGATTCCAGCAGCCCATCCAGCACGACGGCGTCGGCGAGGTAACCCGGGGCCAGCCTGCCCACCGAGTTCTCCGGAGCAATAAGCTCGCCCGCGACGGACGTGGTGGCGGCCAGTACCTGGTCCAGGTTCATCCCGGCGTCGGCCATCAGGGGAAGTTCCTCGAGGTTCTCTCCGTGGACGCCCACTCCGGAGTCGGTTCCCATGGCGATCTTCACGCCGGCTTCGACGGCGCGCGCCACGGAGCGGCTATGATCCTCAGCCACTCGCTTGGCCTTCTCGATCACCTGCGCAGGAAGTCCACTGGCGCCGGATTCGCCCTTGTGGATAACGGCACGGGGCGCGGCGAGGGTAGGTACCAGGTAGGCGTTGGTGTCCAGGAACAGCTGGATCGCCTCGTCGGTGAGGTAGATGCCGTGCTCAATGCTCCGTACGCCTGCCCGTAGAGCGTTGACGATTCCCGCTGTGCCCTGAGCATGCGCCATCACATACTTGCCCTGCAGCTCAGCTTCTTCGACGATGACTGCGATCTCAGCCGCAGTGAACTGCGAGTGCCGCGGGTCAGTGGAAGGGGAGAGGACCCCACCCGTGGAGCAGATCTTGATCTGGTCAGCACCGGCCCGCAGCAGCTGGCGGGTGACTTTGCGGACCTCCTCGACGCCGTCGGCAATTCCGCTGGGCCGTCCGGGGTGGGGTCCCAGGGCTGGAGAATCGATCCCCGACGGCAGCCAGAAATCACCGTGCCCGCCCGTCTGGGACATGATGCTGATCGCAAGCCGAAGTCGCGGTCCCTTGATCAGCCCGCGCTCAATGGCCTGCCCGGCACCGAGGTCTGCCCCGCCGGCGTCGCGCGCCGTGGTGATGCCAGCACGCAGGGTAGCTTCCAGGTTGCGTACGGATTCGTAGAACTGCAGCGAAAACGGTTCGGCGACCGCCTGGATGGAGCCCGGATTGGAGGTGGTTGCGTGAATGTGCAGGTCGATCAGTCCGGGAAGCACGGTTCGCCCTGAACAGTCCACCACCGTTGCGCCGGCATAGTCCGGTGAGCTGCCTGCGTCTGAACCCACCGCCTCGATGGTGTTACCGCGGAAGACGACGTCGGTGGGCCCGGAAAGGAACCGTTCGCCGTCGAACACATGGCCGCTCCGGAATACGGTAAGGGTTGAGGTCATCTACCCACAGTAGTAAGGCCGCTGCGGCGTAGGTAAGTTGGCGAGAACAATGTTCGACGCAGGCGCCCACTCGGGCGGGCACCGGCGTCGTACTGGGCGATTAGCGGACGAGTGCAAAGCCGCTGGTCCACTGGATCTTCTCGCCGGCGGCGAGGGTCAGCTGGAGGAAGCCGAGCGACTCAAGCTCACGCGCCCGAGCCAGCGAACCGGCGTCGACGGCGTCCACTCCGCCGGCCTTCACAGCCTCGGCGAGGGTGTTCTTGGCGTCGGCGTCGTCACCGGCGATCAGCACGGTGGTCTGGTTGGAGCCGACCGATTTGGAGCCGAGCGTTGCCGCGAAGGTCGTGTTGAACGCCTTGAGGACCTTTGACGATGGCAGTGCTGCGGCGAGCTCGGCGGCGGCCGAGCTGTCGGCCGGCACCACGAGGGAGTCGAAGGTCTCGAAGTTCAGCGGGTTGGTGATGTCGACGACGATCTTGCCGGCGAGCTGGTCACCGAACTGCGCGGTGATGTCCTTCAGCGCGGGGTAGGGGACGGCGAGGACGACGACGTCGCCATTGACGGTGGCGCCGGTGCTGGAGGTGTCGATGTGCTCGACGGACGCGCCGCCTGCTGCGACAACTCCCTCGATAGCGCTGCCCATGTTGCCCTTGCCGAAGATGGTGAACGTAGTCATGAGAAACTCCTCTGGTCGTTTGCTTGCAGGTACAACAAACACACTAGCAGTGTTTAGTTGTAGGTGCAACTATTGGGTATGATGTGGTTATGGCGGATACGAAATGGCTGACGGAAGTAGAGCGGACGGCGTGGTTGCGGACGGCGGCTGTTCTCGAGCTGTTGCCGGGGGCGCTCGACGCTCAACTCGCCCGCGACGAAGATCTGACGCACTTCGAATACTTTGTGCTCGCGTCTCTCTCCGAGGCTCCGGGGCGCACGGTGCGCATTACAGCCCTTGCCTCTCTCACGAACGCAACGCTGCCGCGGCTTTCCCGTGTGCTCACCGGCTTGGAGAAGAAGGCGCTCGTGGAGCGCAGCGCGTGCAGCGCGGACCGCCGAGCGAAGAACGTCACGCTGACTGAAACAGGCTGGGCGAAGGTGGTTCAGTCCGCGCCGGGCCATGTGGAAAACGTCCGCGGCCTGGTGTTCGATCAGCTCACAAGCGAGCAGGTGGAGCAACTATCGGCTATTGCTGCGGACCTTTTGAAGAGGCTCGACCCTGAGGGACGAATGTTTGCGTCGACGGGGGAGAACGCACAAGGGAGATAGCAAGCTGGTCTGCGCACCCGAAACAGGCCAGCGCCTCCGTAATATCAGGCGTAGGCGATTGCTAGGCTCCTCACGTGAGCAAGAGCGCCGAGAGCGGCTCCCGGAGCGGGGTCAAAACGGATGTGACGTCATCGACGTAAACGTGATCATCGCGCTTGTGGGAGCGACCGTGCTGATTGGTATGGGCACCTTCCTTCGACACCGCGTCCTTCTCTCGCCGGAGTTTTGGTCCGGGTTTGAGAAGCTGGCCTACTTCGTGCTGCTGCCGTCCCTGCTGGTTACCGGCCTTGCCCAGGCCGACTTCGCGTCCATCGAACCGGGTCCGATGGTCCTGGTGCTGACCGCCTCCGCCACCTTCTCGACGCTGCTCGCCTACCTCGCCCGGCGGCCCGCGGCGGGCAGGAACGGGCCGGCCTTCACTTCGGTGTTCCAGGGAACAGTCCGCTTCAACACCTACATCGGCGTTACGACGGCGGCGGCGCTCTTCGGCGCGGACGGCATCGCAATAGCCGCGCTGGCCAACGCAGTGCTCATACCGTTTGGCAACCTTGCCTCCACTATCGCCCTCGCTCACTACGGGCACCACAACCTGCGCGGAACCGCCGTCGTCCAGGCAGTGTTCCTGAACCCGCTGATCCTGGCCTGCGCCGTGGGTTTCGCGGCAAACCTTCTCGGTTCGGTGCCGGCGCTCTCCGGGTTCCTCGAAACACCGGTACCTGCCGCCGGCCTGCAACTGGTGGCGACCGTCCTCGGACTGCTGGGCGGCGCAGCACTGCCGGCCGGACTGTTCTGCGTCGGTGCGGGGATGCGAGGCAGACTCTTCACCCGACAGTCGCTTCGCCCGGTGGCGACGGCGCTTCTCCTGCGGTTCCTTCCGGTGCCCGGTGCGACACTGTTGCTTTGCGTCCTGCTGGGATTTACGGGACCAGCCGCCGTGGTCTGCGTGGTCTTCCAGTCGCTACCTACCGCCACTAGCTCCTATGTGTTCGCACGACGCCTGGGCGGAGACGCCGCGCTCATGGCGCAGATCACCGCAGCCCAGACCGTGCTCTCCGCGGCGGTGCTGCCGGGATGGATCCTCATCGCGCTGACGGTGCTGACACCCTAGGATCGAAACCATGGGTACTTCCGAAGGCACCGAGCTGGTCACACTCGCTGACATCGAGGCGGCGGCTGAGCGAATTAGCGACCTTGTCCTGCGAACGCCGCTCATCCAGCTCCCGCATCCGCAGCACCCGGACGAGGTACTGCACTGCAAGGCCGAGTCACTTCAGCCCACCAGCGCCTTCAAGCTGCGCGGCGCGTACAACACCATTGCCCAGGTGCTCGACCAGGCCCGCGAAAACGGGATCGTGGCGCAATCCTCAGGCAACCACGCCCGGGCGGTGGCGTGGCTGGCGCACCGGCTTGGGCTGCGCGCCGTCATCGTCATGCCCGACGCCGCACCGTTACCCAAGATCGACGCCGTTCGTGCGCTTGGCGCCGACGTCGAAATAGTTCCCTCCGCACTGCGCGACATTCGTGCGCACGAACTCGCCGAGCAGCACGGCTACGTCCATGTTCCGCCCTATGATGATCTGCGCATCATCGCCGGGCAGGGAACCGTGGGCCTGGAAATCATGCAGCAGTTGCCGGAGGTGGACACGGTTCTGGTTCCCGTCTCCGGTGGCGGGCTGATCTCCGGCGTCGCCACAGCGGTGAAGGCCCTGAAGCCCGGAACCCGGGTGATCGCCGTCGAGCCCGAACTCGCCGCGGACGCCGCGCAGAGTTTCCGCGAAGGCCGCCGAATCACCTGGGAGCAGGAACTCACGTACCGTACGGTCGCGGACGGGCTGCGCACGCCCGCCCTCGGCCTGCATCCGTGGGAGCACTTCAAGCGCTACGTCGACGACGTCGTCACCGTCACCGAAGACCAGATTCTCGCCGCGATGCGCCACCTAACCCTCGCCGGACGGCTTGTGGTCGAACCGTCCGGCGCGGTGGCGACGGCTGCGTGGATGCACAATATCGTGCCCTCGACCGGCACCGTTGCCGCCGTCGTCTCTGGTGGTTCAGTGGACCCGGCCCTCCTGGCGAGGGTGCTTCGCCAGGAGGTATAGCTCCTACGCCGCGACCCGGCCCAGGAACTTGCCGATCCGTGTTTGCAGACCGGCTATCTGGCGGGTGACGACGACGCCGGGGTCCGGGTTGATCTCATTGGCCGGCGGTTCCCTCCGGACGTTCGCTGAGCAGATGAAGTCCGCGCAGATGAGCGTTCCGACTGTGTTGCCGTTGCGCCCGGACTTGCCGCCGCGCCGCGCGACCCAGAGCAGCACGTCTTCCTTCGAAAAGACGTCCCGGCACATCTCGCACAGCACGGTCCGGTTCTTCTTCGCACCACCCTCGGGTGCGCGGAGCAGGAGACCGGTCAGGCCGCGTTCGGTCGGGACGATCACGTACGCGCGCAGCGGCATCTTCCCATCCCGCCACCCGAGGAAGTCGAGGTTCTTCCAGTCCAGGCTGTCGAAGTTCGGTGGGATATTGAGCTTGGCAACCTCGGAGCGGGTCGCGTTGATGAACGACGAACGGATTTGGCGGTCACTGATTTTTTCCATGGGGGTGGTGCCTTTGCAGGTGGAGGAGTGTCTGGGGCAGCGAAGTGCCGGCTCAACACGTGCATCAGCGTCCGGAACGGGGCGTTCAGGAAGTCTGGAAAGGGTCTGTTTACCAAGTCCGGAACGGAGCGTCCCGGAATATGAGGGCAGGGGAGTGCCCGGTGTGAGAGCCGGCTAAGCGGTTTCCTCACAGCAGGCCACGGCGGCCACCTCGCTCACCATGGCAGCGTTGACCGGTGCGGTCGACAGCATGTCCATTCCCCTAGATCAGTAGTTCCTGCGTGTGCATCTTCGCAGGAAACTGCGCCGAACAGCAAGGTGCTCACATCGGAATGAGGTGCGCCCCTATGAGCTCGCTGCTCTCGATCAGGCCGATTGATCCGCTTGCGACGCCTACGACGAGGTCGAAAGCAGCATCCGTGGGGAAGTTGTGTCGAAATCCGTTCAGTCCAAGAAAGACGACCATGAGGGTCCAAGCGGTCCTCTTGTTGCCATCGATCAGTGCATGATTGCGCGCCACGGATTCCAGCAAGGTTGCCGCCTTCAGGGGAAGCCCCAAATAGGCTTCCTCGCCCGCCACCGTAGTTGCCGGGCGTGCGAGAGCGGATTGGAGCAGACCTACATCCCGCATATGGAAACCGAAATGCTGGACGACGTAGAGCGCATCCTCCAGGTCCACATAGGTGCTCACGCGTCTTCTAGGCGTTTCAACAGTTCGGCATCGTGTGTACTTACAAACTGAAGAGCGGCGTTCACCATATTGCGCCTGGCATGACGCTCAACTATGAGTTGAGCGCCCTGAAGGAGCAACGCACTCTTCGACGTGTGGTTTTCACTGGCAATTTCGTCCAATTGCCGATCAAGTTCTTCGGGTATCCGGACATTCATGGCCATACCACAATGGTACCAGCGAGAAGGGCGCGCTCACTAGCCGCCCGTCTGCGCCTCATCCGACCCACCCGAAACCCGGCCGCTCGACTTCTGCAACCGGTCAATGTGCTCCGACGCCTGCGCCTTCGTGATGTCGGCCGGGATCTCTTCGCCGGCTTCGCGCGCAAGGGTGTCCAGGTAGCTCCGCTGCGCATCGGTCATCGGTTCATCCCCGGTGACCCACTCCTCAGGGTCACGGGTGAAGCCGTCCTGCGGCTCCGGCGTCGGGCTTCCCAGTGTTTCATCGGACATGATCTGCTCCTTCGATAGTGGGTGTGCTAGGTGGCTTCGGGTGGGAGGGCTTCGTGGTGGGCACGGCCATGCGTGCGTCGGTCTTCCTTCATTTCGGCTTCGAAGAGGTGGCGTTTACCCTCAACGAGTTGGTCCCGCGCACGCTTTTCGAGGGCCTTGAACTCGTCGTAATAGTGGTCGTCGTAATCCTCGACAATCTGGAACGTCCACCGACCCTCGATGACGTTCCGCCCAACGATGTCGCGCTCAACTTCGTCCGCCAGTTCCGCGTGCCCGGCCTCGCGCAGCAGATCCGCAGCCTCACCGAGGGCGAGGTCCGCCTTGCCGGTCAAACGGTGAAACCCGTACAGGTAACCCCGCGCATGCTCCGCGACTTCAAGGGCTTCCGAGAGCTTTCCCAGCGCCTCAACCGTCTTGTCCGATGCCGCGGCGGGCCGCTGGTGCGCACTGTCCGGACCGCCCGATTCCGAGATAGTCATGCTGCTTACCATATACAGCGCGCATGCATGATGTGGAGTACGACGACGGCGCTTCCGCCACCTAGGCGCGTCGCGTCGCCCACGGGTCGTAGTCAACCTCAAGCGGTTCCTGCTCGGGCCGCTCAGCCTCAGACACGTGCTGCAGATTTACCCGGACCCGATACCAGAGCGAACTCGACCCACGCATCCCATCCACGAGCACGTCCGCCGGAGCCAGCGACCGGACCACCTCCGGATGCCTACCCTTCCACCGCTCAAGTCCCTCCAGTGCTTCGGGCTTTGTCTTTGCCCGGGCGATCTCAATGAGCGGCATGGTCGACTGCCGTCTGCTTGACCCGTCTCCGGAACGCGGTGGTTTCTCGGCCGGACCCAGCTCCTCGGCGAGTGCGAGCAGGGCGTCCAGTTGTCCGGCGTCGTCGTCAATCCCGGCGTGTGGGTCGCCCAGGCGGGCGAACCGCTCGAGCACAGTCGGCACAGTGAACTGCTCCGGGCGTGCTTGGGGAACCTCGTCCCAGTCAAGCGGCGTGGAGACCCGTGCGTCCGCCAGCGGGCGGACCGAGTAGGCCGACGCCACCGTGCGATCCTTCGCGTTCTGGTTAAAGTCCACGAAGACGCTTTCGCCGCGCTCCTCCTTCCACCAGCGTGCGGTGGCGAGCCCGGGCGCACGGCGTTCCACCTCGCGAGCGAACGTCTCGGCGGCAAGGCGCACCTGCCGGTAGTCCCAGCGGGGTTCAATGCGCACGAGGATGTGCATGCCGCGCGAACCCGAGGTCTTCGGCCAGCCGGCCAGTCCGACGTCGTCGAGCACGTCACGCGCGATCATTGCGACGTCCACAATCTGCGCCCAGTCAACACCCGGCATGGGATCGAGGTCGATGCGAAGCTCGTCGGGATGGTCTAGGTCATCGGCGCGAACCGGGTGCGGGTTGAGGTCGAGGCAGCCGAGATTCACTACCCAGGCCAGGGCTGCGGCGTCATTCACGACCACCTCCTCCGCCGAGTTGCCCGAGGCGTAGTGCAGCGTTGCGGTCTCGATCCACTCTGGCCGCTTCTCGGGTGCCCGCTTCTGGAAGAACGCCTCCTCCTCGATCCCCTTCACGAAACGCTTCAGTACCATCGGCCTGTTGGCAACACCGCGCAGCGCACCGTCGGCGACCGCGAGGTAGTAGTGAACCAGGTCCAACTTGGTGAGGCCGGACTCTGGAAACACGATCTTGCCGGGATTGCTGATGCGCACCTCACGCCCTTCAACCTCGAGGAGTTCGGCGCTGTTCTTCGTGGGAGTCACACCATCACCAAAGCACAAGGGCGTGCCGGGCGGAACCCCACCATGGCGCACAACGCTCGGCGCGGGGCCCTCGGTCAGTAAGCTCGACTTATGCGAACCTCCAGCGGTAGCGGCACCGGCGCTGAAATTACGACGACGCCGGACCTCCGCGCCATTCAGCGCCGGACCGTCCGCGTACTGATTCTCGGGCAGGTGCTTGGTGGTATCGGCATCGGGTCGACGCTCTCGATCGGCGCTGTGCTGGCTGCAAATATCGCTGGTTCGGAGGCACTTTCCGGTGCTGCCGCGACGCTCAGCACGCTCGGTGCGGCGGCCAGTGCCATCCCGCTCGCACGGCTGGCGCAGCGGCTGGGTCGTCGTCCGGCGTTGGCTACCGGCGTCGTACTCTCGGCGTCCGGCTCGTTGGTGACCATCGGCGCGGCCGCCCTGTCCTCGTTCCCGTTGCTGCTGCTCGGATTCGCGCTGCTCGGTGTCGGCACCGCCGTGAACCTGCAGTCGCGGTTCGCAGCCACCGACATCGCGAGCCCGGAGCACCGTGGACGCGACCTGTCACTCGTTGTCTGGTTCACCACCATTGGGGCGGTGCTGGGTCCGAACCTGTTCGGCCCGGGCGAGGAGATCGCGGAGGCCTTCAATATGCCGCCGCTGACCGGTTCGTTCGTCATTGCCGTCGGCGCGCAGATCGCTGCCGCGGCGGTGTATCTGGTGGGGCTGCGGCCGGATCCCTACCTGCTGAGCCGCGATGCGCCGTCGGACGCTCAAGGCGACGCCGCCCCGGGCCGGGTCCGCGGCAGGGGAGCGTTGATCTTCGCGATCGGTTCTATTGCGGCGAGCCACGCCGTGATGGTGTCGGTCATGGCGATGACGCCGGTCCATCTGGTCAACCACGGCGTCACGCTGACGATCGTCGGCCTCACAATTAGTCTTCACATCGCCGGGATGTTCGCGTTGTCACCGCTTTTCGGCTGGTTGAGCGACAGGTTGGGACGCGTAGGCACCATCCTGATAGGGCAGGCACTCTTCGCTGTTTCGTTGGCCGTTGTGGCCTTCGGCGAAGAGGATCCGGTGCTGGTCACGGTGGGGCTGATTCTCCTCGGGCTCGGTTGGAGCGCGTCAACGGTATCCGGTTCGGCACTCGTTGCTGATCTGGCCACGGGTGCTGCCCGGGCCCGCATCCAGGGCCGCACCGACCTCATCATGAACCTCGCCGGGGCAGTCGGCGGCGCAGCCGCCGGTTTCGTCCTGGCGTGGGTTGGCTACTCGGGCCTGGCGTGGGCGGCCGGTGTGCTGGTGCTCCTCATTGTGGCGGGCGCGACGACTATGCGCACCGCCCGCCCGCTGCCCGCCTGACCCATTCAGCGGGAGCTCAGCTCATGTCTGCATAGCGCTTGGCCTGGGCGAGTGCGTCCCGCAACTGGCCGGCGTCGTAATCGGGGCCGTAGCCGGGAGTGTCGCGCTGGAAACGCCAGCCTTCGGCGAGTGGTCCGGCGTCGACAACATCGAATCCGAACTCGTCGATCAGCGCCGTGACGAGGCGCTTGGCGTCGTCGTCCCCGGCGATCGGCAGGGCGCGGCGGTTCGGTGTGCCGGCGGGTGTCGGGCGGCTGGTCAGCTCGCTGGCGTAGATGTTGTTGAACGCCTTGACGATGCGCGCGCCCGGAAGCTGCCGTTGGAGGAGTTCGCTGGTGGTCGTCGATTCGTCGTCGAGCCCGGCGATCTGCCCGTCACGCTGCGGGTAGTAGTTGTTGGTGTCGATGACGATCTTGCCGTCCAGCGGAGCGGCCGGCACGTCGCCGATGGCGTGAAGGGGGACAGTCACAACGACGACGTCGCCCGCTTCCGCCGCTTCCGTCACGGTGTCGGCGCGGGCGTGGTCGCCGAGTTCGCTGATCAGCTCCTGCAGAGTTTCGGGGCCGCGGGAATTGCTCATGACGACGTCGTAGCCGCTGCGGACCGCGAGACGCGCTAACTGGGAGCCGATGTTGCCGCTGCCGATGAAGCCGATGGTTTTCACGTTGGTATCCATGCGCAGTACAACCGGATGACGTCGGAGGTATTCCTCTGGGTTGTTTTGGCTGTGTCACGGAGGTGGATGGGGCGCCGTACCCTACGCTCTGAGTATTCTGTCTTTACTCACGCTGGAGAATCATGGCGAAGCCAAAGCCGTCCGAGTCGCCGACCGTCATCGGATTAATCCTGCTCATTCTCGGAGGAGTCATTACTTTCCTGGCAGCCAAACCAGGTGGATACTGCGGGCTGAGCGAGAATCGGAGGTCAGTCGCGCGGATTAAGCCGCTTTCCGATTATCGTTTCGGTAGCTCCGGATCTGGTAGATGAGTGCGATCGTTCCGATGATCGGGATCAACGGGAAGATGAACTGGGCGGTCCCGATGATGTACCAGAGCGTGATGCCCCACAGGACTGTAAGGAAGACCGCGAAGGCAATGATCTGGTTCCTGGTCGGTTTCGGTCGTTTCTGTATAAGGCCGGCGTCCCGGAGCCGCTGATGTTCCCGCCACGCGGAAATGCTCAGCGGAATGAAGATCGCCAGAAATGTGCCGATCAAGAGCGCCTGTTCTGCCACATCATGAAGCTGCAGTTGATGCAGACCAAGGCTTAAAGCGGGATTAAGAACCAATACCCAAATGACAGCCGCAATGATTAGCGAGCTACGTCGGGGACGGCGTGGCTTGTCGAGGGATGGTATGCCGCCCGTGTTGTTCGTGGCCATTTGCGCTTCAGAACGCTTCAGGGAAGAAGATGGCGCCAACTACCGCGATTGCGCCGATGAACATGAAACCGCAACCAACCAAAGCTGTCATTCCGGGGGTTGCGCGGGCGCCGGGAGTTCCGTGACGCCCTTGCATACTCGACAATCGCTGGGCAACGCTACGGCGTGCAAGTACCATGCCGAGCCCGAAGCAGATGCCAAAGATGCCCGTGAGAAGAAGCCCCCAAAATTCCTCCATGAGTTGATATTAGGCGGGAATTACGCCTGCCCGCATCCGAAGAACGGGGAATTGCAGTCCGGAAGGGATTATCCACAGATTTCCCCGTCGCCATGAAACAAAACGTTTGTTGTGTTATGAACCGCTCCCGTACGCTTTCGGAACCACCACTCGTACGGGGGCTCACATGAATCGTCAGTCGCTACCGCCTGCCCAAAAACAGCAATCGACCCGGCCGCCGGGTAAAGCCAAAGCGTCAACATTGGTCGTTGCCGGGTTCGGTTTGTTCCTCATGGTCATGGGTCTCATCACGGGCGGCGCCGGGGGCGCCATCGTGATGGCCGCCATGCTTGCCCTGTTCACGGGTCTTTACACCCTCATGACTGGGCGCGCTTCGTGGGCTCGTTTGGCCGGACGTAAGGCGGGATCGATAGTCGCGGCGGCGAGCGTCGTCGCAGTGATCGTTGGCGGCGCCCTGTTGCCGCCCGCCGATGACACGGTCCCCACCGCGACCGCCGAGCAAACAGAAAAAGCGGAGCCGTCGAGCGCGCCCAGCGAATCCGCTACAGCCAGCCCCAGCGCGTCCGCGACACCGAAGCCGAAGCCCTCTCCCGACGTCGCACCTCTTGAAGGCGATGAGATCGTCGAGCCCGACGGCGACGCGCATGCTCCGCAGGAACAGCCGAAGTACGGCGTAAAGGCGCTCGCCCTGCTCGAAACACTGCCGGTCAAGGGCCGTGCCCCGAAAACGGGATACGACCGGGACCAATGGCCAGCCTGGGTACGCACCGCATCTGGACGGTAACAGCGACGGGGTGGGCTGCGAGTAGCTTTTGCAGCCCACCCCGGCTGGGGGCGATATGTCTTTTCTCGAAGTGCCTTCGCTGCACGCATTGCATGCGTTGAGAGCAGTGCAGTCGTTCCGCGAAAAGGGTACCCGTCCCGAGCGCCCCTCCCGATCAGCTTCTGCGATCCCAACGAAGGCAGGGGCTCGACCCGAAAACAAGGTGCGCACCAACCAGTGAGACAAACAGTGCAAGTCACGGGATGGCACAATCGCACTCATGACTGAATTAGTCCCCGGCCTGCAACTGCACGTGGAACTCGCGGACTCTGAACCGCCTATCGAACGCACCCTCGTTGTCCCCGCGAGCATCCCGCTGAGCGACTTGCACCTGTGCCTGCAGGCGGCATTCGGCTGGGAGAACCGGCACCTGTACCAGTTCGTTGTCGGCGACAGTTTTCGTGGCGAGCGGACATTCAGTGACGTGGAGGCGGCTTTTGAGCTTGAGGTCGAAGACGCATCACGCTTCACGCTCGGTGAGTTAGTCGCCGGGAATGAGGAACGGTTCGTTTATGAGTACGATTTCGGCGACCAGTGGGACCACCTCATCACCGTCGCGGATAACCAGCCGGTTCCGTACGCGCACCTCGAATGCTCCACCGGCAACAACCGCGGCCCCGTAGAGGATTCCGGTGGCATCCACGGGTACATGAACCTGTCGGCGGCGCTGCAAAAAACCCACGGTGAAGACGCGTTAGCTGCGTCGGAGTGGTACGAGGCAGTGACCGGACAGACTGCCGCTACTTTCGATCCGGCCCGCGTTAACCTGCCAGGAATCAATGCCAACCTGGAGCTGCTGTCCCAATTGATCTGGCGGCGGCCGGTCGCGCCCGGGGTAATCAAAGACGTTGTTCGCCCGGTGCAGTGGCTCCTGCAGCGGGTTGGGGCGGAGGGTATGGAGCTGACGAAGGACGGGTATCTCAAGCCAGCCGTCGTGCAGGAGATCATGACCGAGTTGGGCTGGGAAGACCGCTGGTACGGCAAGTTCAACCGGGAGAGCCAGACCCTGCCCGTCCTGGATCTGCGCGAGCAGGTGCAGGAGTGGAAGCTTTTGCGCAAGTACAAGGGGAAGCTCGTCCGCACGCCGCTTGGCAGGAAACTGGTCGACAACGACGCCGCCCTCTGGGACTACCTCGCCACGAGCATCGCGCGTCCCGGGAGGGACGCCGCGGAACTGGTGAACGCCGTCGTCGTACCCTGGCTGGTGGGCCATGAGCCTCCGGCGCGCGAACAGCGGGCCGAGATTGTGGCTGAGATCCTGAACGCAAGCGGCTTCAGGGTTGACGGCAGAACTGTTTCGGCAACCGACGGACGCATCCTCATTCGCGACACCATACGGACCTTGGAATGCCTAAACGTGTTCAGAAGCGTCGAGGTCATGGAGAGCCCAGACAAATTGTCCGACGGCGGACGGCAGTTCCTCTTCGACGTCCAGCGGAAGCAGCACAAGCGCGAACCGCAAAGCTGACCTTGCCCCACCGCAGGCGCCCTCGGAATACTGGAGGGACCACCAGGGAAGCGCAGGTAGCCATGAATGAGGACAACGAACGCACCCGACGCATGCAGCGGGTGGCCGAATACCGTTCCGCACGACGCTCCGGCAGCGACGCCGCTGAAGCGCAGGAGCAGGTCGACGACGACGAAGAGGGCAGCGCTCCCATCACCGACTTCGCCGCCAAGGCCGATTTCGAAATCCGGCAAGCCACCGCCCGCGGCGACTTCGACAACCTCAAGTACGCCGGCAAACCGATACCGGGGCTGGGCGCCACGCTCGATCCGGACTGGTGGGTAAAGGGTCTGATCGAACGGGAACAACTCTCCGGCCTCGCACCCGCCCCGTTCAGGCTGCGCAGGGAAGACGGGGAGCTGGATTCGGAGCTCGACCGCCAGTACAGCGAGGCGAAGGTTCGCGAACTGCTCGAGGACTTTAACCGCCAGGTCATCGAAGCTCGCAGGCAGCTGCTTGGCGGTCCACCCGTGGTCACCAAAACCCGCGACGTCGAAACGGAGATCGCACGCTGGCGTGAACGACGCGCCGTCCACGCGGCGCAGGGAGAACATGCGCAGGGGGACCAGGAAGACCAGGGCGGGACCCCGGGGAAACCCCAGAGGGAGGAGGCGAGGCGCTCACCGTGGTGGCGCCGTCGTCGTACTTAGGGAGCTAGGCAGAGTCCTACCAGAGCATGCGTTTAATCCGTCGCGACAAGGTCCTGGTACTCGGGATGCCGCTCGATGTACGCAGCAATGAACGGACACAGGGGAGCAGCCTGGAGGCCGCGTGAGCGCACGTCGTCCAGTGCATACCGCGCGAGCGTGCTGCCGGCGCCGCGGCCCTCGAAGGCGGAGTCGACTTCGGTGTGCGTGAAGATGACCCGCGAGTCCTTCAACCGGTACTCCGCGAAACCAGCCGGCTTGCCGTCGAGGCTGATCTCATACCGCCCGGCGTCGGAGTTATTGGAAACTTGTGCGTCTTCGTTCTTGTCCACGGCCCCTCCAGATAGTAAGTAGACTGTTTACCTCAGGCTACGGGCGTCGGTCCGCGGCTACAACCCCAGCGCTGAAGCGGGGGACGGATACCGAGCAGAGGTGGATCGACGTGGCAGACGCTATTGATGAGGAGTCGGTCCGGCACGAGCTGCAGGACCTGGTGCTTGAGAGCGCCGGGATCAGGGAGTTCCTCGACGGCATGGTGCAGCTCGCTGCACGCGAGCTTTCCGCAGCAACCGGCAAGACCATCTACGCCGCCGTCACCCTTCTCAGACCCAAGCACGAAGCAACCGTCGCTAGCAGCAGCGACGAGGCGAAAGCCATGGACGAGATCCAGTACGCGTTCGACGACGGCCCGTGTCTCCGCGCCGCACGTGAGCAATACACCGTGGTGGTGGAGGATTTCCGGACTGAGGATCGATTTGGGGATTATACGGACGCGATAGTCGGGCACGGGCTTCGTTCGGCCCTTGGAGTCCCCGTCATCCTCGAAGGAGCGGCGAACGCCGGACTCGACCTCTACTGCCGCGAAGCGCGCGTCTTCAATGGTGGCCACATCGAGGCGGCAGAAAAGTTCGCGCACAAGGCATCCCGATCCATGCAGCTCGCGTTGCGCGTAACAACCCTGGTGGAGCACACCGACAACCTGACCGCCGCTATGGAGAATCGCACAACCATCGACCTCGCCGTCGGCATCATCATGGGCCAGAACCGGTGCAGCCAAGGGGAGGCAGCCAGCATCCTCAAGGCCGCATCCAACGCGCGCAACGTCAAGCTGCACACCGTTGCCGCGGCGGTTGTCGCGTCTGTGAACGACGTCGGCCCCGCCACGCATTTCGACGCCTAACGCGCTGCCGCCGCCACATCGCTGTCGGCATGGCGCCGATTATGCCGGTAGCGCAGATGTCCGAGCAGCGTCACCGTAACGGTCAGCACCGCCGAAATTGCTACGCCCACCCACAGGTCGATCAGCAGCGCGAATCCGCCCGCCACAGCACCGAGACCGATCAGCAGGATAGCCAGCGCCCGGCGGACCCAATACTTCCCCTTCCCGCCTGCGAGCCGCGAATCCGACGCGAACCCCGTGATGGTCGAGGTCACGACGACGGTGGTAATCTCCGCAACCTTCAATCGCTTCGCGGCGGCGGCCTGAATCCCCATCACCGTTGCGAGCCCTGAGGTAACAGTGCTGCCCAGCACCTCGTCAGCACTGACATCCACGAACCCGACGACGACGGCAATCGCCGCAGTGCCCAGCGCCACCGCCCCGAACGCCACCGTGGTGCGCGCCGACCATCCTTCGGGCGCCTTCCGCAGCATCCGCCCGGCGAGCAGCGCGCCCACCATGAAGAAGAGCAGCGCAAGGGCTGGCCGCAGAACGGGGAGGTCGTTTCCGCCGGCCACAGCCATTCCCAACAGCACCACGTTGCCGGTCATGTTGCCCGTGAAAACCCGGTCGAGGCCTAAGTACCCGACGGCGTCCACCACTCCCGTTGAGAACGTGAGCACCAGCATCAGTGCCAGGTGGAGGCGGTCGGTCGGCACTCGCGCGGTTGGCATTCGGGTTCCCTTCGTGGGCGATACTTGAATCGAACGTATACGAAGCCTAGGCTTCTTCTCATAATTGTATTCAATCGAAACTGTGCGTCGGGCCACCCCTCACTCGCCGGTTCGAACCCATTGGCACCCGTCGAAAGTAGCTGCACTGATGACCCCCTTCACTACGCCCGACTCCTTCACCACGCGCCCCACCCTGCGCGGTTCCTTCGGGATGAGCGCCTCGACCCACTGGCTGGCAACGGCGTCAGCGCAGGCGGTCCTGGAGCGCGGCGGCAACGCCTTCGATGCCGCGGTCGCCGGAGCGTTCGTACTTCACATCGTGGAGCCCCACCTCAACGGACCCGGCGGCGACATGACCGGCGTCTTCGCGACGGCGGAGAACCCGTCCAAGCCCGTTGTTCTGATGGGCCAGGGTCCGGCACCGGCTGCCGCAACCCGCGAACACTACCTCGCCGAGGGCCTGGAACTGGTGCCCGGCGCCGGTGCGCTCGCCGCCGCCGTTCCCGCCGCCGTCGACGCCTGGCTTCTGCTGCTGCGCGACCACGGGACGTGGGAGCTGGGCGATGCTCTCGCTTTCGCGATCGGCTATGCCCGGAACGGACACCCGATCGTTGGCCGCGTAGGTGCAACGATCAACGCCGTGAAAGACCTCTTCAGCGAGCACTGGCCAACATCGGCGGCCCTATGGATGCCGGAGGGCAGGATCCCGGCTGACGGGGAGGTCGTTAAGAACGAGGCATACGCCGCCGTCCTCGACCGGTTGGTCGCGGCGGGATCCCAGTCGGCGCCCCGCGAGGAGCGCATCGATGCCGCCCGCCGCGAGTGGCGGACGGGCTTCGTTGCCCAGGCCGCCGTGGAATTCATCAAGACCCCGCACCGGCACTCTTCTGGACAGGATCATGCCGGGGTGATGAGCCTTGAGGACTTCGCCGGTTTCGAGGCCGGTTACGAGGAACCCACCACCCTCGAGTTCCGCGGGTACACCATTGCCAAGACCGGCCCGTGGGGCCAGGGCCCAGCGCTCCTGCAGACACTCGCCATCCTTGACGGGTTCGACGACGATCGTTTGGATCCCTCCACCGCGCTCGGCGCGCACACCATCCTCGAAGCGCAGAAGCTCGCGATCGCCGACCGAGAGGCGTACTACGGCGACGCCTCCGTGCCGATGGACTATCTGCTGTCCGAGGAGTATGCCACCGAACGCCGTGCGCTGATCAGCGATCAGGCATCCACCGATTTCCGGCCCGGCACGGTCCCTGGCCACACGCCGTTCACCCCGCCGCTGCGCACCGAGTACACGCCGCCCGCGCTCGCCGGGAAGGACGGCTTCGCGGGAGTGGGGGAGCCCACAGTTTCCCGCAGCGGTGAGACCCGCGGCGACACCTGCCACATCGACGTCGTGGACCAGTGGGGGAACATGGTCTCCGCGACGCCTTCGGGCGGTTGGCTGCAGTCTTCGCCGACCATCCCCGAACTCGGGTTCTGTCTCGGCTCCCGGCTGCAGATGACGTGGCTCGAGGAGGGGGCGCCGTCGTCGTTGGAACCGGGGAAGCGCCCGCGCACCACCCTCACGCCAACCCTGATCCTGAAGGACGGAAAGCCGGTAGTTGCGCTCGGTTCACCTGGCGGCGACCAGCAGGACCAGTGGCAGCTGCTCTACATCCTGCGCACGATCGTCGGCGGTTACACCCCACAGCAGGCCATCGACGCACCGTCACTGCACACGACGTCGATACCCGGCTCGTTCTTCCCCCGTACCTGGGAGCCCGGCGGCGCCGTCGTCGAGGACCGCCTGGGAGAGGACGTCCTCGCGGACCTCGAGAAGCGCGGACACATCCTCACGCGGGCAGGGGACTGGGCACTCGGACGCCTGTCCTGCGTTGTCAGCGACCCATCCACCGGCGTCCTCATGGCCGCCGCGAACCCCCGAGGAGTGCAGGGTTATGCAGCAGGACGCTAGCGAGGATGCCCCGCCGAAGCAACGTGTCCAGGATGAGATCCGCAAGGACATCATTCTCGGCGCGCTGCCTCCGGGCACCCGCGTGACCGAGACCGCGCTTGCCTCCAAGTACGGGATTTCGCGGGTACCGGTCCGGGAGGCGCTGCGGGCGCTGGAGGCTGAGGGTTTCGTGGAGTCCAAGCCCTATGCCGGGTCCACGGTGTCGAAAATCCCGGTCGACGACGCCGATGACCTCTTCTTCGTGCGTGAGGCCCTGGAATCGGCGACGGCCCGGCGGGCTGCACGACGGGCTGCAGCCCAGTTCGACTCCGGTGCACCGAGCGTCGAGTGGTGGCAGGCCCGGAAGGTGCTGGCGGGCGTGCTCGATGAGGGGGACGCCGCCGTCGCGCAGAACCGTCTGGACCTGCTCCCCGAACTCAACATGCGCTTCCACCTGGGTGTGGCGGAACTGAGTGGAAGTTCCTCCCTGACTGCGTTGCTGCGCCAGATCTCGGGGAAGATTGAATGGCTCTACGCGACGGACGTGAATACCCGCGGCAAGGAATCCTGGACCGAACACCGGAGCATCATGGCCGCGATCGACGCCGGGAACGCCGCCGAGGCCGAGAAGCTGATGGCCGGCCATGTGCACCAGTCGCGCCAGGGCTACCTGTCCCGGTTCGCCTCCGACCCTGTCTAGAGGAACGGACGCAGGGGTGCGAGGATCGCCTCGCTGACCCGCGCGACGATGTGGCGGCCTTCCCACTCCTCGAGGGAGAGCTCGCGGCAGTTGCTGCTGTCGATCTCGTAGATGCGTTCCATGTTGGCGGCGAGGTCCTCGTCGAACATCTCGATGTTGATCTCGTAGTTCCCGGTCAGGCTGAGCCGGTCGATGTTCGCGGTTCCTACGGTTGACCATTGGCCGTCAACGGTGGCGGTTTTCGCGTGGATCATAGCGTTCTGGTAGAGCAGGATCTTCACCCCATCGCGCAGGAGCGCGGAGTAGAAGCCGCGGGACAGCCAGTCGGAGACCACGTGATTGGAATCTTCCGGAAGGATCACCCGGACGTCCACGCCGCGCTTGCTTGCCCGGAGCAGTGCCTCTAGAATCTGCTGGTCCGGAATGAAATATGCGGTGGTGATGTAGATATGGCTGTGCGCCCGGTTGATCGCATCGAGGTAGACGCCGCGGATGGGGAACACCAGGTTCGCGGGGATGTTGTTGACCGCGCGGAGCCGCGGCTCCCAGAATTCGGCGCTGGTTTCAGGCAGCGGCCGGTGACGCTGGGCGGGAGCCGAGTTCCAGAACGAGGCGAACGCCTGCCGTAGCTCCCACACGGACTGCCCCTCGATTTTCAGGTGCGTATCCCGCCACTTCGAGGCGTACAGGGAGCCGATGTTGTAGCCGCCGACAAACCCGATCGAATCGTCCACCACCATGATCTTGCGGTGATCGAACCCGGTTCCGCGGATGTTCGTGAACAGGATCGACGGACGGATGACCGGGAAGCGGAAGACCTCCACGTCCGGGTGGAAGCGGTAAAAGGTCGGCGGGACCACCAGGTTCGCGAAGCCGTCGTAAATCACGTAGACCTTCACGCCACGGGCGGCCGCCTCGTTCAGGGCATCCTTGAACTGCCGGCCGATCGCGTCGCCCTTCCAGATGTACGTCTCCAGCATGACGGTGTGCCGGGCGTTCCGGATGGTGGAGAGCATCTCCTCGTAGAGATCGTGTCCGTAGGTGTAGACGGTGGTAGCGGATTGGGCCACTGCCGATTCGAAAATCCCCGGGTGCGGGAAGCCCGGACGCTTGCTGCGCAACTTCTTCTGCACCGAGTCCACCAGCACGATGGCGGCGATCACCAGCGCCTGCACGGCAGCGAACGCCATGACACCCCGCATGACGAGGGACCGGGTCAGGGCGAAGAGGTGCAGTCGTCGAAGCGTGCGCATGACAAGAGCGTAGTCGGTACTTCGCCCACCAGCGTCAGGGTTGGGACCGCACCTGCGCGGGCGGATTGTGTCCGGGGCAGATCCAGCGCACTGAGCCGCTGTCTATCCGGCGCTGCAGTTCAGCCGTGGTCCGTGCTGCGACCATATTGTCGCTGTTCAGGGCGCTGAAAAAGCGTTTGATACCGCCGTCGCGGTCAACCCGGACAGCATCCCCGCTGAACAGGACATCCCCGAACCGATAGGCGACGTGACCCGGTGTATGTCCGGGCGTTGGGAAGGTGGTGACGCCCTCGAACAGTTCGCGCTCGCCGTCGAGCTCGGTCACCGACCCGGGAAAGCTGGCTGGTATCAGGCGGAACAAGACGCGGCGCACCCGGGTGGGCGGTGGAACATCACGTCGCAGGATGGCGGCATCCGCGACGCCGAGCCATACCGTTGCACCCAGCTCGCGCTGAAGGCGGCGGACCGACTGCGTGTGGTCGCCGTCGTAATGGGTCAACAGGATGTGGGTGACCGGCCCGACAACAGGCGCGGCATCGCGTAACTCGCGCAGCACGGCGTCGTGCCCGTTTGCAAGGCCCGGATCGACGACGGCGGTGTGCCCCGCGGCGCGGATCAGGTAACCGTTGGCTCCCTTGGAGCGCTGCAGTTGGTAGCAGTTCTCGGTGATCGTGCGCATGCCCTAGCGTAGCTCAGGCGGGGTTCGGCGAGTTGGGCTGTGCGGCCACAGCCACAAGCTCCGCCGCAGCCCCGGTGAGGCGCCGCGGTCCCTGCCAGACAGCGGTGAGGGGACGCCGGGCCTGCGGATCCTGCAACGGAACGCTCACCAGTTCGCCGCTCGCGAGCTGGCCGGCGAGGGCAAGCCTGCTGAGCACAGCAGGCCCCGCCCCGGAAGCCACGGCCACCCTGACCGCAGCGTTGCTGCCCAGCACCTGCAGGGGCTCAACCGGATGCAGGCCGGCAAGGATCTCCTGCAGGGCCTCACGGGTTCCTGAGCCTTGTTCACGTACCACCAGCGCGGTCTGAGACAGTTCCTCCAGGCTCACGCCGCCGGCGCGGCCGGACCACTCATGGCCGGGGGCGACAACCACCACGAGTTCGTCCTGCTGTACCACCATCGAGTTCAGCCGATCCGGCACGTGCGGCGTCTCGACGAACCCCACCTGAAGCGAACCGTTGCGGACTTCTTCAAGCACCTGCGCGGAATTGAGGACGCGCAGGTCCACCCGCACGGGACCCACCCGCCGCCGCAGCCCGGTCAGCCAGGCGGGCAGCAGGTGCTCCGCGATCGTCATGCTGGCACCGATCTTGAGTTCCGGTGCCTCAGTGCTCCCAGCATCCCGCATCCAGTCGTTGAATTGGCGCGCGGAATTCAGGACAGCACGCGACTGTTCGGCGAACAGCAGCCCCGTTGCCGTGGGCGTCGAGCCGCGCGGACTCCGGTTGACGAGCGCCGTTCCCGCGGACAGTTCCAGCTCCGCGACGAGGCGGCTCGCGTTGGGCTGCGCGATACCCACCTTCCGGGCTCCGGCGCCCACGCTTCCCTCGTCGACGACGGCGACGAACAGCTCCAGCGCTCTGAGGTTCGGCCACCGCTCACTCATATGGAAAGCATATGCCTCCATGCGAAATTGACGGCTACCGGGCCCGCGCAGCCGATGAAAGCATCGAAGCAATGTATACGTACGCTCAAGCGAGCCGACTCCGCAGCCACGCACCCGGACTGCTGCTCTGCGCAGCGGCAGTGGTGATTGCGCTGAGCGTGCAGCTGCTACTGCCGGGCGTCAGTCCGTTGATCGTCGCGATCGTACTGGGCATCGTCGTCACCAATACCGTCACGCTTCCGGCGTCGACGGCGCCGGGTCTCGCCGTCGCTTCCCGGCGGTTGCTACGACTGGGCATCGTGTTCCTGGGCCTGCAGCTTGTGCTGGACGACATCCTCTCACTCGGTGCGCCCATGCTGGCGGTTGTCGTCTGCGTTGTGTTCGGTGGAATCTTCGGCACACTCCTCATGGGCAGGCTGCTCCGGATGCGTCCCGCGCAGGTCCTGCTGATCGCCTGCGGCTTCTCCATCTGCGGCGCCGCTGCCGTGGCGGCTGTTGAAGGTGCCACCGACGCTGAGGAAGAGGACGTTGTCACCGCCGTCGCGCTCGTGGTCATCTTCGGCACGCTTCTGATTCCGCTGATTCCGCTGGCTGGACAGCTGCTCGACCTGGGACCGGAACTCACCGGGTTGTGGGCTGGCGCGTCCGTCCACGAGGTAGCGCAGGTGGTCGCAACCGGAGGGTTGATCGGCGGTGGTGCCCTGAGCGCGGCTGTCCTGGTGAAGCTCGCCCGCGTCCTTCTGCTCGCCCCCGTGGTCACAGTCCTGAGCGTCCGGCAGCGTGTCCGTCAGCGCCGCTCCGGGCCTGCGGATTCACATGCCGCCCGCCCGCCGATTGTCCCGCTGTTCATCCTCGGATTCCTGGTCATGGTCGCGGCTCGTTCATTCCTCGACGTGTCGGGCACCGTACTGGCTTTCGGAAACCTGGCTCAGACCGCCCTGCTGTCCGCGGCGATGTTCGCGCTGGGCTGCGGAGTGCGGCTGGCCAACCTTCGGCGCGTCGGCGTGCGCCCGTTCATCCTCGCTGCTGCCTCAACCCTCCTGGTCGCCGCTATCGCGCTCGCCGGAATCGGTCTGGTCCAGAGCTAGTCGTCCTCGCGCTTCTCGCGTTCCTTTGCCTCATCTTCCGCCTGATCCCGCGCTTCTTCGGCCTCCTCCTCGGAGCGCTCGCTGTCCTCTTCCTCGCCGTCCGCCCGGTCATCGGGTGTGACCTGCTTCGGGGGTGACACGGGTGGATCGGAGTCTACCGGCGCAGGATCAGGCCCGACCGACGACGACGGCCCGGGTGCCGGGGGCACAGTCTCCGTTTGTTCCACGGGCGTCAGAGATGCCACAAAGGAGTCGATGCCCGCCTCGATCCTGTCCGCACGGCCCGCCGTGACGGTACCGGCTGCAGCTGCCGCCTGCACATCCGCCTTCAGCGCCGCGGCCTCTTCCAGCGCCCGCTCCGTCTGGCCATCCTGCGTGAGGGTGGCCAGCGTCCGCACCTGTTGCTGGAACGACTCCGCAACGTCCGGCTCCATCGAAGTCGGGCCTCCGCAGGCGCCGAGAGCAGGTAAGGCTATGGCTAGCAGGAGGACCCACCGTTGTGGTCTCATGGCTGCACACTTTCGTAGAGTTCGGACAGACGCTCGCCGGGCTCTCCCGGCACGGATGGTAACGGCTCGAGTTGCGAAGCCTGGCCAAGTAGGTTCACCAGAACCACCGCCGCGGCCACCAGGACAAGAACAACGACGACGGCGCCCGCCAGCAGCGCGCGGTGCTGGCGGCCCGCGCGGGGAGCCTTCGGCGTCGAGGCGCGTCGATCCGGCTTGTCCGTGAGTCCCGGTGCCGCCGCCGGGGCCTGTCGTTTCGGCTGTTTCCTCGGATGAGCCGCTGGTTCGGCTGGTGCCGGGTCCAACCGTTCGTCGTCGTCGTTGACACCCAGCACGAAGTTCCGGCGGGTCGGTTCCGGGTCCGGCTGGGCGATCACGGTTGCAGGGCGTCCTTCGGAGAGCAGCCGCTCACGCTCGGCCACGATCATGTGGGCGACCTCGGCGGACGTCGGGCGTTCAACCGGATCGCTAGCGGTCATCCGGGTGATCAGGCGCCGCCAGACGGGGTTGACCGAGGGTGGGATCTCGGGGGAGCGGTGCAGCCGGGCGAGGGCCGTTTCGAGGCCGCGGCCGGGGAAGGCTGCCTCTCCGGTCAAACACTCCAGGAGCACCAGGCCGAGGGAGTAGACGTCGCTGGCCGGACTCACTGTGTCACCGCGCGCCTGCTCGGGGCTGAAGTAGGCGGCGGTACCGATGGTTTCCCCGGTGGCCGTCAGCCGGGCGCTGTCCGCCCGGCGCGCGATCCCGAAATCGGTCAGCACGTAGCCGAACTGGCCGGAATGGGGATCCGCGTCACGGGTAAGAATATTGGAGGGTTTGACGTCCCGGTGGGTGATTCTGCGGCCATGTACGTAGGCCAGCGTGCGGGCGACATCGTGCCCTATGGTTCGCGCCTGCCCAAGCGCCAGAGGTCCCGCGTACAACAGGTGGTGCAGGTCCGGCCCGTCAATGAGGTCCATGACCACCCAGCCGAACTGTGCGGAACGGCCGACGTCGTGCACCTTTACCAGGCCCGGATGGTCCAGGCTCGCAAGAAGCTGGGCTTCGGTGCGCTCACGGTCCGACAGGCGGCCCTCGGAATGACTGCGGAAAAGTTTGACGGCGACCTCGCGGCCAAGGAGCTTATCAAGGCAGCGGCGCACCTCGGCCATCCCACCGGTACCGAGGAGGTCGCCCACCTCGTAACGGCCGTCGCCGAGGATCTGCCCGCGGGCGTCTCCGGGTAAGCCCGGAATGCCGGTGGATCCGGGTTGCAAAGAGTTCGCGACCGGTGCCCGGCCCGGCGGAGGGGGAAGCTGCATTGGGCACCTCCTCAAGCGCTCGCCGTCGTCGTACTTCCATGAAAGCTCACGCCGCGCTGCTACTCAAGGCATACGCCCGAGTTCTCACGACATTCTCATCCGGCAGCGCATGGAACTTAGACGCAATCGAGGGGCCACATATAACCGCGAGATCGAGGCAGAACGGTTATAAGTGGCCCCTCGATGAGGACTGAATCAGCCCATGAAGCCGCCCAGCTTGCCCATGAGGTCCTGCGGGTTGATCCCGAGCTTGCTCAGCAGGCCGGAATCGCGGTCGGTGTCCACCTGGTCGGGGAGCTCCTTGTCGGCCTGGTCGGCCTTGTCGTTATCGCCCTGGTTCTTCAGGAGGTCGATGATCTGCTGCTTGTCGATGTTCATGGTTTCTCCTTGTTGTGTTGGGTTAGCGGAGTTGTGTTGGGTTAGCGGAAGCGCGGAGCGTCCGGTTCGTCCGGCCGGTTTACCTGCGTGCTGCCTGAGGCGTCATGGGTTTGGGTGCGTGCTTTCGCCTCATGAGTGGCGCCCTTGAGCTGTTCAGATGCCGACGGCGATGACTGGGCTTCCGCCTTCATCCTCGGCGCTTCCGCCTCGGCCCTGTTGAGGTAGTGCTCCCAGCGCTGCGACATCGGCTTGATCAGCCCGCCGCCCACGCCGACGACAATGACGCCGACAATCGCTGTGAGGACCGCGATGAGGATCGGTGTGGTCACCGTCGTCGCAATTTCCACCTGGTTCAGGGCCGCGATGATGCCGATGCCCAGAATGAAGATGCTCGCGATGTTCGCCAGGATTTTCCCGTAGGAAAGGCCGCCCAGGGAGCCCTGGATCAGGCTCTTGACTCCTGCGGCGATCGCGGCGCTGATGATCACGATGATGATCGCAACGATGATCTTCGGCAGGAAGGCGATGATTCCTTCGAGCAGGTCGCTGACCGGGTTGGGCCCGAACACTCCGAAAGCAAACTGGAGGACGAACAGGACCAGCGCGTAGTAGACGATTTTGGCGATGATGTCACTGGCATCCAGCGACGACTTGGCGAGGGCCTTCTTTACTCCGCCCCGCTCCACGAGCCGGTCGAAACCGACGCGCTCAAGCAGCTTGTCCAGCGCCTTGGAGATCGCCTTGGCCACCAGGAGCCCGACGATCAGTATGACGAGGAACAACAGCAGTTTGGGCACGAAATCTATGACTGACGCGAGCCCGTTTCTCAGTGTTTCTTCCATCGGAACCTCCATTTGCTTGGCTGCACGAAGTTGTCCGGTCGGCGAAGCGTGTGGGGCCGCGCCGCACTGCACGGTTCAACAGTAGGCACAAAGGAGGCGGATGGGAAGCATACTTATCTTTTTTAGGTGGAGGTCGGTGCACACGTTGTCGCTCGGACAATCAACTCCGGCTGTACCAGTTCCGGAGCCGAGTCCCGTTCAGGGTCGCTGATCTGGCGCAGCAGGTGCGCAACCGCCCGCCGCCCTGTCTCCTCGAAGGACTGCCGCACCGTAGTCAACGGGGGGTTGCTGTAGGCAGCGAGCGCGATGTCATCGATGCCCACCACGGAGACGTCCTCCGGCACGCGACGGCCCAGTTCGGTGAGCGCGCGGATCAAACCGAATGCCATCTCGTCGCTCGCCACGAGGACCGCCGTGACCTCCGGCATCCGCCCGAGGAGCAGGCCGTTCCGGTAGCCGGCCTCCGGTGTCCAGTCGCCGTGAAGCTCGGGCGGAACGTCGCGGCCGGCGTCCTCAAGGGCCTGCTTCCAGCCGATCACCCGGGTGGCGGAGTCGGACCACTCCGACGGGCCTGCCAGGTGCCACACCGTCCGGTGCCCGAGGTTCAGGAGGTGTTCCGTTGCCAGGCGTGCGGCGATCGCCTGGTCAACAGCGACGACGTCGGCGGCGGAGGTCCGCGAACCGTCCACCACCACTGTGGGTACGCGCCGCGTCAGCTGCTCCAGCGGCTCGTCGACGTCGATGAGCGGAACCGCGATGACGAGTCCGTCCACGCCCTGATCCACCAGGCGCGAGATGGAGGCGCCGATCGCGGGGGAGGCGAGCGACGCCGTCGTCGACGTATTGACGGTGTAGCCGGATCGCCTGGCCTCGTGCTCAATCCCCAGGGCGAGAGAAGCGCGTGAGTAGAAGCTGGTGGCGAGGGTGACCACGCCGAGGGTGTTGCTTCGCCCGGTTACGAGTGCCCGCGCGGTGTTGTTCCTCCGGTAACCGAGCTTGTTGGCGGCAGCAAGTACGCGTGCGCGGGTATCCGGCTGCACGTGCGGATGGTCGCTGAGTACGCGCGAAACCGTCTGCGCCGAGACCTGGGCGGCCTGGGCGACCTCGCGCATTGACGGGGATCGGCGGGTCTCGATGGTCATGTACTTCCTCCGGGCGAATGTTACGTATGGTGTCTGTAACATCGTAACTTCCCCCGGACGCGTGCGATGCCCCCATTGAGGTCATCAGGTGTTATCCGTAACATAGAGGAGTGACCCTGCTTCAGAATGATTTTCGCCCCGGAACTGAACCCGCGGGTGCCGCGCTGACGTTCGCCGACTCCCAACTGGCCCGACACGGACAGCCGCACCGCATCCTTTCCGGCTCCGTTCACTACTTCCGCGTCCATCCGTACCAATGGCGCGACCGCCTGGAGAAAATCAAGGCACTCGGGCTCAACACGGTGGACACCTACGTTGCGTGGAACTTCCATCAGCGCAAGCCCGGGCCTCCGGACTTCACGGGCTGGCGGGACCTCGGGGCGTTCATCGACCTTGCGGCGGAGCTCGGGCTGGACGCAATTGTGCGTCCCGGCCCGTACATCTGCGCCGAGTGGGATAACGGCGGATTCCCAGCATGGCTCACCGGCGTTCCCGGGATCTCGCTGCGATCGAGTGACAGGCGCTACCTTGAGCCCCTAGCCGAGTGGTTCGATGAGCTGATGCCCATCATTGAACGACGGCAGGCTGTTCACGGGGGTCCCGTGGTGGCGGTGCAGCTCGAGAACGAGTACGGCAGCTATGGCGATGACACCGCGTACCTCGCCTGGCTGCGCGATGCGCTGACGTCCCGCGGGATCGTTGAGCTCATCTACACCGCGGACGGTCCAACCGAACTCATGCTCGACGGCGGAACCCTCGAGGGCACCATGGCGGCCGCGACCTTCGGCAGCGGTGCGCATGACGCCGCCGAACTCCTCCGTACCCGCCGCAACTCAGAACCGTTCCTGTGCGCCGAATTCTGGAACGGCTGGTTTGACCACTGGGGCGAAAAACACCACACACGCACGCCCGAAAGCGCGGCGTCCGGGGTCGCGGAAATCCTCGCCGAGAACGGCTCCGTCAGCCTCTACATGGCTCACGGCGGCAGCAACTTCGGCCTCTGGGCCGGAGCAAACCATGCCGACGGGGTTCTTCAGCCCACGGTGCAGAGCTACGACTCCGACGCGCCTATCGCCGAAGACGGCGCACTCACTGAGAAGTTCCACACGATCCGCGCGGCACTGCACAGTCACGAGAACGACGACGACGGCGCGCTGCCCGTTGCTGCACTGCCCGCTGCAGCGCGCCGGTTGGCTCCCGCACGGCTGGCGATGAACCACCGGGCAGGCCTGCTTGAGACCTTGCGAGAACTCGCGGCGCCCGTCCGCTCGGCATCGCCGCTCACTTTCGAGGAATTGGGCCTTGATGCCGGCCTGGTTCTCTACCGGTCCACGCCAATGCTTCCGCGCGGCGAATCGCGTATCAGCGTATTGGGCTTGCACGACAGGGCCCAGGTCTTCCTCGACGGGGAGCCACTGGGAGTGCTGGACCGCGGGACCGGGGAAGGCGGCCTCGCCGTCGTCGGGCAGGGAAAGCGCGTGACGCTCGAAATCCTGGTCGAGAATCAGGGCCGCATCAACTACGGGCCGTACCTTGGCGAGCATAAAGGCATCTTGCAGGGGGTGACCGTTGGGCGGCGGCTGATTCATGGCTGGGAGCAGATTGCGGTTGACCTTGAGGGATTCGACCCGGCAAGCCTGGCTGACGGTCCCGTTGACGGCAGCGCCAGCGGTTTCTTCGAGACCTCCTTTGAATGCACGGATCCCGCGGACACCTTCCTCGCGCTTCCGGGGTTCGTGAAGGGGTTCGTCTGGATCAACGGATTCCTGCTCGGACGCTACTGGGAGGTTGGGCCGCAAGCAACGTACTACGTCCCAGGCCCGCTGCTGCAGGCCGGACTCAACCGCATAGTAGTCCTGGAGCTTCAGCAATGTGGAACGCACGCTGAGCTGCGGGAAGAACCGGACCTGGGATCGAGCGAACAGTACATCGAGTCGTTCTGACTGTCGCCAATCCCGCTGCATCCTCTTGTGTGACGTGTCCAACAGTGGAATAGTGATTCATGTTATCCATAACACTGCCGCTCTGGGAGCCCGAAGATGGGCGTGGCAGGAATTCAGCGGACCAGCAAGAGGAGAAAGATGAGCAGCTCATCACAGCGCCTGCGGCGTGCGGGCAGCCTGTCAGTGATAGGGGTGGTGGCGGCGTCAGCCCTCACCCCGCTGGCAGCACTTCCCGCCGTCGCACAGGAGGCGGGGAACACACAGATCATTACGTCGCAGGAACTGGCAGTAACCGTTTCTTCGGAATTTCCGCAGGTGGTCTCTTACGAGCATCTGGCGACTGACGCAGTCCTGGGTGGCAATGCCGACACCCTGGAAGCCGTGACCATTAACGGGGAAGCCCAGCCGGCCGACGTCGTCGTGCAGGAAGACGGCGACGCCGCCGTCAACTACACCCTGACTTTCCCCGGCATCGAGGGCGCTGAACTCGACGCGCGAATCAGCGTGGAGCAGAGCGTTGTGACGTTTGAGGTCACCGGAATCACCGACGGCACTGATACCCAGATCCGCACCATCCAGATCCCCGGCCACGAGCTGGTGAGTGTTTCCTCTGCGCAGAGCGGCGCACAGGTTTCCACGGCCAACATTTCGGTGGACCGGGGTGTCAGCGGTGACACCTTTACGCCGATCACTGACGCAACCCCGATCGACGCGCAGCCCAAGGGATCCGCCTTCGCTATCGCCAACACATCGGAGCTTGCAGCAGCGTTGGAATCCAACTCGCTGTATGACACATCCTCCGGTCCGGGCTTCCGCGACCAGGGCCGCTTCTGGCGGCAGGCGGAACAGGACGGGGAGAACGTCCGCATGGGCATCTCCAGCGGGCAGTGGCTGTACCGCGCCAATGAGTCCACCGAAACCGAAGAGCTTCCCTGGACCAGGATCGCGATCACCCCGGACGCGAACGACGACGGCGCGGTTGACTGGCAGGACGGCGCCATCGCCCTGCGGAACAACATCGCAGTGATGCCCTACAAGGGTGAGCAGGTTCCCGACAAGGTGGTCCACCGCATCCCCTTCAACTTTGCATCGCAGGCCACGCACCCGTTCCTGCGCACCCTGGATGACACGAAGCGTATTGCGCTTGCCACCGACGGCCTGGGTCAGAGCGCACTGCTGAAGGGCTTCGGCAGTGAGGGCCACGACTCCGCGAACACCGACTTCGCCGACAACTACAACACCCGTGCAGGCGGGCTCGAGGACCTGAACAAGCTCCTTGAGGAGGGCGAGAAGTGGAACGCCTCCTTCGGTATCCACATCAACCAGACCGAGGCCTACCCGGAATCCCTGTTCTTTGACACCGAGATGATCGATCCGAATGCCAAGGGATGGAACTGGCTGGACCAGTCCTACTACATCGACCAGCGCCAGGACATCCTCTCGGGCTACCTTGCAGAGCGGATCGGGAAATTCCGCGACCAGACACACGAGAACCTCGACTGGGTCTACGTGGACGTCTTCTACCAGTTCGGCTGGCTCGCCGACCGGATGCAGGACGAACTGATCAAGAACGGCTTCCGGGTCTCCTCCGAGTGGTCCGACAAACTCTTCCGCAACAACACCTGGGCGCACTGGGCTACCGACGAGAACTACGGCGGTTCCACCAACAAGGGCGTGAACTCGAACATCATCCGGTTCGTGCAGAACTCGCACAAGGACACCTGGAACCCGCACCCGCTGCTCGGCAACGCGAACATCGTGGAATGGGAAGGCTGGACCGGAGAGAACAATTACGAGGCGTTCTACGAGAACATCTGGGTGAAGAACCTGCCGGCCAAGTTCCTGCAGCAGGAGGAAATCCTGAAGTGGGAGCAGAACCGGATTGACCTCACCGGCGACCTCTCGGTGACCGGCACCTCAGCCGAGGACCGGGTCATCACCGTGGGCGGCGCTGAAGTGCTCCGCGGAGATACCTACCTCCTCCCGTGGGCCAGCGACGGGGACGAATCGAAGCAGCAGAAGCTTTACCACTACAACCCGGCCGGCGGCACCACCACGTGGCAGCTTCCGGACACCTTCCGCCAGAGTGGTGCCTACAAACTGTTCAAGCTCACTGACAATGGCCGCGTTGAGGTTGCGGCTCCGAAGGTGACCAAGGGTGAAGTGACCATCGAGGCCGAAGCTGGACAGCCTTACGTGCTGGTGCACGACAAGCGCCCCGTGCTGCCGCGCAATGCTGAATTCGGTGAGGGTACGCCGGTCCAGGATCCAGGGTTCAACGCCGCAAACCTGGACGCCTGGAGCCCGCAGGGTTCGGTGGAAATCGAACGCAACGATCTCGGCCACCGCTACGCCGTGCTCGGCGCGGGTGCTTCCTCGATCAGCCAGAAGCTTGGCAAGCTCGACGCCGGTACTTACTCCGTGAGTGCGTGGGTGGAGATTGAGCCGGGCCAGGAGCGGGAGGCAACGCTATCGGTCGACGGCGGTGTGGAACCGGCAACGAATACGGTGACCAGCTCCGGAGCGGAAAACTTCATTGCCGCGGACGAGAAGCATGGCACCCACTTCCAGCGCATGCGGGTTCTGATCGATGTTCCCGAGCGCGGTGCAGCTCCCAAGCTCACTATTCAAGCTGCCGACGGCGAAGCGCCCGTGCGCGTGGATGACATCCGCGTGAACAAGACTGAGCGGGTGCCCACCGAAGGCGTTCTGTCCGAGGACTTCGAGAACGTTGACCAGGGCTGGGGACCCTTCGTGAAGGGCAACGCCGGGGGATCGAATGATCCGAGGACGCACCTGTCCGAACTGAACGCTCCGTACACCCAGAAGGGCTGGAACGGTAAGGCAGTTGACGATGTGATCGAGGGCAAGTGGTCGCTGAAGGCACACGAAGAGAACCGCGGTCCCGGCGGCGGTCCCGGGCTTGTGTACCGTACGTCGAACTACACGGTGCCGATGACTCCGGGCCATGAGTACCGGGTGTCCTTCGACTATCAGAACGCCTTGGCTGACCAGTACAACTGGGTCGGCGGGTACGACGGGACGAACGGCGTGGTACAGACCCAGTCGCAGGCGCTTCCACAGGCGCTTGAGACCACGCGGTTCGAGCAGACCATCATTGCCGGCGGCTGCGGTGAGGCGTGGGTTGGCCTGGAACGATCCGGCGGTTCAGCGGGCGCGGACTTCATCCTGGACAACCTGCTCGTCGAGGATCTCGGTCCGGCCGAGTCTATCCCCGCCTGCGCTCAACTTTCCGTTGACATGGTCCCGGATGTGGTGACGCAGAACGCCGAGAACGAATTCACCACGACCTTCACGTCGGACGAACCGGCAGTCATCAACGACGTGGCCGTGAACCTCGACCTTCCCGAGGGCTGGACCGCCGAGGCGGAGACGCCGAATACCGCCGCCACTCTGGCACCGGGCGCTTCGCTGACCACGAAGTGGCAGGTCACCGCACCGGCGAGTGCCGACGGAAACTACACCATCGGTTCCGACGCAACCTACACCACAACCAGCGAACCCGTCGGGGAACGCACGGCACGCGGTGAAGTGAGCGTGTACACGCTGCCGCAGCCGCCGTCGTCAACCGTTTTTGCCAGCGACCACCAGTGGGTCAGCGCATCCAACGGGTGGGGACCGGTTGAGCGGGACCTTTCCAACGGCCCGCAGGGCGAGGGTGACGGTACGCCGCTGACCCTCAACGGAACGGTCTACGAGAAGGGGCTCGGAGCGCATGCCGCGAGCGACATCGAGTACTTCGTTGGTGGCCAGTGCACCCGGTTCACCGCCGACGTAGGCGTCGATGATGCCCAGCCGACACGCGGAACCATCCAGTTCGAGGTATGGGCGGACGGGCGGCGCCTCGCGCAGACTCCGGTGATGCGTCCGGACAGCCAGACTGTTGAGCTCGACGTCGACCTGACCGGTGCCCGCTACGTCAACCTCATCGTCACTACCGCTGGTGACGGCAACGGTAATGATCACGGTGACTGGGCAGACGCGCAGTTCCACTGCGGTGACGAGCCCATCGATCCGAATGAGCCTGAAGTGCCCACGGGTGATGCGTTCGCCAGCGATCTGGACTTCCTGAGCGAAAGCAACGGCTGGGGACCCATTGAGCGGGATCAGTCCAACGGGGAGCAGGGCCGGAACGACGGCTCCCCGCTGACGGTCCGAGGCGAGGTCTTCGAGAAGGGGCTCGGTATGCACGCTGACGCCGCGGCGAAGTTCTTCCTCGGGGGCAACTGCAGCACCTTCACCGCGAATGTCGGCATCGACGATTCGCGGATTCCCAAGGAGAACGGCTCGGTCATCTTCAAGGTGCTGGGTGACGGTGAAGTGCTGGCCGAGACAGAAGTACTGACGTGGGAGTCACCGATCGAGGCACTGAACGTGGACGTGACCGACGTCCAGGAAGTGACGCTTGTGGCTGACCGCAACGCGGACGACGCCGGCGACGATCACGCGGACTGGGGCAACGCGCAGTTCAGCTGTGCCTGACGCGGATCTATGATGCTGAGCCCCCGGTTGATTATTTAGCCGGGGGCTCTGTCATCACTGCTGCACCCAACCCGCGGATCCGTTTCCTCTGCGCGTTCGCCGCTGTTTCCGCACACCTTCGTATGCGGAGAGTCAACGGTGCCGTTGGAAAGGTGCAACGTGTGGGCCTGCTCGGGTTATGGGTGCCGCGTCCCGACACCGCTCAGCACAGCCCGGTAGCCCTCGCGGTACGTCGGGTAGGTGAATTCGAAGCCGCTCCGGTGCAGCAGCGAACTGTCGCACCGCTTGCCGGTCGCGGGCTGCGGGGCTGCGCCGTCGTGCCCGAAAGGTAGCCTGAGCTCGTCCGCAAGGAAGCTGTGAACGTCGGTAAGGACCGCGGGTTCGCAGTCGCTTCCCAGATACGCGGGCGCCGGAAGCTCAAGGCCGGCGAGGTGCACGATGGCGGCTGCGGCGTCGTCGCGGTGAATCCGGTTGGTCCAGTGCGGCGCGGACTTCGGAGCGGCGCCGGAACGTACCTGGTCGATCAGCCGCGTGCGGCCCGGCCCGTAGATCCCGGAGAGGCGCAGCAGGACCGTCTGCGGAGCCTGGTCGATGAGCATCGTCTCGGTCTCACGGAGGATCTTGCCGGTGGGGGTCGCAGGCGAGGGGAGGGTCGATTCATCGATCCGCGCGCCGTCGTCATTCCCGTAGACAGCGGTGGAGGACACGAAGATGATCCGCCGCGGCTTCACGCCGTCACGCTCGAAGGCGTTCAGCAGGTTGACCGTGCCGTCGTAGTACGTCGAGCGGTAGGCAGCCTCGGTGCGCCCGCCGGCGGTCAGGGCGATAACGACGACGTCGGTCGCCTCCGGGAGCGCGGGCAGGGGACGCGTCAGGTCCACCGCGGCGCCCTCGATCCCAAGGGGAAGCTTCTCCGGGGAGCGCCGCCACCCGACCACGCGGTGCCCCGAGGCGGCGAAGGTGAGCCCGGCCTGCGTGCCGAGATCTCCGCAGCCGGCAATCAGAATGGTCATCCCCGAGTTTCCCATAGGCAGGATCAACCGGGGTTGGATTTCCGACGGCCGATCGCGACGACGATTGCTACGAACGCCACCAGGGCTAGCTCAAAGTGAGTGAAGGGTGAGCAAAAGGGACGCCGGATGGAGCAAAGCGGAAAAAGGTGAGGGGAATTTCGCTCACCTTTGTCTGGACTGCTCCCGCCCCGGCCCCGGTCCGGACTGCGCCCGGTTCCGAGGAGTCCGGGCATGCCAGACTTGCCCCATGGCCTCTAGAATGCTCATCATCGCGGACACCCACCTGCCCAAGCGCGCCCGCCGGCTGCCTCCGGAGGTCTGGGCGAAAGCGGAGGTGGCCGACGTCGTCATCCATGCCGGCGACTGGGTGAGCACCGAACTCCTCGAGGAACTTGAGCGGCGGACGCGGAAGGTCATCGGCGTCTACGGAAATAACGACGGCGCGGAGCTGCGGGCCCGCCTTCCCGAGATCGCGCGGGCAGAGCTGGACGGCGTACGGTTCGCCGTCATTCACGAAACGGGCTCCGCCACAGGTCGGGAGAAGCGCATGGATGACTTGTTCGACGACGTCGACGTCCTGGTCTTCGGGCACAGCCACATCCCGTGGGACACCCTCACGCCGGGCGGCATGCGGCTGCTCAACCCGGGCTCGCCCACCGACCGGCGCAGGCAACCGCACTGCACCTACCTGACGGCCGTTGCGCGGGACGGCGTGCTTGGGGAAGTGCAGCTGAAGAACGTCACAGCCCGATAACTCCTTGGGCTGCTCCTTTTGGTCAGCCTGCTTAGTTGGTAGGAATGAAGGAAGAACCTTCCCGAATTTCCGAAGGAGAACCACGTGGAAACCCCTCATGCACCCCGGTCCACGGCGGCCCGCCTCGCGGCAGTCGCCGTCGTCGCGTCCCTCGCCCTTACCGGTTGCACAGCGACCGATGAGCCTGCCGAAGAATCCAGTTCTCCAGCGGCGGAGACGGGCCAGACGGGCGGCGACGCCGTCGATACCCCGGCCGCGACGGTCGCCGACATCCCCGGAATCATCGACGACGTCCAGCCCTCAGTGGTGACGATCTTCCTGGAGAGCGGCGGCCTCGGCAGCGGCGTCATCTATACCGAGAACGGGCTCATCCTCACCAACGAGCATGTGGTGCGCGGGGCCGAGGAGGTGCAGGTGGCTTTCGCCGACGGCCAGCGCGTGACCGGCAGGGTGGTGGCGACCGACGTCGTTACCGACCTCGCGCTCGTACAGGCGGATCGCACGGGGCTGCCAGCCGCGGAGTTCCAGACCGAACTGCCCGAGGTGGGGGAGCTGGCGATCGTGATCGGCAGCCCGCTCGGCTTCGAGAACACCGCAACAGCAGGCATCATTTCCGGCCTGCACCGGGAGATCCCGGGATCCGCGACCAACAGTCAGTCCCTGGTGGATCTCGTCCAGACCGACGCCGCGATCAGCCCCGGCAATTCCGGCGGCGCAGTGGTGAACGGGGAGGGGCAGGTTGTCGGCATCAGCGAGGCGTATATCCCGCCACAGGCAGGCGCCGTGTCCCTCGGTTTCGCGATCCCGGCGGGTACCGCCGTCGAAGTCGCGGAGGAACTGCTGGAGGACGGTACCGCCGAGCACGCGTTCCTCGGCCTGGCCCCGCGCACTGTGACGCCGCAGATCGCCCAACAGTTGGGGCTCGACGTCGAACAGGGCGTGGCAGTGCTCGCGGTGGAGGAGGGTAGCCCCGCAGCGGAAGCCGGCATTGAGACCGGGGACATCATGGTCTCCCTGGACGGCGAGCCGCTGGCCAGCTCAGAGCAATTGCTGGCGGCGCTCCGCGGGTTCAACCCGGGCGAAACCGTAACAGCGGAAGTGCTGCGTGAGGGTGAGACGGTGGAAGTCGAAATTACCCTCGGCGAACGTCCCGTAGAGGAGGGCTGATCCTCATTGACCAGCCCTCCGGCGTGAGGTGCTGCGGTTCAGCATGAAGGAAAGGACGAACGCGAGGATGGCGGCGGCGAAGAGCACGAACTTCGCCGTCGTCAGGAAGCTGGCAAGCGAAACTTCTGAAGCGGTCATTTCAACTGAGGCGAACATTGCCTCGATTGCGAAGTTCTCAGCGATATCCGTCGCGGCATAGAGGACAGCCACCGCGTAGAAGATCCACCGTAGCCCGCTGCCCCCGCTGAAACGCTGGACGAGCAGAATGATCAGGGCGGCGAAGGCAAGAGGGAACAGGAGATCCCATAGGTAGTGCACGCTCTGGTAGCGCTCAATGATGGGGGCACTCAACAGATCACGGACCGCCTGGGCGTAGTCGGCGTCGTACCCTCCGACCAGGGTGTCCGGAACCTGGACTCCGATGGCGCGCTCCACGGACTGCAACTGCAACCAGCCCAGTGCCAGTGTTGCTGCCGCGAGCACCCCTGCCGCGATGATGCCCAGCGTACGACGACGGTGGACCTTCCGTCCCCGCTGTGCATCGTCAGCGCTGAACCTTCGCTTGTCAGCTCTCATTTCGCTCATATCTCCCATTCTTAACTGATAAGCCTGCTGACTGATCTCACGATTCGGTTACATTCGTCCGCTGCGCCCGCCGGGACGCCCACAGGATCACGCATACGCCGGCGAGCATTGAACCGACCCCGCCGGCAGCCATATCGCCGATCGTGTCCACATAACCAACGTGGATGGACGAGGAAATGAAGGCGTTGCCGAACCACTCCAGGAACTCCCACAGCACCGCAATGGTGAAGCCGAACGCCAGCGTCAGCGTGATGAGGCGCCAACCGTTCCGCAGGCCGCTGCCGTCGGTCATGGGATGAACAGTGTCGGCCCGGTCAAGCAGGAAGCATGCCATCGCCGCGCACGCTCCCGTAGTCAGCAGGTGCACGGGAATGTCCCACCAGGCGATCTGCGCGTACCAGCCCGCGACGCCGCTCCACGCAGCTACGAGGACAGTGGCGCTGAAGGCGAGGTCGAAGCCACCGGGCACCCGGGCAATGCGCGGCACCAGCAGCAGGACAAGCACCACCACGAACCGGATGATCTCGGTGATGTCCCACCAGATGGCTGAGGCGAAACAGCTCAGCAGGGCCGCCGCCCGGACAGCATCTGCCAGGCGGCGGCCTTTGCTGCTTACGGAATTCTCAGTCTCAGCGCTCACAACATCCCCCAAACTCGCTTCGCTCGGCCTCAGGACCCCGCGTTGTCAGCTGTCTGCATCAACGGAGGTGTCCACTTCACTGGCGACGATGTAGTTCTCGCCGTCATAGTCGGCGTACGCGTCGTCCTCCAGATCCAGTCCGGTTTCTTCCTCGACCGTCGGAAGATCGAATGACTCCATCACGGTGCCCGTAACGGACACCGTCAGGCCCGGCTCCACTTCGGTCATCTCGCCCTCGGTGACCACCAGGAGCGCCTCGACCGTGGTGTCATCGGTGCCGGCAATCGTGAAGGAGGTGTCCGAGACGATCTCGTTGACGTCAGCCGATACGGTCACTTCCTCACCGATGTAGCTGGAGTAGGCGTCGTAGAACTCGGAATCAAGCGCACCGTTATAGGGTGCAACCTCCTCGTCCTCGTCCACCACGTCCTCTACGTCAGCGCCTTCCTCAGTGCCGGAGGTACTGTTGCAACCTACGAGGCTCAGCGTGGCCAATGGGATGATGCCCGCCAATGCCAGAGTTCGGGTCCGTGACATGTGCTTGCGCGTGTTCATACCGGTCTCCTCTTCGGTTGACTCCTTGCTCGGTGCGCAGCGTTCCTGCTGTGTGCTTTCCGCCGCGCACTATTGACGCTAAGCATGCTTGGCATCCGCTTCAACCCGGCGTGATCGACCTGTGATCGAGTGATCGATGGAGAAACGCCGGGGTGCTATTCCGGGGAAACTGCGGATCCACATCATTCCGGGGAACCACGACGACGGCGGGTCGCGGCGCTGTGATGCGCGCCACAGAAGGATTGTTATTTCCGCGTTACCGCCATACGGCTGACGGAACACGTCCTGTCAACTGTTGCGCGTGAGTTTCCCGACCAGCTTGCGGACACGGTCAACCTCGCGCGCTGCTTCCTTCGCGGCCCGTTCAGCTTCCGTACGCTCGCGGGAAGCGTCGTCGGCGTCATCGTCGATCGCGTCAATGTCTTGTTCCAGCGCACGGATCCGCTTGCGGAGATCCTTGACGCGGTTCGCCAGGTCCTCCCGGTCACGCCCAAGCTGCTCAACGCGCCCCTGTGCGCGAACGAGTGCCTGATCGGTTTCTTCCGCGCGGTCTTCGGCGTCTTCCAACTCTGCGCGGGCTTCCGCTGAAGTGTCGTCCGCTTCCTCATCCGCGTCGGTGCCGTCCTTGGCGCGACCGTCCGCGTTGGCAGGATGACCGGCGTCGAACGGTCCGCCCACGGCACCGGCAAGGTCCACGGCCTCCCAGCCCGACGCCTCGAGCGGTCGGATCAGGCGGGCCGTCCCGACGGCGGCGGCAGCACCGGCGTCGGCCATTGCTGCGCGCAGCGTCTGCTCGACCTCCGTGGCCACGGCAGCACTCGCCGGGTGTCCCAGCTCCGTGGCCAGCGCCGTTCCGTCCTTCACCAGCGCTGCGATCAGCTGCTGGCGCTGCGTCCCAAGCTTCTTCAGCTCACTGCGGTCCAGCTCGTTCTGCGCCTGGCGCATCGCGGTGCCCAATTGCAGCGCTTCAGCCAATTGGGACCCGCGGTGCAGGCTCATCATGTTGAGTAGCCAGGCCGACGCCGAGGGTTTGCGCAGTGCCTTGACCTCCTTGGCGAGGTCCTTGTCCGCAAGCGACTTTGCCCGCTCATTGCGGGAAGCTGTGAAGTCATCCAGCGGCTTCGAGTACAGGTCGGCTGCGATCTCGGCGAGGTCAGTCACTTCGGCGTTGGACTCCAGGGCGTCTATGTCGGGAGGGAATGTCAGTGCAGGGGAGGAATGGACGGACCCGGCTCCGGGAACGGTCTGTCCGGTGAGGGGCCAGGATCCGGCTCGGGCGGAATATTGGGTGAGTCCGGGCCGGGACCGGGCAGCGGGTACGGGGCTGGCGAGGGCTGCGGCTCGGGGGCGGGCTCACCGGGCGGCCGAGGTTGGGAGGGATCCGGGTGGGGCTCATTTGGCGGCGGGGTGGTCATGGCGTGTACCCTCTTTCGTGCGTTGACGGGTGGTTGGGCAGGCAGCACAGTCGCTTAGCAGCAACAGTACGCCCGCGGACCGGTGCCGGGAATAAGTTCCGGAACATCTGGCTTGGAACCACTGTGCGGTTCTCGCCCCACACCAACCAGCAACTTTCCCAGGGGGATTTCCGTGTCGCAAAGTACGGACCAGTTCACCGCACCCGCCGGTGAGATTTCGGCACGCGACAGGCTGGTTATCTCCTTGCTCCTCGTCTCGGCGTTTGTCGTCATTCTGAACGAGACGATCATGGGGGTTGCGCTCCCGCGCCTGATGGAGGATCTGCAGATCACGGCCACCGCCGGCCAATGGCTGACGACGGCGTTCATGCTCACCATGGCGGTTGTCATTCCGATCACGGGCTTTTTGATCCAGCGTTTCAACACAAGGCCCGTGTTCCTTGCAGCGATGAGCCTGTTCAGCCTGGGGACCCTGGTTTCTGCGATGGCTCCGGGCTTCGAGATGCTGCTGGTTGGCCGCGTGATCCAGGCGAGCGGTACGGCCATCATGATGCCGCTGCTCATGACTACTGTCATGACCCTCGTGCCGCCGTCGTCGCGCGGAAAGACGATGGGCAATATTTCGATCGTCATCTCGGTTGCTCCGGCGATCGGCCCCACCATCTCGGGAATCATCCTCAGCGTGCTGGACTGGCGATGGATGTTCTGGCTCGTGTTGCCGATCGCTGTGGCTTCCCTGGTCCTCGGCGGAAGCCGGATCCAGAACGTGACAACGCCGCACCGCGCACCCATCGATGTGCTCTCCGTGATCCTGTCGGCCTTCGCGTTCGGCGGGATCATCTACGGCCTCAGCCAGTTCGGTGAGGCGGCCGGCGGCTCCGCCGTTCCAGGCTGGGCGCCGCTCGCTGTCGGGCTGGTTGGGTTGGCCGGCTTCGTGAGCCGTCAACTGGTGCTTCAGCGCCGCGACCGGGCGCTGCTCGATCTGCGGACCTTCCGTTCACGCACGTTCACCGTATCCATTCTTGTGTTGTCGATCAGCATGATGGCCCTCTTCGGAACCATCATCCTGCTACCGATCTACCTGCAGGACGTCCTCGGCCTTGAGCCCGCTCAGGCAGGACTGATGCTGCTGCCGGGCGGTCTCGCGATGGGACTGCTGGGACCTGTGGTTGGCCGGATTTTTGACCGGCATGGTCCGCGCGTACTTGTTGTTCCCGGAGCGGTGATCGTCGCAGCGGTGTTCTGGTCACTGACCCTGGTGAGTGAATCTACGCCGGTTCCGTTGGTGCTGGCTCTTCATGTGCTGTTGAGTGTGGGCCTCGCCGGAATGTTCACGCCGCTGTTCACCTCCGCGCTCGGGTCGGTGCAGCCCAAGCTCTACTCGCACGCGAGCGCCGTGGTCGGGACCGTCCAGCAGTTGGCCGGTGCCGCTGGTATTGCCCTGTTTGTTTCGGTGATGGCCATTCAGAGCGGCGCACTGGCAGCCGGCGGCGCCTCCGAAATACCGGCCCTCGCCGGCGGAATCCGGATGGCATTCCTGTGCGGAGCGGTGATCTTCCTCTTCGCTGTGGTTGCGGCGCTCTTCGTGCGGAAGCCGGCAGCTCCTGCTGAAACCGGTTCTCCGGCCGTGCCGGCTGCGTCTCCCGAACCCGCTGCGTCGCCAGCCCACGACGACGACGCGCCGTCGTTCACTTCCGCCCACTGACCTTCCGTATCCTTCTACCTGTGTAGATATGTTCATTTGGTGTTCAAGTGAGCAAAATCGCTGGACAGCGTGCGAACGCTTGCCAGAGCATGGTGGGACGCATCACAGCCGATGACGATTATGAGAACAGCATCCTCGCCCTGTCTCATCGGCTCCGTCCGAGAGAAGGAAGAACATGCACAACCATGAAATGACGCGCCGCGCAGCGATCCAGGTTGGCGGCGTAGCCGGATTGGCTGCTGCCCTGGGTCTTGCAGCGGCAGCTCCAGCAACAGCAACTGGGGCCAGCGCCTTCCGCAGACCAGCCAAGGGCACTGAGATCCTTGACCTTGGCCCCGCCGTCGTTCAGTTCTCGCTGATGGCAGCTGTGCGCATTGGCGACACCCTCTACGTCGGCTCCCGTAACCTGAACCCGGTTCGCATCGTTGCGTTCCACATTCCCACCCAGACGGTTGTTGCCACTACTGAGCTTGGAACCGGGCACACCATCCAGGCACTGGCCGCTGACCCGAGCGGACGCTATCTCTATGCGGGTGTCCTTCAGGACGCAGGCGGCCCCCAGGCGAACCTCTACCGCTGGGACGTGTTTTCCCTCGGCACCCCGATTGCGGCGATCGGCCGAATCGGAGACCGCGACGTGCGTGACCTCAGCGTCGCACCGAATGGGCTGGTCTACGCGGTCGGTGGAGGCAGTGGAACAGCACCGGCCCTGTGGGAGTACTCACCGGTCACTGGGCAGGTGGTGAATCTTGGCGTCCCCGACCCGGGCGCAACCCTTGCCCGAGGTGTCGCCGCATCCGACACCACAGTGTTCTTCGGCGCGGGAAGCACCATCGCGGGCGGCGGCAAGACGAGCCGGGCCTGCCTGTATGCGTACGACCGGTCGGCCAGGAAATTCACCAACATCACGCCTACCGAAATGCTGCCGGATCCGAGCATCCGCGACCTGGCCATCTTCAACGACAAGCTCGTTGTCGGTACGGCGTCATCATTGGAACCGTCCAAGGTTGCTGCAATCGACCTTGCAAACCTTGGCTCCTACACAATCGCGACCTCTATCGGCAAGACAGCGAAGAACTTCGCCATCATCGATGACAACGTCTACTTCGCCAACGAGTTCGGTGTGATGGTCTACTCCCTGACCACCAACGCGATCGCGCAGCTCGAGTTCGAGGGACCATCCTTGGGTGAAATCTGGGGCGTCGACAGCAGGAACGGCAAGCTCCTCGTCACCTCCGGCTATGGGTTCATTGCCGAAATCGATCCGGTTGCGAAAACATCAGTGGCGTGGGATCTGGGCGAAGCAGGTGCCCCAGCTGATCCGCAGACGGTCATGGGCATCGCCGCGGGCGCCGGGTACGCCTATGTGGGCGGCAATGGCGTCATTGCCCGGCACACACTGGGCACCGACGAGGTCCTCAATATGCAGGCGCCCGGCGAAGCGAAAGACGCCATCGTAGTCGGCGGCACTCTCTACACCGGCCAGTACAGCTCGCAGGGAATCTGGAAGTACGATCCGGGCAGCGGCAAGCCGATCCATCAGGTGGCCACGTTCCCTGCAGCGCAGAACAGGCCGCTGGACGTGGTGTGGGACGACGTGAACCAGTTGGTTCTGGTTGTGGCGCAGGCAGATACCGAGGGCGGCGGCTCACTCTGGACCTACGATCCCGCCACCGGAGAATCCCGTTCCTTCATTAATCCGATCGATAATGTTCAGCTGGTCCGTGCGGTTGCCACCAGGGAAGGGATTGCCTACCTGGGTGGGAGTCTGCCGGGCACCGGAGGACCGGGGACGATCGTTGCCTTCGACCCTGTTGCAGGCAAGGAGTTGTGGAGGATCGATCCGCAGCTTGGAGCCGGCACCTCAGCGCTCGCGGTCCAGGGGCGCTACCTGTACGGCCTGTCGCGCAAGGGGCACGCATACGTCATCGATCTGCCCAAGCGCACGATCGTCCACACAGCGGACGTCCGCTCCGTCAGCAACGGGTTCGCCGCAATGGTCTCGAACCGCGGTGTGGTTTACGGAGTCTCGGACACGACTGTCTTCCGCTTCGACCCCAAGACCTTCGCGGTCAGCACAGTGCTGGCTGACACTAAGGGCGGATGGTACAGCGGCTCACACATCACAAACGACGAGAACGGTTACCTGTACACGATGCGCGGCCGAAACCTGGTCAGGATCGACGACCACCCGCGTCGCTGATCAGGTTTCAGGGTTTGCCTTCAAAGCCCGCCCGTCCCGAAGAGGTTTCGGTACGGGCGGGTTTTGGCTGTTTCAGTAACAGGTACTTCTATGTTCAGTTCTGGGGCGATATGCTCATCTGGACATTAGTGAACACAGCAGCAGGTCGATAGAGGGGTAGTTGTGCTCGGAGAAGAACGCCACGAAAAGATCCTCCGGGAACTGGAGCTCCGGGGGACGCTGAAGGTCAATGACTTTGCAGCACGAACCGGCTTGTCGGGGATGACCATCCGACGGGACCTTGCGCACCTCGCTGACCAGGGCTTGCTGAAGCGCGTCCATGGGGGAGCGGTGCCGGCCGGTATTGAACGCGCAGGCGCGGCCGCCGGACGGCGCGCACGGCCGGTGGCTACGCTCGGGCTCATCGTGCCGACGTCGGGCTATTACTTTCCCGCCGTGATCCGCGGCGCAGAGGCGGCAGCACGAGTCCACAACGCCAGGCTCGTGCTCGGGGTCAGCAACTACTCAGTTGAGGAGGAGAGCCGCCAACTGGAGCGGCTCGTCGCCAACGGTGTGGACGGGATACTCCTGGCTAGTTCCGGCTCAACCGATGATGGTTCGCCCACACTGGAACTGCTCTCCAGGTTGGGAGTGCCGGTGGTGCTCGTGGAACGCTCCGGTCGCGCTGAGCTTGCCGGGGCAAGCCTCGAATCGGTGATGTCCGACCACAGCTACGGGGCGGAACTTGCCGTGCGTCATCTGGCCTCCCTTGGTCACAACAGGATAGGTCTGGCCGTAGCCACCAGTCCCACGGCACCATGGCTGAGAGAGGGCCATGGAAGGGCTGTGCAGCGCCTTGGGCTCGAACCGGACGCGCCGGTCATCGAGTTCACCCGAGCAGGTCCGGGCATTGGGAACAACCGGGACGTCCTTCGAGCGTTTCTCGACGACTGCGTGGCCAGCGACACCCGCGCCGTGCTGGTGCTCCCCGATGAAGAGGCAATCGCGCTGGTGGGCATCGCCCAGGAGTCAGGGCTCGAGGTTCCGGGGGACCTCTCGATTGTGGCCTACGACGACGAGGTGGCTGAACTGGCCGGCGTGCCTCTTACCGCCGTGGCACCGCCGAAGCGCGACGTCGGATATTCGGCTGTGACCATGTGCATGGAGCGGCTGTCGCACCGCGGGAGCGGCGCGGCCTCGCATGTATTGCGCAGCGTCAATCTTGCGCCAAGTCTCATCGTCCGCGAGTCCACTGGGGCTGCCCACACAAGCGCCGTGACCATAGACGGCTAGTACCGAAACCTTTATGTTCAATATTGTTCAACTCAACACAATGTGATTGACCTGATCAGTTCTGAACACATTCAATGGTGGGACTAGAAGCTTTGTTGTGAGGAGAAACACAATGCGCAAGTCCCGTTCAACAACCCTCGGCGTCGGCCTTCTCGTCGGCGCCCTTTTCCTCTCTGCATGTGGCGGCGATGCCGGCGCCCCTGGGGAAGACGCATCACCTGCAGGCAATGCGAGCGGAGAAATCCGATTCTCGTCCGCACTCGCCGGCATGGACAAGGTGGCAGAAGCGTTCAATGAAAGCCAGGACAGCATCACCGTCACTTTCGAAGAGGCAGCCAACACGGCCAACGGCGGCAACGCGCTGCTGACAACCGCCATCGAGGCCGGCAACGCCCCCGACGTCGCAATGGTCGAGTACGCATCCCTGCCCCAGTTCGTAACGTCCGGCAACGTCATTCCGCTGGATGAGGTGCTGCCCGCCGAAATGGTTGACGGAATTGAGCCTTCGATCAAGGACCTGGTCACCCTCGGTGACCAGACCTGGGCTGCACCGTATGACACCCCGCCCATGGTTGCTTGGTATCGGGCAGACATGCTGGAGGCAGCCGGCGTGGAGGTGCCCACCAGTTGGGAGGAATTCGAAGCAGCCGGGCTCGCTGTGCAGGAGAAGTTCCCCGGAGTGGCGCTGGCTTCCTTCAACCCCAACGAAGCACCCATGCTCGCGGGCCAGGCCTGGGCCAACGGAGCGCAGTGGTTCGCCGCTGAGGAGGACACCTGGAAGGTCGGCGTTACTGACGCCGCCTCCCTCGAGGTCGCTGACCGCTACCAGGGCCTGATCGACCAGGGAATCCTGAAGGTCGTCAACGCATTCAGCGACGAATGGACCGCCGACATCACAAACTCGAAGGTCGCAGGTTTGTTCGGCGGAAGCTGGAGTGCAACCGGTATCCGTGCACGCGCTGAGGGCCAGGAAGGCAACTGGGTTGCTGCACAGCTGCCAAGCGAAGGCGGGTCCCTCCTCGGTGGATCGAGCTTCGTGATTCCGAAGTCCTCCAAGAACGCTGCTGCCGCCGCCAAGTTCATTGAGTATGCGGCCACGAATCCGGCGGCTGTAGGAGCCCGGGGCGACACCGGCTCTGCCTACTTCGCCGACCCGGACCTGACCGCGGCAGCCAAGGAAGCCTATGACGCGACCTTCTTTGGCAACGACATCTATGAAGTGTTCGACGCCGCAGCAGCAACGATCAACTCCGGCTGGCAGTGGGGACCGAACTACGAGATCACCAACACCGCCCTGAAGGATGCCTTCAGCAAGGTTGCGCCGGACGGCCCGTCAGTGGCTGACGCTTTCGAAACCGCCCAAGCGGCAACCGTGGAAGGTCTCGAGCAGTCCGGCCTTTCCGTCACCGAATAGTACACATCCCACATGCGTCCCGGACCCGCTTCGAGCTGGGCCCGGGACGCAAGGGACAACCTTTACAAGGAGATCTGGGATGTCCAGTCCGGATACTGCGGTCGTGGTGAGCGCAGCGAAAGCGAAGCCGCTGACGCGGAAGCCGCGCAAGAACGTCGATAAGGGAGGCGGAGGCCGCACAGCTTCCATATTCCTCATACCCTTCTTCGCCCTGTTCATCCTTACGATGATCGCTCCGGTGATCTACTCGCTGGGGCTCAGCTTCTTCTCCGAAAGAAGTAGCGGCTTGGGATTCGGCGGCGCGGAAACACTGTTCGTCGGCCTCGAGAACTACCAGCATGTGCTCGGTTCGGAAACCTTTGTCAGCGGCTTCGTCCGTCTGGGCCTGTACTGCCTGATGTACATCCCATTGATGCTGGGCGGAGCCATTTTCCTGGCACTCCTGCTGGACTCGGTGGTGGCACGGGCAAAGAAAACCTTCCAGGTACTCCTGTTCCTGCCGCACGCCGTCCCCGGAGCAATCGCCGCACTGATCTGGACCTACCTCTACAGCCCGGGCGTCAGTCCTATTGTCTCGACTCTCGCCAACGGTGGTATCACCATCGACTTCTTCTCCGCCGAGCTGGTGTTGCGGGCCATGGTGAACATTGGAGTCTGGGAGTGGACGGGTTATAACGTCATCATTCTCTTCACCGCCCTGCAGGCTGTTCCGCGCGACGTACTGGAGGCCGCCGTCGTCGACGGTGCTTCCCAACTGCGCACTGCGATCAGCATCAAATTGCCGCTGATTGCCCCCGCGCTCGGTGTGATCATGTTGTTCACCACGATCGCGACCCTGCAACTCTTCACCGAGCCGCAGATTCTCACCAAAGCCACGCCGGCGGTGACCGGCACCTTCGTTCCAAATATGTGGGCGTACGACGCCGCATTCAACAGGCAGGACCTGAACCTCGCCGCTGCAGCCTCCATCATCATCGCCCTGCTGGCCGCTGTACTTTCATTCGTCGTCACTCGATTCAGTTCCAGGAGCAGCAAGGGATGAGCACGCTAACCAGACCTCCGCAGACTTCAGCCACTCGCAAGAGCCGTCCTGAGCCGGAGCGTGTTGAAACCACCACCCGGCAGCCCATGGGCAGCAAGGTCACCGTCAACACCCTGCTGATCCTTGGGTCCGCCTACATGATCCTGCCCATTACCTGGCTGCTGTTCGCGTCCACCAAGAGCGTGGACGAACTGTACGGTCTGAACGCGCTCAGCTTCGGCGGCGCACTCATCGACAACGTGGTTGCCGTGTCCACCCAGGACAACGGCCTGTTTTACCGCTGGATCCTGAACAGTTTCCTGTACGCCGGAGTAGGCGCAGTATTCGGCGGGCTCATCTCCGTGATGGCCGGTTACGCGTTTGATAAGTTCCGGTTCCGTTTCAAGAACCAGCTCTTTGCCTTCGTCCTGGTCGGGGTGCTGATTCCGAACACCGCAACTGTTCTTCCCCTCTACCTGCTGGCTTCCACGGTGAATGCCACCAACACTATTTGGGCGATGATCCTGCCTGCACTCTGCAATCCGTTCAGCGTTTATCTGGCCCGCGTGTTCTCAGCGTCCTACATTCCGGACGAAACTCTCGAAGCCGCCCGCGTTGACGGTGCGGGTTCCATCCGGTCATTCATCTCAATCTCATTGCCGATGATCATGCCGGGTTTCATCACTATTGCGTTGTTCCAGTTCGTGAACGTCTGGAATAACTACATGCTTCCCCTGGTAATGCTGTCCAGCCAGGAGCTTTTCCCCGTAAGTTTGGGTATGGCTACCTGGCAGGGCTATACAACGCTTCTACCTGATTACGTACCCATGGTGATTACGGGCTCGCTGCTCTCGATCATCCCGCTGATCGCTGCTTTCATCATGTTGCAGCGGTTCTGGAAAGCCGGTCTTTCGGCAGGGAGCATCAAATGAGTCTCAACGTCGCGTTCAGCATGGGCGAGGATGTTTTCGCCCGGATCTTTCCTCCGCAGAGGCGGGCACATCTCGGCTCCAGCCTCCCGGTGCTCGCTGATGAACCCCTCACTACCTTCCGCTCGCCCCTGGCGGACGCTGTGCTGCCCGGGGTGGGGGTCCTGATCACGGGTTGGGGTGCTCCCATGGTGGATGAAGCCGTGCTGGACCGGGCACCGAAGCTGCGGTACGTCATCCATGCCGGTGGTTCAGTGAAGCACCATCTGGATGCCGCCTGCTGGGCCCGGGGTATCGAAGTGAGCACGGCTGCTACCGCCAACGCCGTACCCGTGGCCGAGTACACCGTCGCGGCCATCCTCATGGCGAACAAGAAGGTGCTGCAGCTCAACGCCGCCCTGAAGTCGACAAGGGGTCATATCAATCCGGATGCCATGTTCCCGGAGATGGGCAACTTCGAGAAGCGCGTGGGTCTGGTTGGCGCATCTCGCATCGGCCGGCACGTGATCGAGCTCCTGAAACCCTACGCGCTTGAGGTGGTGGTAGCCGATCCTTACCTTGATGCTGCTGTTGCGCGGGATTTGGGGGTCACCCTCGTGGAGTTGGACGAACTGGCTTCCACGAGTGATGTCATCTCCCTCCATGCCCCGTCCCTGGCCTCAACGCACAACCTGATCAGCGAGCGGGTCATCGGGTTGATGAAGCCCGGCGCTACGTTCATCAACACGGCGCGGGGCGAGCTGGTTGACCAGGATGCCCTCATCCGGCGTCTGTGCAAGCAAGACCTGTACGCCATCCTCGATGTCACCACGCCGTGGGATCTGCCGGCCGACAATCAGCTGTATGACCTTCCGAATGTACTGCTGACACCGCACGCCGCGGGTTCGCTGGGTACGGAACTGCAGCGCCTGGCGGTCACCGCAATCGAGGAAGCGAATCGCGTGGCCGAGGGAGGCGAACTGGTCCACCGTGTTGCCGTGGAGGACCTGTTGCTCATGGCCTAGATGAAACCACGAACAAACGACGACGTCGGCACCCAGGTCAGGTGCCGACGTCGTCGTTTGCTTTGGTAGCGAGGCGACACTTGCCGTCGCTCTACCGGGTCAATTTTCGGCAGTTGCTCGCAGCGTGTGGGTCATGCTCGGGGAGTCACCGCGATCCGCACCAGGTTGCGGCCCTTGATTGCGTAGAACTGTCCACGCTCGTCAACAGCCGCCCGCGGGATTCCGTACCACTCGCCGTCGAGGTCGGGGACCAGATCGGTCCGGGCAAAGGACTTGGGATCGAAGCGGAAGAACGCCTTGCTCGAGGCCCCGTAGACCTGACCGCGACTGACCAGGAGCGTGCCGTAATTTGGCACCATTGGCCCGTGGTTGCCTTGATGGACGACTTCGCGCGTGGCAAGGTCAACCACGAAGAAGTCCCCGCGGAAGCACATCACATAGAGGTGGCGACCTCGAACCGCCAGCCCGGTGACGCCCGTGGGCGCGGTCTGCGGCGTCATCCGCCACAGCTCGCGCTGCGCAACCGGGTCCCAGGCCACTACGGTCCCGCCACGGTTGTCCGTGGTCTGACCGCCCAAATAGGCGATGCCCTCGTGGCAGACGACGGCTCGGACCATCTGCTTGGCGTCGATCGGATTGACCGCGTTGGTAGTTGCGTTCGTCGCCGGATCAAACGTCATTACCGATCCGCCGTCCAGCGTGTCGGAACGGAATCCCACCACAGCAATCTGATTTACATCGTCCCAGACGATCTGATGCGGACGGTTCTGGGCCGGGTAGGAACTGGCAACCTTGCGTGCCGTCCCGTCGTCGACCGCGGGGTTGAAGGTCAGGATGCCACCAGAGTTGTACTGGGCGAAGAACGCAACCCCGTTGTAAATCAGCGTGTCCTTCGCCTCGCCCGGGGCAAGGATGCGGGACTGCTCGCCGGTGATGAGGTCGTGCCGACCTACAGCATTGGTGCCGCCGACGTAGACCGACTTTGCGCCGGCTGCGACCGACATCGCCAGCTGCGGACCGACCGGCGCGCCACCAGCAACCAGGTCATAGATCTTGCCCTCGGTGGTCGCCGGGTCTATCTCGATTACAAGCCCGAAAGCTGAGACCACCACCACCTTGTCGCCACGGATCCAGAGTCCCCAGAGCTCACCCATATCCAGCCCAGCGGGGGTGATCAGCCGGCTCGCGCCTGTGGTCAGCGAGTACTCCCGAACGCCACCCGAGCCGGACCAGTAGATCTTGTCGCCGAGCCTCTTCGGCATCCGGCCGCCAGTTCCCTCGATAACCCGCTGTTGGGTCGGGTCAGCCAGGTTGATGAAGGCGAGCGCGGCGTAGCCCCCGCCCCGGCAGTGGACGCACAGTTCGCCACCCATAATCTCCAGTTCACGGATTTCGATCTTGTTCGCGAACTGCGGCGGAAGGATGGAGCGTACTTCTCCGGTGGCGCGGTTCAGGGTGAAAAGACCGGCCTTTGTGCTGGTCGGGGTGACCCCCTGCACCGCACCGGTGCCGATGTAGACAGTAGTCTCCGTGGATGCAAGGCTGCGGATCATTGGCACGTTCGGGTCCGGAGTGGCCACTACGGTGAGCTGTCCCGTCTTGGGATCGTACTGCCGCAGCTTGGGGCCTTTTTCCTGGCCACCGAAGAAGACCACCCCATCGGGCGACATTGTGACCGCATACGGGTCCAGCCCGGGAATAGCGGCGAGATCCTCCTTGGGGGCCCCTGCCTTCGACAGATCCAGTCGGATAAATCCGGGACCGGGTGCGGAGTCGTACTCGCGGATGGCGGAGTAGAGGTAGCGGCCCTCCGGATCTGCCGCCAACAGTTGGGTGCTGATCCCGGGGCACGGCGTGATGCTGGTGACCTTCTCGGTGGTGAGGTCAAAACCGACAATCCGCATCGGTTCGATGTTGCGGGAGGCGACATAGACCTTGTCGTTGCCGACCGGGATGCCGGCCGCCAACGAGAAGTTCAGCACCGCGGGGCCCAGATCGGTGACGGTCACCCCGCCGGCGGTCCTGCCCGGCGAGGCGAAGGCTATGCCGGGCGAAACGCCTGCGGCGAGCGACAACCCGCCCAGGCCGCCGATGGCGCCGAGTTCGAGCAGACGGCGACGGGAAAAAGATGGGGATGCGGTTTGGTTCATGTCGAACTCCTTTGTCTGACGCGGCGACTTCGTTGAACGGCCGTGTGAAAAGGTATAGCAACTGCACTTGAACAAGATCCACAGTTTTCGCTCACTCAAACAGAAAGTGAACATCGGCGGGGTTCGAGCCGGGGGACCGTGCCTTTCCAGCGCGGAAAACCCTGTATAGGGAACAGGGTGTAGCCTCAGGCACCATGAGTTGCTTCACTCCGCCCGCGACGCTCACCACTGCGCGCCTGCGCCTGGAGCCGCTCGGCCCGGAGCACTCCGAAGGATCCTGGGCGGCGCTACAGGACGCAGAAACGATGCGGCTCACCGGTACCCATCAGCAGTTCACCAAGCCGCAGGTCGAAGCGTAATTGGTTTTCGGATTGCCCTCAATGGAGAGAGCCTGCTGGGTAGGGGCTACGGCACAGAGGCGACCCGCGCCGTCGTCATGCACGCGTTCGATGTGGTTGGTGTACACCGCATCGGTCTTGAGGTTTACGCCTTCAATCCACGTGCGCAGCGTGTTTATGAGAAGTGCGGCTTCCGGATGGAGGGCCGCCGGCGGGACGCGCTCTACTGGGACGGCGAGTGGATCGATGCCATCATGATGGGTCTGCTCGCCGCAGACCCGCGTTCTACGATGACTTAGTCCCGGATCCGTATCGCGGTCTCCCGAAGGTATAGGTCAACCCGGGTGTAGGCGTCCCGCGTGAGGGCCTTCCATAGTTCGAGTGCAAGCCGCTGGTCCTCCGACTCCAAGCGCGATATCGCCTCCGCTGTGAGCACCATTACTTCGACATTGCCGGCGGCCTTCACCGTGGTTTCCTGACGGTCATCGCTGCCGAGGGCCAGTTCGCCGAAGGTCATGCCTGCGCTGAGGGTAGTGAGTTTGACGCGGTGGCCCGTTGGACCTGCCACGGAGGTGGTGATTTTTCCGGCCAGGATGAAGAACACGCCACCGAACCGCTGCCCAATGCGGCGGACCACCTCGCCGTCCTGGTACTCGCGCGGTTCCATCCGCTCGGCCAGTTTCCTCACGTCGTCGGTGCTCAGCGGGTTCAGCGCCGGGCATTCGGCGATGTCCACGCGGCTCGGCAGGCTCAGTTCGTCGCCATATCTGGTGATCAGCTGATTCTCACACCACTCGACGGCGGCGGTTCGGGTGTCGAAGGTCGGTACGTCGCGGTCGACGTCCTCAAAGGTTTCGGCAAGGGTGCCTTCACTGTCAATCAGGACGAGTTCCCGTCCGTCCTCAACCAGATTCTCCCGGGCTTCTGCAAGCAGGCGCAGCGACACATCTGCAACTTCATCCACCCGGCGGAGGTCCAGAATCACCAGCTCGACGTTTTCTTCCAGCGCGCTCAACTCGCGGACCATCGACTCCGTTCCGGCGAAGAGGAGGTCACCGTTCAACTCGATGACCCTGGCACGGTGGCCATGGTTGCGAAGAATCTCCATGGCCTCGTCATTGCGGCGGATACCCGACGGCGACGCGGTGATGTCATAAGTGGAACGGATCGCCGATTTACCGGTGCGGGCAGCACGCACAAAGTGCAGTTCCATGTCGCGGGAGAGCCGCTGGCTGGTCGCCATGCCGCGCACGCTGCTGCCATGTTCGTCCAGCGGCGGTGAATAGACGGCGAGCCCCACCTGACCAGGGAGCACCGCGATCGTACCGCCACCCACGCCGCTCTTGGCAGGCATGCCAACCGTGCTGATCCAGGCTCCGGCGTCGTCGTACATTCCACAGGTGGTCATCACGGAAAGCACGCGCTCAATAGGCACTATTTCCATCACCTGTTTGTCCGTCATCGGGTTCCGGCCGCTGTTCGCCAGTGTTGCGGCCATGATCGACAGGTCCAGACAGTTAACCAAAACCGAGCATTGGCGGAAGTAATCCTCGAGAACCGGAGTGGGGTCATCCTCAATGATGTTGAAGGACCTCAACAGATGGGCAAGGGCCCGGTTGCGGTGCCCATGCTCCAACTCCGATTCGAAGATCTCGTTGTTCACGGTCAGCTGACGCCCGGCAAAAGCCGAATACGTGTTGAGGACGCGTTTGAAGCGTGCGTTACCGCCGGACCCTTTGATGAGCGAGGTGGCGGTCAGTGCCCCCGCATTGATCATCGCGTTGGAGGGGCGTCCGGTACCCTCGGCCAGCGACATCTCGTTGAACGAGTCCCCGGACGGCTCTACGTCAACCTTCTCGTCCACCGCCTCAAGACCGAGGTCCGCCAGTGCAAGCCCGTAGGTGAACGGCTTAGAGATGGACTGGATGCTGAACTCTTCCCGAGTGTCTCCCACCTCGTAGATGTATCCATCCACCGTAGTAAGGCAGATGCCGAAGTTGTCGGGATTGACGTTGGCCATCGCCGGAATGGTGCTGTAAGGCTTTCCGTCCTTGAGGCTTGAAATCTCCTGATGGATCCTCTGCAGGTAACGTTCGATCGGCGATTCCATAATTGCAACACTATTGTGGTCCGCGCCGCGGTGACGACCGTCGTCCGTACCTACGAGCGCGGGGTATTACGCTTACTTCCTCACACGCAACGGATGGGAAAACTTGATGTCACTGCTGCCCACTGCCGAATTGCACCTGCATATTGAAGGAACGCTGGAGCCTGAGCTGATCCTTGCGCTTGCAGAACGCAACGGTATCGAACTGCCATACGCCAACCTTGAGGATTTGCGCGCACAGTACCAATTCACGGACCTGCAGTCCTTCTTGAACCTCTACTACGAGAACATGGCTGTGCTGCAGACAGAGCAGGATTTCGCGGACATGACGCGCGCCTACCTCAGGCGGGCAGCCGCGGCCGGAGTGCGGCATGCAGAGGTCATGATGGATCCGCAGGCGCATCTATCCCGTGGAATAACCCTCGAGACCTGCGTCAATGGTGTTGCTTCGGCGCTGGCGACAAGCGAGGAGCAGTTCGGCGTCAGTACTGAGTTGATAGCAGCGTTTCTGCGGGATGAGCCGGCCGAGGAGGCGTTGGCTGTGCTTGAGAACCTGCTGGCGATGGATGCGCCAATCATCGGCATCGGTCTGGATTCAGCCGAAGTGGGCAACCCGCCGCGGGACTTTGTTGCGCTCTACGAGCGGGCACATGCGGCCGGCCTCAAATGCATTGCCCATGCGGGAGAGGAGGGCCCGCCGGAATATATCCGCGAAGCACTCGACCTATTGAAAGTTGCTCGCATAGACCACGGCATCCGCTGTTTGGAGGACGAAAACCTGGTGGAGCGACTGGTTGAGGATCAGACCCCGCTGACCGTCTGTCCTTTATCCAACGTGCGGCTTCGGACGGTCGATACGCTGACCGATCACCCTTTGCCCCAAATGCTGGAACGCGGCTTGAACGTGTCGGTGAATTCCGACGATCCTGCGTACTTCGGGGGATATATGGACGAGAATTTCAACCAGCTTCAGGGCACCTTCGCATTCGATGCCAACCAGTTGGCGCAGCTTGCCAGGAACTCTGTGCGCTCAGCCTTCATCACTGACGCGCGCCGACGCGAACTGCTCGCCGAAATTGGGGCTTGGCAGATAGAGTCTCGCGGTCGGTTGGAGGTTCCTACTTCCGCCGACCACCGTCGATGATCAGCGCCAGCGCGATGCCGAACATCCAGACGTCCTTCGCGACGGGTGTGCCCTGCTGACTCGGGCGTACGTCGTCGTCCTCGGTCATTTCGGGTGTGCGGAAGTACATCGCGAGCAGCCCGCCGGAGAAAGCGGCGAGCCCCAGTCCCACGAGCCGGCTCGGAACAAACGGGAGCAGGAGAGCCGCACCCAATCCTGTCTCGACTGCTGAGAGGACTTTGCCGAACTTCTCCGGGTCCAGCTGTTTCACCTGTGGAAAGGCGTTGGCCGCCATACCCTGCAGATAGCCCGCGCTGTCACGGTCGATGTTCCGTTTGGTCAAACCGGAATTGAGGATGAACGCGCCTGTACTGAAGCGGAGCGGAATGTGGCTCGCGATCACTGAAACCTCCTGCAAAGTTGTGGCCTGGACTTCGAGCCTATGTCCGTCCCGCTGTCGAACGCCAGTGTTTGACGATTCAAATAGTGACCGCTCCGTGATCCTTGCGTGATGGAACCTTTACCTCCGTGTGCTTATGGTGGTCGCTGGCTTCGTTCGGGAAATCCGCCTGCGGCCACGGCTCAGCGATACGTAACCACTGTGAAGAAGGTCTTGATGTGCTGGAATTTGTAGGAGACAGGTTCAACCAGATCCTGTTCTCGAGTTGGCAACACATGAGCCTGGTGGTGCAGTGCCTCATCCTTGCCACGGTCCTCTCCGTGGCAATTGCAGCGCTGGTGTATCGCAGCGGCGCTTTGACGTCACTGGCCAACAGTGTGTCTGCCGTCGGGCTAACCATTCCGTCCTTCGCGCTGATTGGTCTGCTCATCGCACCCTTCGGTTTCGGTGTGACACCGGCGGTGATCGTTGTGACCTTCTTCGCCACACTGCCGATCCTGCGTAACGCCGTCGTCGGCCTCACCGGGATCGACAAGGGCGTCGTTGAATCCGCGCGCGGTATCGGCATGAGCAGGGTCCGCACGCTGGTCCAGGTGGAGCTTCCCATGGCCTGGCCCGTGATCCTGGCAGGAATCCGGGTTTCCGCGCAGATGGTCATGGGCATCGCAGCCATCACCGCCTACTCGCTGGGCCCGGGACTCGGCGGCTTCATCTTCTCTGGCCTGTCCCGGCTTGGCGGCGCGAACGCCGTCGAATCCGTGGTCACCGGCGTCGTCGCCGTGATCATTCTTGCCCTCATCCTTGACCTTCTACTCGTCGGCCTCGGCCGCATCACAACCCCGCGAGGTATCCGTGTCTGAGACCATCCAGAAGCCCGACAACACAGGTCCCGCAAGTACGGGAAATGCCGTCACCGGCGCAAGCATCCTGCTCGACAAGGTGACCAAACGCTACCCCGGCCAGGAAAAGCCCGCCGTAGACGGCCTCACCATGGAGATCCCGGCGGGCAAGATCGTAATGCTGGTCGGTCCGTCCGGTTGCGGCAAGACGACCACGCTGAAGATGATCAACCGGCTGATCGAGCCGACCGAGGGCCGCATAGTCCTTGACGAGGATGACGTCACCGACATCGACGGCGACGCGCTCCGCCGGCGCATCGGTTACGTCATCCAGGCCGGCGGTTTGTTCCCGCACATGACGGTGGCCACGAACATCGGGATTGTCCCCAAGATGCTGGGCTGGAGCAAGGAGAAGATCGCGGCTCGCGTCGACGAACTCCTCGAACTGGTCTCCCTTGACCCCGCCACCTACCGCGACCGCTTCCCGAAAGAACTCTCGGGAGGTCAGCAGCAGCGCATTGGCGTAGCCCGCGCGCTAGCAGCGGACCCTCCGGTCCTGCTGATGGACGAACCTTTTGGGGCGGTTGACCCGATCACCCGGCAGCGGCTGCAGGATGAGCTCCTCAACATCCAGGAAGAGCTGCAGAAGACAATTGTCTGCGTCACCCACGACTTCGATGAGGCCGTAAAGCTCGGCGACTGGATCGCCATCTTCACCGAGGGCGCGCAGCTGGTCCAGTACGACACGCCGGAGCGGATCCTCGCGGATCCCGCCAACGAGTTCGTCGAGAACTTCATCGGTTCCGGCGCTGGCCTGAAGCAGCTCACCCTCACACGGGTCAACGAGGTTGAGTTGGCCGACGCGGTCGTCGCCAATATCGGCGACCTCGGGAGCGATGTGCTCTCCCGCCTCGATGAGGCAGGCCACGACCACGCCGTCGTCGTCGATTCGCGACGCCGGCCCATCCAGTGGCTCACCCGTCGGCAGCTCTCGCGCCTTGAGCGGGTGAACGACGACGTCGACGCCAAGCTTCCTGTGGTCGGTGACCGCGCCACCCTGAACGATGCGCTGGACACCATGCTGGTTTCGAGCGCGGGTGCCGCGCTCGTGACCGGCCGACGCGATGCGTTTCTTGGCGTGATCGACGTCGAAACGGTCATGGACGCCATCACCCGGGCGCACAAGCAGGCCATGACGGCGCACTCCGACGGGCGTCCGGTGGGCATCAACACCGGCACGCTCGACGCCGTTCAAGCGCAGTCTGCTTCAGTGGGGGAGCGCCCGGGTGAGTGACACAACAACCACGCAGCTATCACCGCCGCAGGCACCGGAGGAGACCGCCAAGGTCCATTCCGAGGTAAAGCGCCCCTCCTGGCGTCCGCTCATCTCCCAGTTGCTGGGCATCCTCGCGGTGTTTGCAGCGGTGGTGGTCTGGCTCCTGACAGCCGATCTGTCGGACACCGAATTGATCACCCTTGCACCGGACAGCCTGCTCGGAAATGCGCTGGATCACCTGGTTCTGACCGCTGTATCCGCCCTCATCACGCTTTTGATCGCGATTCCGCTCGGGATCCTGCTCACGCGCACGGCCTTTCGACGCTTCACAGGCCCCGTGCTCGCGGTGGCGAATATCGGCCAGGCGGCACCGGCTATCGGCCTCGTTGTGCTGCTGGCCATGGCTATTGGATTCGGTTTCACCGCCGCGATGATTGCACTGGTCCTCTATGCGATCCTGCCCGTCCTGCGGAACACCATGGTTGGCATTACGCAGGTCGACCAGCGTCTGGTTGAGGCAGGTCGCGGGATGGGGATGAGCGCCGCCGCCGTGCTGTTCAAGGTGGAGCTGCCCCTGGCCGTACCGGTGATGCTTGCGGGCATCCGGACCGCCCTGGTGCTGCTGGTGGGTAGCGCCTCGCTGGCGGCCTTCATCAATGGCGGCGGCATGGGGATTCTCATCATCACGGGTGTGAACCTCAGCCTCACCACCGTCCTGATCGCCGGGTCCATTCTGGTGGCCCTGCTTGCACTGTTTGTCGACTGGATCGGGCGCGTGGTCGAACACGTCGCCCGGCCGAAGGGACTCTAGATGCTTTTCTCCGCACTTCCCGGCGCCGTCCGCCGAGGCGCGGCAACCGCCGTCGTTCTCTCTGCCGGTCTCCTGGCAACGGGCTGTGGGCTGCAATCGGCCACCTCCTATGTGCCTGCTGCCGGGCCAGGCAGCATCACCGAGGTGGTGGACGGTGCGCCTCTGACCGTCACCTCGAAGAACTTCACGGAGCAGCTCATTCTCGGGAAGATCTCGGTTCTCGCAGCACAGGCGGCTGGCTTCGACGTCACCGACCTCACCAACGTGCCGGGCAGCCAGCCCGTGCGCGAATTGATGCTATCCGGCCAGGCGGATGTCACTTGGGAGTACACCGGTACCGCCTGGCTCACCTACCTCGGTAAGAAGGAAGGCATCCCTGACCAGGAGGAGCAGTGGCAGGCGGTATACGAGGCGGACCTCGCCAACGGGCTGACCTGGGGCGAACCCGCTCCGCTGAACAACACGTACGCGCTGGCGGTGCGCAGTGAGGCCGTTGAGGAGCTCGGCGGTATCAGCACCATTTCGGAGATCGCCGAGCTGCCGGTGGAAGAGCGGACGTTCTGCGTGGAGGCTGAATTCAACTCACGGCCTGACGGTCTGACGCCGATGCTCGCGCATTACGGCATGGAACGCGGTACGCCCACGGGTGTCCCGGAGGACAACATCGGCATCTACGACACCGGTGCTGTGTACTCCGCCACGGACAACGGCGACTGCAACTTCGGCGAGGTGTTCTCAACAGACGGCCGGATTGACGCCCTCGACCTGACCATTCTTGAGGACGATCGCAGCTTCTTCCCTGCCTACAACGCCGCGCCGGTGTACTACACGGAAACGCTCGAGGAATACCCCCAGCTGGCCGAGGTGTTCGGCCAGATTGCGCCGACGCTCACCGACGAGGCGCTCCGGGAAATGAACCTCCGGGTGGATGTAGAGGGCGAGGAGCCTGCTGACGTGGCGTTCGACTTCATGGTTGAGCAGGGATTCATCACTGAGCCGGAGGGGCCGCTCGGCGAGGAGTAGATCTCAACTTACGGCCACAGACCGAGCCCTGCGGCTACCGAGTTCCACGCCCACGCGAGGGACCCCGCAATCACGACGGCGAAGAGCACCAGCCAGGCAGCAGCCGGGATACCAGTGGCGCGGTACAAGAGGTGGGCGTCTGATTGTCCGCGGTCCCGCCGTCGTCGTGCGTGGACTGCGGCGACCTTGCCGAGGTCGCGCACCGAGCCGACCAGCAGCGCAATCCCAAGGGCCACGACAACGTGGCCGGTGAATTCCGGAGGCACTGCCAGCACGAGGACCGTGGATACCGCCACCGCGCCCAGCAGGATCAGCACTCCGCCCGCGTTTCGGATGAAGAGCAGCGACACGAGCAGCACGAGCGCTCCCACCGATAACGTGGCCGGCGCCCAGCCCGCAAATCCTGCCCAGATAAGAACGGCGCCGACGACGGCGGGCGCCGGGTAGCCCCAGAAGCTCGCCCAGGCGGTCCGCCAGCCGGGGCGGCCGAACGACGTCGTGAGCCCGGAGTGGTCGAAGTTCAGCCGGATTCCTGTCACCCGGCGGCCGGTCATCAGCGCAGCGAAGGCATGGCCAAGTTCGTGCACAACGGTGCTGAAGAGGCCGAAATAGCGCCACGTAGCCCGCGGAATCGACAGCGCCGCCGCGATGAGCAGGATGATTCCCACCTCGGTCAGGCTCAACTCGGGCGGCTGGCTCCGGGCGAAGCCCGCCAGAATCCGGTCCCACCACTGCGCTGTCAGTTCCACCTGACGGATGGTACGCGACGCTGCTGGGTGCTCTCCGCGATCATTCCGTGCAGGTCTGGCGGACTGCACCGGCGTGTTGCTCACGACACGCCGCTGTTTGCCGGGTCTTGGGCGGCAGACCTGCACGGAATCGCGCGGGAGGCGTGCGAGATGCCTCTTGACAGCGCGGAACTGAACCGGTTTAGTAGTATTTGCTGAACCGGTTCAGTGAGCTGTATCACCAGGAGGACACCAATGGCGGTAACCATCAGTGACGTTGCCCGTGCCGCAGGCGTCAGCAAGGGCGCCGTATCCTACGCCCTCAACGGTCAAGCCGGAGTAAGCGAGGAAACGCGTCGGCGGATCCTTACCGCCGCAAAGGATCTGGGCTGGAGCCCGAGCCTCCGCGCGAAGTCTCTCTCCTCATCCAAGGCTTACGCGCTTGGACTTGTAGTTGCACGCAATCCGCGCCTGCTCGGTACGGATCCGTTCTTCCCCTCTTTCATTGCGGGAATCGAGACCACGCTGGCTGACCGCGGCTACTCCCTGGTCCTCACGGTCGCTGCGAAGCAGGGCGCGGAGGAAGCAAGCTACCGGCGCCTGGTCCACGAGGGCCGGGTCGACGGCGTGATCCTCAGCGACATGCGGACCGATGATGCCCGCATCGCCCTCCTGCTGGAACTGGGACTACCGGCCGTGACACTCAACCGGCCCACGCTGGCCTCTCCGTTTCCCGCGGTCTGCATGGACGACACCGAGGGAATCAGCAGCGCCGTGCAGCACCTGGTTGACCTGGGGCATACCCGGATCGCCCACGTCGGCGGCTCCCAGCACTATATTCACGGCCTGAGCCGTCGGCTTGCCTGGGAAGCGACGCTTGAACGCAATGGACTGCCGACGGACATGTTCGTTGAAGCGGACTTCGGCGCTCAGCAGGGCACGGCAGCAACCGCCCAGCTTCTGGAGCGGGATCAAAGGCCCACGGCCATCGTCTACGCCAACGACATCATGGCCACAGCCGGCCAGTCCTACCTCCAGCAGCAGGGTCTCCGCATCCCTACGGACATATCGATCACCGGCTACGACAACACCGAATTCGCGCAGTACCTCAACCCGGCGCTCACCAGCATCGGTAGCGATCCGCTCCTGTGGGGCAGCACAGCGGCGCAGGTCCTGCTCAACCAGCTGGAGGGAAAGCACGACGGCGAGGACGTCATCCTTCCGGCACCCCAGCTCATCGTCCGCGGCTCAACAGCTGAGCCTTCCGCATAAAACACCCGAAGTATCACAAGAGGAGAACGCAATGAGGCGCATAACCACAAAACGCACCCTGGCTCTCACAGTCACCGCGCTGACGGGGCTTGGCCTGGCAGCCTGCGGAGGGGGAGGCGACGCCGGAACCACCGACGCCGGCGAACTCACCAGCGGGCCAATCACCATCTGGTATTCCAACAACCAGCAGGAGGTCGCCTGGGGCGAGGACATGGTCGCAGCCTGGAATGAAGCCAACCCGGACCAGGAGATCACCGCGCAGGAGATCCCCGCCGGCACCAGTTCCGAGGAGGTGATTGCCGCAGCCATCACCGCCGGCAACGCTCCGTGCATCGTGATGAACACAGCGCCGGTCGCCGTACCCCAGTTCCAGCAGATGGGCGGGCTGGTTCCGCTGGATACCTTCGAGGACGGCGTCGAATACATCGAATCCCGCAGCGGCGAGGTAGCGGAGCAGTACAAGTCAGCGGACGGCCAGTACTACCAGTTGCCGTGGAAATCCAACCCCGTAGTCCTCTACTACAACAAGGACATGTTCACCGAAGCGGGCCTGGATCCGGAGAACCCGCCGCTCGGAACCCAGGATGAGCTGCTGGAAACTTCCCGCACGCTGGTGGAGTCCGGTGCTGCGGAGTACGCGATGTGGCCCTCGCCTGCCGGTGAGTTCTTCCAGTCCTGGTTCGACTTCTACCCGTTCTATGCAGCAGCTACCGGCGGCACCCAGCTTGTCGAAGACGGCGAAGCGACGTTCACCTCCGAAGAGGGCCTGGCCGTCGCCGAGATGTGGCGCACCATGTATGAGGAAGGTCTGTCTTCGCAGGAGGCGTACACGGGGGACTCCTTCGTGGACAAGAAGGCTGCGATCGCCATCTCCGGTCCCTGGGCCATCCCGGTCTACGGCGACCAGGTCAACTGGGGCACAGCTCCGGTCCCCGGCCTCGAAGAGGGAGCGGAAACGTCGACCTTCTCGGACGCGAAGAACATGGCCATCTACTCGGCCTGCGACAACAAGCAGACCGCGTGGGAAGTCATGAAGTTCGCCACCAGCGAGGAGCAGGACCGCGCCCTGCTGGAAGCAACCGGCCAGATGCCCATCAGGCAGGACCTGACCGGAACCTATCCGGACTACTTCGAGGCCAACCCTGCGTACGTTGAGTTCGCGGACCAGGCAAGCCGCGCCGTCGAGGTACCCAACGTCCCCAACTCGGTTGAGGTCTGGCAGACCTTCCGCGATGCGTGGGGCTCATCGGTGATCTTCGGCAACGAGTCCATCGAGGACGCCTTCAGCGGCGCAGCCGAAGAGATCAACACCCTGGTCTCCGAGTAAGTAGGTGTAGACGGTGACCACCGATTCCGCCGTCGGCAAGCTGCGGGATCCGGGCCCCACCCCGGATCCCGCTCCCCGGCGGCGCAAGAGATTCCTGGGACGGCAGCCGTTTGGCCTGGCGTTCAGCGCACCGTACGTGATCTTCATCCTCGCGGTGCTCGCGTATCCACTGGGCTACGCCGTCTACATTTCATTCCACGATTTCTTCTTCACAGCACCGGGAGTGGCGGTTGAGCGCCCGTTCGTCGGCTTGCAGAACTACATCCAGGTGCTCAGCGATCCCGACGTTGCCCGGTCCTTCCTCAACATCGGCGTCTTCCTGATCATCAACGTTCCGCTCACCGTGGCGCTGTCCCTGATCCTGGCCAATGCGCTGAACCGGGTGAAACGGCTGCGGACCTTCTTCCGCGTCAGCTACTACGTGCCGTACGTGACGGCGAGTGTCGCCGTCGTCGGCGTCTGGCTTTTCCTGTTCTCGCAGAACGGGCTGGTCAACGCGCTTTTGGGGCCGCTGGCGCCGGATCCATCGTGGCTGGTCAATTCCACGCTCGCCATGCCCACCGTCGCGCTCTATGTGACGTGGAAGCAGTTGGGATTCTTCATCCTGCTCTACCTAGCGGCGCTGCAGAACATCCCCGAGGAGCTCTACGAGTCCGCGTCGGTGGACGGCGCAGGAAAAGTGCGCCAGTTCTTCAGCATCACCGTCCCCGGCGTGCGGTCGGCGAGTGTCCTGGTGACGTTGCTGGCCACTATCACCGGCGCGAATCTGTTCACGGAGCCGTACCTGCTCACCGGCGGCGGCGGACCGGACGGCGCATCAACCTCGCCCGTTTTCCTCATGTACCAGGAGGGAATCCTGCAGGGGAACCCGGATACGGCGGCCGCTCTCGGGGTCGTGCTGGTACTTGGTGTGCTTGTCATTGCGCTCATCCAGCGACGCCTCGTCGGCGGGAAGGAAGACTGACATGGCCAAGGATTTCCAGCCAACAATGACCAAAACGACGACGACGACGCCACCCGGCTCGCCCGCGCCGCCCCCACGAACCTCGGGGCGGAAGAAGAGCAAGAACGGCCTCAAGCCGCTGAGCTTTCTGCTCCTGGCACTGGGCGCGTTCGTTTTCCTGTTCCCGTTCTACTACATGCTGATCGGCTCGCTGCAGACAGAGCCGGATACCTCGATTGCCGGAGCCTTCCCGAACTTCGGCAACATTACCGGGCAGAACTATGTGCTCATCAACGAATCGATCAACCTGTTCCGCGGGCTGATCAATTCGGGGATCTTCACGGGCGGGGTGATTCTGTGCACGGTGATCTTCGGGATTCCCGTTGGCTACGCGTTGGCGCAGATGCACTTCCGCGGCCGGGGCGTGGTCTTCGCGCTGATGCTCCTGGTCCAGATGGTGCCGTTCCAGCTGCTGCTCATTCCGCTCTACGTGCTGATCGTGCGGGATTACGGACTGGCCGACACGTACCTCGGCATGATCCTGCCGTTCGCGATCAACTCCACAGCCGTTTTCGTGTTCCGGCAGTACTTCCTGCAGCTGCCCGCATCCCTGTTCGAGGCAGCACGCATCGACGGGGCCAGCGAGATGCGGATCCTCACGCGGATCGCCGTCCCGCTGGTGCGGCCCGCGATCGTCACCGCAATCCTGCTGACCTTCATCGGGCCCTGGAACGAATTCCTCTGGCCCTTCCTCGTCACCAAGGACGCGGCCTACCAGCCGCTCGCGGTGTCGCTGGCCAACTACATTTCCAACGTTGCGGCAACCGCCGCCAACCCGTTCGGGGCAATCCTTGCCGGTGCCTGCGTACTCGCAGCTCCCGCCGTCGGACTGTTCATAATCTTCCAACGCCAATTCATCTCGACCAATATCGGATCCAGCGCAAAGGGCTAATCTCCTATGACTTCCCAGAAAACTCTCCTGCCGACCGTGCCGTACACGCTCACCCGGGCCGGCGTAATCATGACACCGGAGGACGGCAATGACTTCGAAGCCGAAGGCGTGCTCAACCCGGCCAGCGGCCGGGGTCCCGACGGCGAGCTGTACCTACTTCCACGCCTGGTGGCCAAGGGCAACGTATCCCGCGTGGGGCTCGCGAAGGTGATCATCGAGAACGGGGTGCCCACCGGCGTCGAGCGCCTCGGCGTTGTGCTCGGGCCGGACGAGGGCTGGGAACGAGGCATGAACAACGCCGGCACCGAGGATCCGCGCACCACGTGGGTGCCCTCGCTCGGCAAGCACCTCATGACCTACGTGGCCTATGGCCCGCTGGGTCCGCGCCTGGCGTTCGCCCATTCTGCGGACCTGCGGACCTGGGACCGTCTGGGACCCTGCTTCTTCGAGTACGAGCCCTCCCTCTCGATGGACCTCAACCTGTTCCCGAACAAGGACGCCGTGTTCTTCCCCGAACCGGTGAATGATCCCGACGGCGTCCCCTCCTACGCCATGCTTCACCGCCCCATGTGGGACCTCGGCTGGATCCGTGAGGGTGAGGGTGAGCACCTGCCGGCCGGCGTCACCGACAACCGCCCGGGTATCTGGATCTCCTACGTCCCGGTCGAGGAAGTTCAGCGGGACCTCCGCAACCTCGTGCACATGGGCAAGCACCGCCTCGTTGCCTTGAGCGAGTTTGATTTCGAGGAGCTGAAGATCGGCGGCGGCCCTGCACCGATCCGGGTTGACGAGGGATGGCTGATCATTCATCACGGGGTAGCGGGTGCGCTGGAGAAGTCGGCGTTCGACCACCAACAGAAGGTCCACTACACGGCCGCCGCGATGATCCTCGACGCCGATGATCCGTCGAAGGTCATCGCCCGCAGCAGCGAACCGCTCCTGGCACCGGAGACGGACGACGAGAAATCGGGCATCGTGCCCAACGTCGTCTTCCCGACGGCGATCGAGGAGATCGACGGGCAACTGTTCGTGTTCTACGGGATGGCGGACTCGAAAATCGGTGTCGCACGCCTCGATCGGAGATGATTCCCGCATCGTCCTTCCCTCGCCGTTGATGACTCACAAGCAGGACACGCCGTTATTGAATGCTCAGGGCGATGATTCCGTGCAGGTATGACGGGCTGAACCGGCGTGTTACTCACGACACGCCGCTGTTCGCCGGGTCTTGGGCGGCAGACCTGCACGGAATCGCGCGGGAAGGTGTGAAGCGGCGTGTTCTGCCTGGCCGATGTCAGTGGTGGGCGCCGTGCCCACAAGTGGACAACGACGACGACGGCGCGTGCGGCCTCGTCCCCGCTGACACCGGCGGCGTGCCAGTCAGCTCGTGCAGCGCATCGTGTACAACTTCGCCGCCAACCAGGGTCAGGTCCGCACGCTCGGCGAGCAGCTCACCCGGCTCAAGGGCGTACAGGTTCGCGGACCACGCCACGAGGTCCGCGTGGGCGCCGACACGGATGACACCGAGGGTGTCTTCCGCGTGCCAGGCCCAGGCGCCGCCCCGGGTGTAGGCCCGCAGGGATGAGTCCAGATCGAGGCGCTCATCAGGTGTCCAGGACGAGCCGCCGTCGAGCCCTGCCCTGGTCATGGCACTGTAGAGGCCTACCAACGGATCCATTTCGCCCACCTGCCAGTCGCTCGAGAACGCCAGCCGGGCACCGGACGCCGCGAGCGACCTAAGGCGCCATGCCCGGTCCCACCGCTCCTCGCCGACGTTATCCATCCACGTCCCGGCCACCAGGTCCGGCGAACAGTGGCGCGGTTGCATCGCCGGCACCACGCCCAGGCTTGCGAAACGTGGCAGGTCATCCGGATGCAGGCACTCGACGTGCACGATCCCGTGGCGGCGATCAGTGGTCCGGTTGGCGCGCTGGGCGTGCTCGATCGAGTCAAGGGCAAGCCGGATGCCCCAGTCGCCCGTGGCATGCGTGTGGGTCTGGAAGCCAAGCCGGTCCAGCTCGGTGAGCATCGCGGTGAACTCGTTGGGCGGCAGAGTGGGCTTCCCGCGGTGTCCCGGTTGGTTCGCGTAGTCGGCGAGCATGGCGGCCGTGTGCGGTTCAACCACGTCATCGGCGTACAGCTTTACGGGTCCGAGCCGAAGCATGGGGTCAACCGGTGCGCTGTCCACGGCTTCGCGGAGATCCCGCCGGAAGGCAGCATCCGCATCCACCGGGTGGAAGAGGGCTGTAATGACCCTCGAATGTACAAGGCCTTCCTTACGCGCCCGATACATCAGGTCCAGTTCGGCCAATGGGACCTGCGGTTCCACCACCGTGGTGATTCCGTAAGCCGCTGCCATCTCCAGGCTCGAGGCAAGGCGCCGGTACCGCCGGTCCGGAGAGTACAGGGGGATGTCGCTCTGCAGGCCTCGAAGCCCGGCGGAGGTCATTGCACTGGTGTAGAAGTCGGTGACCCACCCGGTGGGGCGCCCGTCGTCGTACTCCGGGTTTCCCCAGTGGATCCTCGCCCCGCTGTCAATGCCGAGAAGGCGGATGGCGGCGTCGTTCAGCCAGACGGAATGCTGGTCATAGGTGGTGATGAACACGGGCCGCTGAGTGAGGCCGCGGAGGTCATCGGCGTTCGGCCGCCGGCCCGGAACCACCGAGTAGACGGCATTCTCTGCACAGATCCAGTCGAGGTCGGGCCGGGCTTCCGCGTGATCAGCGATCCGGCGGCGCACCTCCGCCAGCGAGTCCGCGCCCTCAAGGCTCACGGCGTCCGCATCGAAACCGAGCAGCAGGTGATTGTGGCTGTCGATGATGCCGGGCGTGAGCAGGCGTCCGTGAAGATCCAACTTCCGGCGCGCGGAAGGTGCGTCGGCGTCATCCCCGATCCAGCTGATGCGTCCGTCGGCGATCCCGACCGCCTGCGCCCAGCCGGGCGTATCGAAAGTCCGCACAATTCCGTTGTGCAGCAACAGGTCCAGCATCAGCGTGAGTCCTCCTCGGAAACGGCGTCCAGAAGCAGCAGGTGCGTCCCGCTGCGTGGCTTGAGGTAGAGGTAGTAGTAGGTGAAACCGGCGACGACGAAGCCCACCGAAATGCCGAGACTGAGCCACTGCGCCGGGTCGAGGAAGGAAATGACGAACACCAGTGCCAGCGCTGCGATGCAGACCAGCGGCGGTAACGGCCACCAGGGCATCCGGTAGCCCGGGCGTGTGCGATCGCGGCGGCGGTGATTGACCGCAGCCAGTGCAATGAACAGGTAGCTGAAGGAGAGCGTGGAACCGGTGGCCGTTAGCAGGACGTCCAGCGGCACGAAGCATGCGAGGAAGGCAATGAGGCCCATCACCGAGGTCGCGATAACGGGGCTCTGGCCCTTGGGGCTGACCCAGCGCAGGCGTGCTGCAAGCGGTTCAGGCAGCGCGCGGTCACGTGCGGCCGAGTAGAGAAGCCGGCCGGCCTGCAGGGCGATGGCGATGATCGCGTTGATAATCGCAAAGGCGACGGCGAGCAGGACAAAGAGGGTCACGGCATCGCCGGCGCGATCGGCAAGGAAGGCCTCGACCGGAAGCTCGGACCCGAAGAGCGCTTCCTGCGAGGAGGCTCCAAGCAGGATGGCCGTCAGCGGAATCAGTTCGGAGGCAACGGTGATGCCTGCACTCCAGAGGACCGCCTTCGCGACAGCGCGTGAGGGGTTCTTCGTCTCCTCGGCGAAGTAGACCGCACCGCCGTACCCGTTGTAGGAGAAGATTCCCTGCGTCACAGCGATCATCAGGCCGGCGATGGCCAGGGGAGCAAGGCCTCCGGTCGCCGGGTCGAGGGTCTGGGGATCAAACAGTGTGGTGACGGGACGCTCGATGTGAATCAGCCCGAGCACGGCCAGCAACGCGAGCGCCGCCATTTCGATGAAAAGGAACACACCGGTGAGCCAGGCGTTGGCCCGGATATTGAAGCAAGCCGTAACAGTGCAGATTACGACGACGACGAGCGCCGTCTGCTGCGACGACAGGCCGGCGATGGCGACGCCAAGGTAGTCGGCTACACCCAGCGCGAAGACGGCGATGATCAGCGGGAGTGATACCAGGCTGATGAGGAAGGTCGCGACGCCGAATGCCGGCCCGAGGGCGCGGGAGACAAGCGAGTAGTCGCCTCCCGCGACTGGATAGGCGGAGGCCAGCTCCGCGTAGCAGAACGCGATCAGGATGCTCACGATCCCTGCGATCAGGAATCCCCAGAAGACACCGGTGCCGAAGGCGGTGAGTGCCGCGCCGCCGAGGATGAAGACGCTCGAGGCGGGGGAGATGGACGAGAGCGTGATGAGAACATTGCCGCCGACACCCAGTGTGCGGGACAACGAGGGCGTGTAGGACTGACCTGCGGCTGCGGGCGGCGTATCGACGGCGTTGGGAGGCTTCTTCATGGACATCCAATCGTGGGAACAGGTTTTTTGACGCCTGTGTCAAATAACCATTGGAGTGTGGCAGCTCACATCGGCTAGTGTCAAGGAGTGGCCAGGCCGAACACCCAGAAGCAGCGTCGAACAGAACTCGTCGAAGCAACCCTGCAAGCCGCGTCTGCCCAGGGCCTGCGGACTCTTTCCCTCTCAGATGTAGCGAAGAAGGCGGGGCTGACGCGCGGGGCGCTGCTCTACTATTTCGATGATCTTGACGCGTTGCTGGTCGAAGCCCATCGGGCGGGAACCGAGCGCTTCTGCGACCGCCGCGACGAGTTGATCTCGCAGCAGGAAACCGCGGCGGGTAAGCTGCGCGTCGCAATAGACGCAGGCCTGCCCAGCGGGCCGGATGATGCGCTGATGCGGTTGCTGTATGAGTTCGACTTCATGGCAGGCACCTCCGAACTGCACGATTCGCTGGTCCAGAAGATGTACCTGCGTCAGTGCTCCACGTATCAACGGATCTTCGAGGGTGGCAATGCAACGGGGGAGTTCGCGGTCACGATCGACGTGCCCCAGGCGGCCATGAACCTGGTGGCACTTGAAGACGCCTATGGGCTGCACATTGTGGCGGGGAACTCTCTGGTCACGGTCCAACTGGCGCGGGAAGCGATGCTTGCCTTCGCCATGCAGATCGGTTGTTCATGAGGATGTTCTCATGGCTGACTCCCCGCCGTCTCATGGTGGGCTGCGCATGATTGAACAGGCGAAGTATTAACAGACTCGCCGTGTGATGTTCATCTCTTGGCAGGAATCTCTCTGCTTTGATGAAGGTTAAATGAAGTGAAAGCTATTCGAGCTATCGAGAAGGCGATCATGAACTTCCGGACGGCCGAGCATCCGCGGCCGCAGCATTTCATCCTGCACATGAGCGACACCCACCTGGTGGGCGGGGCTGAACCACTCTATGGGGTTGTGGACAGCGAGGCCCGGCTCCGGCAGATCTTCACCGAACTGGAAGCCTCCGGTTGCAGGCCCGAGGCGCTTGTATTCACCGGCGATCTCGCGGATAAGGGCGAGGCTCAGGCATACGCGAAGCTCCGCGCGATCGTGGAGCCGGCAGCCCACAAGCTGGGCGCGGAGGTGATCTGGGCGATGGGCAACCACGATGACCGCGCAACCTTCCGCACGGAGCTCCTCGGCCAGCCGGCAGACTCAGCACCGGTGGACCGCAGCTACCTGGTCAACGGCCTGCGCATCATCACGCTGGATTCCACGGTTCCCGGGCACCACCACGGCGAGATCAGCCACGAGCAACTCGTCTGGCTGGCCAATGAACTGCTCACGCCTGCGCCGGCCGGAACCATCCTCGCCCTGCACCACCCGCCGGTGCCCTGCATCCAGGATCTGTCGGTCCTGGTGGAGCTGCGCGACCAAAGCCGGCTCGCCGACGTCGTACGCGGTACTGATGTCCGCGCCATTCTGGCGGGTCACCTGCACTACTCAACCAGCGCGCTTTTCGCGGGCATCCCCGTGTCGGTTGCCTCGGCCACCTGCTACACGCAGGACCTGGCGTACGACGACGGCGGCACCCGCGGCCGCGACGGCGCGCAGGCTTACAACCTGGTCCACGTGTATGAGGACACCGTGGTCAATTCGGTGGTACCCATCGGCACCCACAAGGCAGTCGGAGAGACCGTGCCGCGTGAAGAGACGCGCCGCCGCCTCGAAGCCGCCGGTGTGCGGATCGAGGACGCGGCGCCTGCACGCGAGCTGACGGGCGTCTGACCTACTTCTCCCAGGGCGCCTTCACAGGGAAGTACTTCTCCAGGAAATCCGTGACGGCTTTTGCCCGCTCCTCGGCGGGGACTTCGGGGAAGCTGCCGTCGTTGAGGCAAAACAGGTCTGCGTTCCGCTTGTCCAGCAGCTTGTGCAATCTACGCAGGCCGGAGCGCATGGTGGTGTCGATGTACTTGACCTTCGCCGATTCCTGCGTCACGGCACGGCCGGTCAGCAGCGCGTAGTAGTGGTACAGCGAATTGGTGACGGAGATGTTGTCCTTCGCACGGAAGGTGGAGGCGGCCGTCGAGGCGAACTCCTCAGCGAACTCCTCTTCCATCTCGAACAGCACGCTCTTGCGCAGCGGAGCCGCCGTGTGCTCGAGGTGGCGGGTGGTGATGCGGCCAAAACGCTCATGCAGCAGGCGCCGGTTCACCCGGGCAGCGTTTTCGAAGCCGCTGCGTTCGGCGTCGTTCTCGCCCAGCCCGATTCGGGTGTCTGCCTGGATGAACTTGGTGATCCCGCCGGGGGAGTAGAACATGTCCGGCCCAACAGGACGGCCGAAGAACATGTCGTCATTGGAGTAGAGGAAGTATTCCGAGAGGCCCGGAATGTGGTGGAGCTGGGCTTCCACGGCCTGCGAATTGTGCGTGGGCAGTACGGACGGGTCCTTGAAATGCTCCTCTGATCGGACCAGCGTCACCGAGGGATGATCCACGAGCCACTCCGGGCGGTCCGAGTCCGTTGCGATGAAAATTCGGCGGACCCACGGCGCAAACATGTATACCGAGCGCAGCGCATACTTCAGCTCGTCGATCTGCCGGTAGCGTGCCTCATGGTCATCGCCCTCGCCTACGACGGCGTCCTTCATGCGGGCGGCGCGTGCGGCCAGGTACTCCGGTGAGCTGCCGTCCACCCAGGAGAAGACGAGATCAATCTCGAAGTCGATGTCCGTGGCGTGGTCCGCGAACATGTTGTCGATGGTGGGCCAAACCAGGCCGTGGCGGGTGACCGAGCCGCGCACCACTTCGTTGGACGGCAAGGTGCGCCGGGTCAGGGAGTTTTCCATCGGCAGCACAATGTGGTTCCCGTCGAGGGACCACAGCTCTATCTGCACGCCCGCTGAGGGGCCGAAGGTCAGGCCGCCGATCGGCTCGATGCGCGGCCGGAACAACCGGAAGATACGGGCTTTGTCACTGGGCGAAAGGGAGCCGTCAGCGACAAGGAGGGTGGTGCGCCGCTTCGTGTCCACGGTGCGGGAGTAGAAGGGCTCGTTCCGGCAGGCCTCCACGAGGGCAACCCTTAGTTGCTCGCGGTATTTCAGATCGACGGCGACTACGGGACGTTCGTCATTGCCGCGCACCAGCAGGTACTCGATTTCGGCGCGCTCCAGCGCTTCCCGAATGAACAGCAGATCCTCCACCATCGCCTGATGCGGCGTTGTATCGGTGTTGATGAGGGCGAACCGGCGCTTGACTGTAGTGATGTCGTCGCGGTCGTTCAGTCGTTCAACGGCGGCGGTGGAGGCGGATTCGAGGAGTTCGACGTCGTTCTCCACTTCGGGCGCGCCGAAGTACACATCATGCTGGGCGGCGGTATCTGTAATGGGATCCTCCATCGGGGAAAGTTCAGCGGGGTCGGCACCGCAGGCTGAGAGCTTGCGCGGGTGCTGCTCCAATGATAAGCCTGCCTAGGAGAAGCCCCCGCATGCTATCGCGGAGGCTCTACAACGAAAGGGCACCATGGCCAGGCACACCTTCACCACCCTGCTGAGCAAGCAGGTCGGCAACGAATTCGCCGCATCCCAGCAGTACCTTGCCATCGCGGTGTGGTTCGACGGACAGGACCTTCCCCGGCTTGCCGCTCACTTCTATCGGCAGTCCCTCGAGGAGCGGAACCATGGGCTGATGTTGGTGCAATACATGCTGGACCGCGGTCATGAGGTACAGATCCCCGGCGTCGAGGAAGTGCGGAACACCTTCTCTTCGGTGGAGGATCCAGTAGCGCTCGCGCTCTCGCAGGAGAAGCAGGTAACCCGGGATATCGAGGCGCTGTTTGCCCAGGCACGCTCGGAGAATGATGCGCTCGGTGAGCAGTTCATGCTGTGGTTCCTCAAGGAGCAGGTCGAGGAAGTGGCATCGATGTCCACGCTGCTGGCCATCGTGCAGCGCGCGGACAACCTGTTCGACGTCGAGAACTTCCTCGCCCGGGAGATCGTGGGCGACGCCGGTAATGACCCGAATATGCCGCCCACCGCCGGCGGCGCGCTGTAGCCATGGAGACCTTCCCCATGGACTGGCAGCGGGCGCTGGTCCTGATGGCTCACCCCGACGACGCCGAGTACGGCACGTCCGCCGCCGTCGCCGAATGGATCGCGCAGGGCAAGGAGGTGCGCTACGTCCTTGCCACCCGGGGCGAAGCCGGAATCGCCGGAATGCCGCCCAGCGAGAGCGGCCCGGCCCGCGAGATTGAGCAGCGCGCCGCCTGCGACCGGGTGGGAGCCGAGGTCCTGGAATTCATGGACTATCCGGACGGCCGGATCATGGAGTCGCTGCAGCTCCGCCGCGATCTGGCGGAAGTCATCCGACGGCACCAGCCCGACGGCGTCGTCACCCTGAACCACGGCGACTCCTGGGGGCCCGGCACCTGGAATTCCGAGGATCACCGGGCGCTGGGGCGATCGGTTCTCAATGCGGTGGCGGACGCGGCGAATGAGTGGATCTTCCCTGACCTTGACGGCCCACCCCACAAGGTCAAGTGGACGGCGATCATGAGCATGAGTCCCACGCACGCCATGCCGGTCAGCGAGGAGAGCGTCGAGAAAGCGATTCTGTCCCTCGCCGCCCACGAGCAGTACCTTCGCGCGCTGGACAGCCGGCCCGTAGAGGAGCAGGCTACCGAGCAGGTGCGCTGGGCGACAGGGCGCGGCGAGGGCGGTCCGAGCGTCGGGTTCGAGCTGATCGGGCTCTAGGAGCTGCGAGCGGGCCAGGTGGGTCCGCCGCCGGACTCGGGCTTGCTTGAAACGATGTCCGGACTGCTCCATTTGCTACCAGTCGTGCACCGTGCCGTCGGACAGACGGTTGTAGGGCAGGTACGCCTGCTGATACGGAAACGACGCCGCTGCCTCCTCGTTCAGCTCGACGCCGAGACCGGGCTTGTCCCCCGGATGCAGGAAGCCATCCGTGAAAGTCATGGACTGCTCGAAGACGGTGTTCGTCTTCTCGCTGTGTTCCATGTACTCTTGGATGCCGAAGTTGTGGATCGCCAAACCAACGTGGGTCTGCGCCGCAAGGCCGACAGGGGAGACGTCCGTGGGCCCGTGGAAGCCTGACTTGATCTGATACTGCGCCGCGTAATCCATGACCTTCTTCAGCGGCGAGATACCGCCGAAATGCGTCGACGCGGCACGCACGTAGTCGATGAGCTGTTCCTTGATGAGCGTCTGGAAATCGAAGACGGTGTTGAAAATTTCACCGACGGCCAGGGGAGTGGTGGTGTGCTGGCGGATCAGCCGGAAGGAGTCCTGGTTCTCGGCAGGAGTGACGTCCTCGAGCCAGAACAGGTCGTACGGCTCAAGTGACTTGCCGAGCTTCGCAGCCTGGATCGGTGTCATCCGGTGGTGCCCGTCGTGCAGTAGCGGCAGTTCGGGCCCGAACTCGTTCCGGACGGCCTCGAAGACCGTGGGGATGTGACGCAGGTACGCCCGGGTGTCCCAGTCCTCCTCGGTGGGCTGGGCGCCGCGGCCCGCAGGCTCGAAGTCGTAGCGCTCGCCGGTGGCCTGCGCCTGAGCGGCCACGCCGTAGAGGGCTTTGATGCCGGGTACCGACGTCTGCACGCGGATGGACTTGTAACCCTCTTCGAGGTGGTGGCGGATGGAGTCAAACAGCTCGGGCAGGTCGCGGCCGGATGCGTGGCCATAGGTGCGCAGCGCCGTCCGCGATGCACCTCCGAGCAGCTGGTACACAGGCATCCCGGCGGCCTTGCCCTTGATGTCCCACAGAGCCATGTCGACGGCGGCAATGGCGGCCATGGTCACGGGGCCGCGGCGCCAGTACGCGCTGCGGTAGAGGAACTGCCAGGTGTCTTCGATACGGTGCGGGTCCCGGTTGATCAGGAGCTGGGTGACGTGCTCCTTGAGGTACGTGGCGACGGCCAGCTCGCGGCCGTTGAGGGTGGCGTCACCCAGTCCGGTGATGCCCTCATCCGTAGTGATCTTGAGCGTGACGAAGTTCCTGCTCGGGCTGGTGACGATGACCTCTGCGGAGGTGATTTTCACGGGGGTCCTTTCAGAATGAGGTTGATGCTGTTGCAGCGCCGAGGCGCTCTGCTGCGAGGACGACGGCGGCAACCAGTTCCGGGGACTTGGCCAGTTCGGAATCCAAAAGGGCGAGCGCACTGCGTTCGTCAACCGATGAATGTGCTGGACCATCGTCGCGTCGACCGACCAGGGAGTCCGCTCCCCGGTCGTGGAAGTCAATATGGGGACTGCGAAGGCACCGGAGCCAGGCTGCGATGAGCGCCGCCTGGCCGCGACCAGGATCCAGTCCCTGGGCAAGGCGTCTACGAATGACGGGAATCGAGCGCATCCGCAACTTGATGCTGCCGTCCGCAGCTATTTGCGTGAGTTGATGCTCGATTCTCGGATTCTGGAACCTCGTGCGCAGGTCTTGCAGCCCCGCGTCGATTTCCGCTGCGGAGAAGGGAAGTACCGGGCGGGCATCGGACCACAGCTCCTCCAGCAGTTCTACACATTCAGGATCCTTCATTGTGTCTGCGATCGTCTGGTACCCGCGAATCATTCCCGTATAGGCAAGCAGGGAGTGCCCGGCGTTGAGCAGCCACAATTTCCGCTCCTCGAACGGTCTAATGTCGTCCACAAAGCGGGCTCCAGCCAGTTCCCATGCAGGTCGTCCCGCCGGAAATTCGCCGGCCAGGATCCATTCCGCGAATGGCTCGGTAACCACGGGTGCACGGTCCGGGAAGCCAGTGAGGCGGGAAGCGGTTTCACAATCGGCAGCCGTTGTGGCGGGGGTGATGCGGTCCACCATGGTGGAAACGAAGGAAACATTGGCATCAATCCAGTGCGCAAGGTTTTCGTCTACGGACGTGGCCATCTGCAGGACCACCGTGCGGGTGACATCCCCGTTGTGATTCAGGTTGTCACAGCTGACCAATGCAAGTGGGCCGGCGCCTGCGTCCCGGCGCGCCCGTAGCCCATCCACTATCCGCCCTGGTGCTGAACGGGCTGCCCGGGTTGCGGGTTTCGACGAGCGCAGGAGACGAATATCGCCGTCGACCTCCGCGTTTCCGTAGTCCAGGCCCTTGGTGCCGTGATGGTGATACCCGGCCTCCGTGACGGTCACAGTGAGAACCGCTGTGTCGGGAGTAGCCAGCAGCTCGCGCCAGCGGGCGCCGTTGTTGCCGTCCACCGCTTCAACGATGGAGGAGATGACCTGCGCGCGGTCCTCGTTCCGGTCACGGATGAGCAGGGTATACAGTCCGTCCTGTTCGGTGAGGGATTCGGCGGCCCGCGGGCTGCGGCCGGTAAAAGCGGCAATTCCCCAGGGACGACTCCCCGAGAGTTCGTTGGCCTGATGCGTATACCAAGCTTGATGCGCCCGATGGAACGCCCCCAGGCCAAGGTGCACCATCCTTATGGGCGGTCTGTTCGTTCCAGTCATCACTTAACTCCTCCCGAGGTAAGACCAACAGCAAGGTAACGCTGCAAATCAGACACAAAGCCGCACACAGGCGCGACGCCTAAGATCAGCTGTGCGACTGCGGACTACCAAAAGTTGCGCATCGGGAAGGTGTCCAGCAACTCCAGTCCTGTTGCGCCTAGGTGGACGATGCGCTCGGTTCGCAGCCCACCCACCTGCGGGTGATTGATGGTGGCCTTGAGCGTGAACACGCTGCCCTGTTCGATGACGGTATGGTCCGTCGGCCCGATCCACGGAAGCTCCTCTTCGGGGTCCATTCCGGTTCCATGGCCGGTGCCGCGGCCTCGCGCCTCACCGGAAAACTCGGCGTATCCTCGCTCAATCAGAACGGCCTGGATCGCTCCATTGAGATCGGCAGCGGAGATACCTGGTCGAGCAGCCGCCAAGCCGGCTTCGACGGCGTCGGCAGCGGCGTCGATTATCTCGCGTGCCTGGCCGGAGGGCGGACCGTATACGAATCCTCGCCCACCGTCGGCCACGTAATTGCCGTAGCGAGCCCCGATGTCGGTCAGGACGAGATCGCCCCGCTCCAGCACGCGGTTGGTGGGCAAGGCTAGGCTGAAGGCGGACCGAGGGCCGGCCTGCACCATGGACAGGTAGGCCGGTGTGTCGGCACCAGCGTTGATCATCGCCACGTCAGCCGCTCTGGCGAGTTGCCGCTCGGTGACTTGGCCTGCCGTCGACACCGCTTGCTGCACCGCTTCCATGCCCAGATCCGTCAGCACCGCCGCATGGCGCAGCTGCTCCAGCTCCCAAGGGCTCTTTACGGCCTTGATTTTCGCGAGCAAGTTGGAGGCGACAAGGGGCGCAGGAGCAATGGCCTCAGCGATGGTGCGGTGCAACCCCACAGGAATCTGTTCCTCCCCGGCCAGCGCAACCCGGCCATCTGCGTTGAGATGGCGGCGCAGGTAGAGGGGTAGATGCTCCAGCTCGGCGACATCGAATGCTGTCTCGCTGGCGGCATAGTCGAGGCAGCCGTCACCAGTAAAGAGCGTCGGGTCTGACTCGGCGGGAAGCGCGATGACGGCTTGGGCGATGGTATGAACGCCATCGACCGGTCGGAAGTCGGTGAAATAGCGGACGTTAGCGGTGCGCCAGCAGTCTGCATAAGCGATCAGCAGCTTGAAGCCTTCGCGCTTCATGGCTTCCTGAACGGCACCAATGCGCCGGCGATGCTCGGATTCGGGGGTCGTCGGCGGGGGATCAAGCCGCATGAAATCCTCCTCAGAATAAATAATGGATAGGCGGTAGGGAGTCGCCGAGGATTACTGGAAACCCAGCGCCTGGGGCAGCCAGAGCGAGAGGGCGGGGAAAAGCGTTAGCAATAGCAGGACAACGCCCATTGGGACGTATAGCCACCTGATCTCCCAAAACACCCGGCCCACCTTCGATTTGGTGACGGTGGCGGCGATATACACAAGGCCGCCCACCGGGGGCGTCAGCTGTCCGATCATAATTGCCAGCACCAGGACCACACCCAAGTGAATCAGGTCGATGCCGGCAGCGGCTGCCAATGGTGCGAGCACCGGCACGATCAGCACCATCGCCGGGGGCGGTTCCAGAATCAACCCGAGCATGAGAAGGAATAGCACGATGCCCAGCATTAGCAGAGTCTGGTTCTCAATATCGGTCAGCGCCTCTGCCAGGTTTGCCGGTACCTCTTCGGCAATGAGAATCCACGCTAGTGGGCCTGAGGCTGCCAACAAGAACAGAATGACGCCGGTATCATGGGCACTTTCCCGCACAGATTCCCAGGCGCCTGAGGCTCGGAGCTTGCGAAAAACTAGAAAACCGAGGAGCAGGGCCAGGATACATGCCGCCGCGCCGGCCTCTGTTGCTGTCACGACGCCGGCTCGGAGCATCATCAGGATTCCGAGAGGCAACGCAAACGCGGGGGTAGCGTAGAGCAGGGATGTGAGCCTTTCCCGGGAAGGCGCCTTGTCAACTGAGTCCACCTTATTTTTGCCCCGCCCGCTGAGCCACCACACGGCCACCATGAGCGTTGCCGCGAACAGTAAACCCGGAACAATGCCAGCCATAAACAGCGCCCCAACAGACACGCCGGCCAGAGAAGCATAGATCAGGAAAGAAATGGACGGCGGAATCAAGGTCGCTGTGATGGCCGCGCTCGCCGTAATGGCGCTTGCATACTCGCGGCTGTAGCCGGTCTTTTCCATCGGACCGACGAGTGTCTTGCCGACAATGGCGGTATCGGCAGAACTGGAGCCGGAAAGACCGCCAAGCATTGCGGACGTCAGGATATTGACCTGTCCCAGCCCGCCCCGCCAGTGCCCAACGAAAGCAACTGCGACGCGGATAAGCGCAGCGGTGATGCCGCTGGCGTTCATCAACGCACCCATGAGAATGAAGAACGGTATAGCCAACATCACGAAGTTTGTACTGACAGAACTGGCAAAATTGTTGGCAATCACAATCTCGGGCAACCTGCCGGCTTCGTAGGCGATGGCGCTGCCAAGCAAGAGAGCATGGGCGACCGGGGCACCAAGCAGCAGCAACACCAGGCAGGCAGTGACGGCGATGGCTGTGGTGTCGAAGATCACCAGGATGCTCTCACTGACGAAGAACGCCACCAGGGAGGCGAAGAGGACGCCCCCTGCCACTGCCAGGAAGACCGAGCCTCTGAAGGTATCTCTGACGTGGGCGCGCAGTAGGGCTAACAGGGAAAGGGTGGCCCCGACAGGTAGCGCCAGGTACAGCCAGCTGTACGAGATGCCTAGATTGATTGCCACCGCGGTGGTTTCCCGCATCAAATTGACGCCCAAGTACCCGATGAGGGTTAGGGAAGCGGCCGAGAGCCCTATGCCGAGCAGGTCTGTGTACCGCCAGGTAGAACGGGGCAACCAGTGCACCAGCGTGGTCATGCGGATGTGACTTCCATGGCGGGTGGCAGTCGCTGCACTCAGCATGACCAGCCAGAGGAAGGCCCAGCGCGCGGCTTCTTCCGGCCACGGCAGGGCCGCATTGAAGACGTAACGCATCACGATCTGTAGAGCCGTGACTCCCACCATGATTATCAGCAGTGAGGCACCAATCGAGTCGAGGCCCAGATCGAACTGACGTAACCAGCCGCGTGCTGGTGTCTCAGCTGCCGGAAGCTGTTCGCTCGGATCAACAACCGTTTCCCGCAGTTCCACGCCTGACTTCGTCGGTGCCAGGTCGGCTTCCGCACCCTTCATGGCGTTAGTTGTCATCTTTACCTCTCCTGGTTAATACCGAGTCAGTCGCTGGTTGCAAGCGACTTGACCTGCTCGATGAACTCTTTTGACCCGGGGTACTTTGCGAAGTACTCCTCGTTGTAGGTTTGTGCGCGGGCTTCCCATTCGTCCAGATCCGTCGGTTCCGGGATGACGGTGGCGCCCTGGGCCTCCAGCTCCTCAAGCGTCGCCTGTTCTTGCTCCCGGCTCATTTGGCGCGCTTCAGCGAAGACCCGTTCCCCAACCTCGGTCAAGCAATTTTGCAGTTCTTCGTCCAAGCTGTTGAACCAGTCTGCGTTGGCGCGAATTGGCTTGATATTGAACCAGTGCTTTGTATTGGTCAGATGGGGGGCCGGCTCCCAGAAGGCGTTGGCCTCGATCTGGGCGACCGCGCCTTCGCCAGCCTCGATGACGCCCGTCTCCAGTGCGTTATAAATCTCCGTGAACGGAACCGGAGTGGCGTTGGCTCCCAGGGCGTTCCAGAGTCCGAGCGGAATCTCCGCCTCGGGGACCCGGATCTTCAACCCTTCGAGGTCATCGATGTTCTCTACTGGCCGGCTGGCGAATGTCCAGCGCCATCCATCTTCACCCATGCCAAGGATGGTGACACCAGTAGACTCTTCCAGCAGCTCGGACATCTCGTCCTGCATTTCTTCAATTACCCGCTCGACGTGTTCTTCGTCCTCGAACACGTAACCAAGGGACAATGCCGAAACGATGGGAGCGCCCGGACCCTCCACATCAAAGCCGCCGCTGGTGATCTCATAGGTGCCCTGACGGTTGCCGTCGATCAGATCGATGAATCCGCCGAGTTGCCCGGCCGGAAAGTTGCTGCCCACCAGGCGGCCATTCGAGCACTCTTCCACCTCGTCGATGAACCTCTCGAATGCGTCATTCATGGGCGTACCGACACCTTCGATTGTCGCCACCCTGTACTCGATGACCTCGCCGCCGCCCCCCTCCTGCCCGGTGGATGGTGCGCATCCGGCGAGCACGACGGCAACGGCAACAGAGCTAATTGCTATCCCCATGCCTGGGTGCCCAGGTGCAAGACGTGACCTCATTACAGCTCCTTTTGTCAGTGCGGCATAGCCGCGGACTTGCTGACGTCGTTGGTGTGATTAGGATTACACCTGTGCAACCGGTTGTCAAACATTAGTGTTCGAAGATTTTCTTCACTCACCAGACTGCGTTCCCCTTGAGGGCCAATGCTGAGCATGAGTGTCGCTAAGCTGGATGGCAACCGATAGCCTCGATCGCGTTGAAACGGCTCCAGCCGACGGACGCTCTACCTGCAAAGGAAAGCTGTGAGAACTGAATCCAATTCACCGGTACCGGGCGGCCCGTCCGCCGTGGGCCGGGAGGGTCGGCAGGCCGCGACTATTTACGACGTCGCCAAGCTGGCTGGGGTTAACGCGTCGACTGTCTCTCGTGCCTTGAGTCAACCCGGCCGCATCAGCGCCAAGACCGACAAAAAGGTCCAGGATGCAGTGAAGGCCCTGAATTATCGGGTGAATCCGGTTGCGAGGGCGCTTCCGACCGGCAGGACGAAGACCATAGGATTGCTGGTTGCTGACATCACTAATCCGGTGTTTTTTGATATCGCACGCGGCGCCGAACGGGCGGCTGCAACCCGCGACTACACCTTGGTGCTGGCCGAGTCCGCCGAATCGCCGGAGACCGAGTTGTTGGCTGCTCAGCGGCTGCTGGCGGTAGCGGACGGCGTGGTGCTAGCCACATCACGCTTGAGCGATGATCAAATTCGTCAACTCTCCCAGTCCAAGCCGGTGGTGGTAATCAACCGTGAGGTAGCCGATGTGCCGAGCGTGATGGCTGATATAGAAACCGGGATATCCCAAGCCGTCCGTCATCTGTTTATGTTGGCCCATAAGTCGGTCGCTTATGTTGCCGGCCCGGAGCGGTCGTGGATGTCTCGGCGGCGCTGGGAAATCATTAACGATCGGTGCAACTGGAGCAATATTTCTGCCGTCCCAATCGGAGGTTCCGCTCCCACCGTGGAGGGTGGGCGAAAGGCCGCAATGAAGGTCTTGGAAAGCGGGGCGACGGCCGTTATCGCATACAACGACCTGGTGGCGATCGGGTTGATGCAGGAAATGGTCGGAGGCGGAAAAGACGTGCCTGATGACATCAGCATCATCGGGTTCGACAACATTTTCGGCTCGGACTTTACTACTCCGCCTCTGACGACTATCAGCTCACCACTTGCCGAGATGGGGGCTTCGGCCATTGAGCTGGTTTTGCGTGCGGTCGGTGCCACGGAGGGAGCCGGCGATATCGGTGATTTGGCCACCGAACTCTTAATTCGCGGCTCGACCGGCAAGGTTCGCATTCCACCCCGCTGAGGTCTGGCAACCGAGCGGCAACCGGTTGACAGACTGAGTGGGGGGAATCACAATTGCGGAGTGCGATTCTCAATTGCCGCCGATCCCAATTCGGCTACTGTTCACCAGCTCGTCTGCTTGTTCATTGCCGATTCGGTGTCTGACCCGCCGGGCGTCTTGAGGCCGCATGCCGGCGCCCTCAGTTCCAGCAATACGACCATTAAAGCTCTATGAGCCAAGTGCACCTTAAGGACTCATCCATGCCGTCGCTAGCACCTCATCCCGACCGTCTTCTGCCAGCCGATCCAGCGGTCCGTGCCCTTGCCCGGTCCCTCTACAAGTCAGTGGCTGAAGCGCCGATCTACTCGCCCCACGGCCACGTCGACGCAGAACTTCTGCTTCGAAACGATTACTTCGGTGGTCCCTCCGAGCTGCTGATCACGCCCGATCACTACGTGGTTCGACTGCTGCACGCTTCCGGGATACCGCTTGATGACCTCGGTGTCACACGCAAGGGAAAGGCATCCGCAGCAGACGGAAGGGCGGTATTCCGTGCCTTCTGCGCACACTGGCACGTTTTCTTTGGCACGCCGGTGCACTATTGGTTTGAAAGCGAGTTTGCGGAACTGTTCGGGATAACGGAACAGCCGTCAGCCCAGACCGCGGACAGCATCTATGACCAGATCAGCGACGCCTTGTTGACCGAGAGATTCAGACCGCGTTCCCTCCTCGAACGGTTCAACCTCAGGCTCCTTGCGACGACGGATGACCCTTCCGACGATCTCACCGCACACGCAGCACTCGCGGACGATCCTTCGTTCGCGGGCCGGGTGATCCCCACATTCCGCGCTGACGCATATATGACGCCCGACCACAGCTCGTGGTTGCCGAAGCTGGAGGAGCTCGCTGAAGCAAGTAACACCGATACGGGTACGTATGCCGGATTGCTGTCAGCACTCCGCAACCGGCGGGCCTTTTTCAAGCAGCATGGTTGCACTTCAACGGACACCGGTGTCCCTGATGCATGGGCGTTGCCGTTGGAGGACGTTGAGGCGGAAAGGCTCCATGCGGCGGGGATGGCAGGGACCATTACTCCCGATCAGGCGGTGGCCTACCGCCGCAACATGCTCTACCAGTTTGCTCGGATGTCGCAGGAGGATGGACTGGTCATGCAGCTACATCCCGGAGTTATCCGCAACCACCATAAGCCCACACTGGATCAGTATGGTCCGGACACCGGCCACGATCTGCCGGACACCACCGCCTTCACGCTGCCACTTCAGCGGGTCCTGAACGATTTTGGTACCAACCCTTCGTTCCGGTTGGTCCTCTTCACCGTGGACGAGACTGCCTTTTCACGGGAGATTGCGCCCTTGGCTGGTTTCTATCCGTCGGTCTATGTCGGTGCGCCCTGGTGGTTCATTGATACCCCCGCAGCCATTCACCGCTTCCGGGGGGCAGCCACTGACAGTGCCGGATTTTACAAGACGTCCGGGTTTATTGACGACACCCGTGCGTTCTGCTCAATCCCCGCCCGCCACGATATGTCCCGCCGCCTGGACGCGGGCTACCTTGCGGGTCTGGTGGCCACCCATCAGCTCAGCGAAGAGGACGCACACCGGATCGTTCAGGACCTGGTGGAGAAGATTCCTGTGGACACGTTCAGGCTCAAGGTCTGATGTCAGCAGGCGCCTCGACGGCATAGAACCGCCGCGGATCCTGCAGTAGCGCCGGATACGCAAAATCCGTGCGCCGCAGCCAGCCCGAGAAGTTGATGCGCCGCCGCGCCGCCTGGGCGCCGTCGTCGTCCGTTGAAAGCGCACCCAGCGTGCCCGTCTGCAGCCGGGCGCCACCATCAACGACGACGGCGGCAGCGTCTCCAACGCGTGCAAGTTCCGTGAATGCCGTGTACTGTCGCGACCACTTGGGCGCTGCCCTACCGGCCGGGGGATGGTTCGCCAGGTGCAGCGCGTCGCCGTCGGAAGAGTCCACCGGGCCGTGCCAGATCCACAGGCGCGAACCGACGGGCTCAACCGGAATCAGCTCGAGCTCGGGCTCCGGCCAGCTGTAGGGCAGGTTCTCGGGGATGCCGGGGAACCGGTCCCGGTAGAAGTCCGGCGCCTTCTGTATCAGGTTGGATTGGTGGCTCAGGTGCACCTCCGTCTGGCCGAGCCAGGGCGGCATCGCCGGTTCCGGCCCGGCGCCGGCGTTGAACGCCGTAGCGGAATCCGGTGCGAACTCGCTGATCAAGGCAGCTGTGCTGTCCGCGTGTCCGCGCGAGACCCACTCCCGGACCATCGCCAATCCGTACACCGCGAGGGCTGGGACGTAACCCATCCACATGCGGGTGGCGGGGTGGCGTCGCCAGCCGTAATCGGGCAGCACGAGGGCCCGGAGGATCTGCAGGGTCTCGACCCGTTGTTTTCCGAGCCGTGCCTGGTCCAGCACGGCCGCGCTTGCCGCGAAGTCGGGATAGGGCAGGAAGGTCTGCATGCGGCCAGTGTGCCACATGTCCTAAGCCTGCTTCCTATCGCACAGCGCGGTAGCGTCCAGAATGCGTCCTGCTGTGCAGGTCGACTGCTTCGGCGTAGTAGGACACCAGCTGCTCGCACAGCACTGGCCAGGTGCGTCCCTGAACCGCGGAATACGCCGCCCTGCCAAAGGCCCGGCGTTTGGTGTCATCACCCAGCAGGTCCATGACTCCGGCGTGTAACTGATCCAGCTTTCCCGGTTCATACAGCCAGCCGGTCCGCGAGGAATCGACCAGGTCCAGCGGACCACCGCGTCCGACCGCCACCACGGGGACTCCGGAAGCCATGGCTTCCTGAATGGTCTGGCAGAACGTCTCCGATTCGCCCGGGTGCACAAAGACGTCGAACGAGGCCATGATGCGCGCCAGCTCATTCCCGGTCTGGAAGCCGGCAAAAACGGCTCCGGGCAGCTTCCGCCTCAGCGAATCCTTGGCCGGTCCGGACCCGACGATCACCAGCCGCGTACCCGGGATGGCGTCCAACCCGGCGAGGTCCTCCACCTGCTTTTCGGCAGCCAGCCGGCCCACGTATCCGATGATCCGCGACCCCGGCGGCGCCACCGAACGCCGCCACTGCCCGTCCCGCTTCGCCGGAGTGAAACGGGCGGTGTCCACCCCTCGGCGCCACAGCCGCAACCGGGGAATGCCACGGCTTCCTAGTTGATTCAGGGCGAACGACGACGGCGCCAGCGTCAGTGTGGAACGGGCGTGGATGTTCTCCACCCGCTGCCACAGCACGTTCTCAAGCCAGGGCACGCCATAGCGGGCGGCGTAGGCGGGTATCTCCGTCTGGTAGACGGACACGGTCGTCAGTCCCAACTGATTCGCGGCCTGCACCGCCCGCCACCCGAGCACAAAAGGGGAAGCGATATGGACGACATCGGGAGCGAAGTCCGCGAGGGTCCGTCGGACCCTCGCAACCGTGCCTGCCGCCAGCCGCACGGTCGGGTAGCCCTTCAGCGGGAACGAAGGCAGCGGAACAACCGGGTAGCCCTCGACCGTCGCAGGGGACTTCTCGTCCAACCACGACGACGACGGCGCGATCACCAATACATCTTCGAAACAGTCGCCCCGGCTGCTCAGGTGCTCCAGCACCTTCAACAGGGAGTGTGTCACCCCGTTCATGTGCGGAAGGAAAGATTCGGCAACCACTGCGACTCTCACGCCACAGATCCTGCCAGCGGCGTCTGTGCAACCGGCGAGCAGGAGGTTGCATCCGGGTGAACAGTGCCTCTAATACGCGGTGTACTGCTCTCCGACGGGAAGTGCCGGGCCCAGCCGGTTGTCCGGGCCGGGCAGGGGGCAGGCCCACGCTTCGTCGTAGGCGCAGGAGGGGTTGTACGCGAAGTTCAGGTCAACGATCAGGCGCCCCTCGCGCTCGCCGAGATGCGCTCCCTTGACCGTGTCCAGCAGGTACCGCCCGCCGCCATAGCTTCCGCCGGCGCCGGACGAGCCGTCCCGGAGCGGCAGGAAAAGCCCGCCGCCGTAGGACTTCAATCGCCAAAGTGCCAACGATCCGAGGCCGTCCAGCACCACGCTGCCCAGCCGTTCGAAAGGAACTACGCCGTCAGTTCCGGTGGGAACCTCCATCAGCTGGCCGGCGCCGTCGTCGTCGATCGTCGCCTCGAACCGGTAATCGGCGTTGTAGGCCGCCACCGAGAGGCCGGTGAACCGTGTGCGTGCCTCGGCCGGGAGGGGCGACGCCGGGTGGCTGGCGAACAGGCGGTCCCGATCGGTGCGCCAGTGGGCGTGGGCGAGCGCCGGCGATCCGTCCGCTGCGGCGTCCCGAACCTCCTGGTACAGGGCGAACACCCGACGACGCCAGTCTGCCGTGTGCAGGGCCGTTGCTGCATGGTTCATGTTGCCACCCTAACGGTTGCCTCGGCGTACTGTATCTAGGGTGACGATTGCCCTTTTCCTGCTGGTCCTCGGCCTCATTCTGGTCGGTGCCGTTGCGCAGCGCATTGCGGGGCTGGGTTTCGCGCTACTCGTGTCCCCTTTCCTGGTGCTGATCCTCGGTCCGCACGAGGGCGTGCTGCTGATCAATATCTGCGGGGTGGTTTCCTCCGCGCTGATCGTTCCCCGGGTGTGGCGGGACATCGACTGGAGCATGTTCCGCTGGCTCACGGTCCCCGCCGTGTTCGGTTCCGTTGCCGGTTCGATTGCCGCCGCAGCCCTTCCCAGCGCTCCGCTCGCGGTGACCGTCGGCGCCGTCGTGCTTGTGGCGTTGACCCTCTCGCTGGTGATGCAGCGCTCCTCGGTGGTGGTTGCCGGCAACGTGCCCAAGGCGGTCGCGGGGATATCGGCGGGGCTTACCAACTCGATGGCCGGGGTCGGCGGGCCGGCCGTGAGCGCCTACGCGCTGCTATCGCGCTGGCCGCAGCGGCCCTTCGCCGCCACACTGCAGCCGTTCTTCGCCGTCATCGGCACGGTGACCGTCACTGTGAAACTGCTGATCGATCCCACGCAGGTACCTCCACTGGATGCCTGGATGTGGGTAGTGATTCCGCTGACCATTGTCGTCGGAATCTTCGCCGGCGAGCAGCTGGCCCGCTTCATCCGCGACCGGCACGCCCGTTTCGCGGTCATCATCATCGCGTTCCTGGGGGCGGCCACGGCGTTCGTGAACGGGATTTTCGACCTCGTCGGCTAGCCTCCGCGTGAGCCAGCTCGCCCGAGTCGTTGAGGGGCTCCTGCCCATCCCGGTGGCACCATTGAAGGGATGAGACTTCCCACCAAACCCCGAGCTGTGCCGATGCCCCTGTGGCTGCAGGGCGCGTTCGAACTGGGGCAGGCAGCGGTGGTCTCAGCGCTGGTCGTCGTGATTCCCCTGGCCGGTGTCTGGCTGACCGGCGGCTTCGCTGCCAGGGAGGCTTTGGGAACTCTTCGGCTTGCCGCCCAGGCGTGGCTCGTGATCCACGGAGTGCCCCTGGAAATCACCTTGCCCGACGGCGGGACGGGCACCCTCTGGGCGGTCCCGCTTGCGCTCACCCTCCTTCCGTTCCTGCTCGCGTGGCGCGCCGGACGCAGGCTTGCCCGCGCCTCCTACACCGACCAGCTGTGGCAGGCACTCCTCGGCGCACTCGTGGTGTACGCCGCGTTCGGGTTTGGAGCGGCCTTTCTAGCCGACGACGGCGCCACCTCGGCTTCCCCTGCTGCTGGCGCTTCGGTGCCCCTCATCGCGTCAGGGCTCGGCATGATCATCGGTGCTTACCAGGAGGCGGGATCCTGGGGGAGGCTTATCGGGGTTGATCTCGCTGACTGGATCTCAACCACCAGTCAGCATTCCCGCTGGGCGGGCTCCTACGTATGGTCCGCGCTCAGGGCTTCGTTCCTGGCCGTTGTCGCCGCGCTTGGCCTGGCCGCGCTCCTGCTCGCTGTGACACTGGCAATTCACTGGGCCAGCATCGCAACCATCTACGAGCGGCTGGACGCGGGGATAGTTGGCGGGGCGGTGGTCACCATCGGCCAGTTGGGTTTCCTTCCGAACCTCGCCATCTGGACGCTCTCCTGGTCCTCCGGTGCGGGGTTTGCCCTCGGAACCGGCAGTTCCATCACGCCCTTGGCAACCACGGCTGGCCCGCTTCCGGCCATCCCGATTCTCGGCGCTGTGCCGTCAGGAACGCTGGACTACGGAATGGCGGCCCTCGCGCTGCCGGTCGTGGCAGGGGTGCTCGCGGGTTTGTGGTTCTTCCGGGAAGGTGAGAATCACTTCGATGAGTGGCTGCAGCTGAAGACGCACGCGAGGTGGTTCACGGCAACGGCCTCCACGCTCACCCTCGGTGCCTTCATCGGCGTCATGGCAGGGCTGGGTGCTGCCGTGCTCGCACTGCTTTCCGGTGCGTCGGCCGGCATTGGGCGGTTCGTTGAGCTTGGACCGGACCCACTGTGGACCGGACTGTGGGTGGCCGCTGAAGTGGCTGTCGGCGTCGTCGTCGGTTTTGCTGCCGGTCCGCTGCTGGAGCGCGAGAACCGGTAAGCCCTGTTCAGGGGCCGCTGGTTTGCCGCGGCTACTGGGTTTCGCGGCTACTGGTTGAAGAAGCCGTCAAGGTTGCGGAGGCCGTCTTCACACTCGCGTTGAGCCTGGCTTGTGAGGGCACGCGACGTGCAGTCCTCGTAGCGTTCGGTGACGGGCCAGAGCAGGATGGCCGCTCCGAGTCCGAGGGTCAGGAACAGCGACGCGACGAGGCCCACGGTCGTCGAAACCCGCAGCACCGCCGGAGCCTTCTGCTTCACCAACCCCACGAGTGCCAGGACGCCGACCGTGACGGATGCGAGGCCGAAGATCAACCCCAACACCTTCCACGGAAGCGGGAAATTGGAAGCCAGCAGGGTGCCGAGGAGCAGGAGCATGAACACGCGGAGCAGCGTGCGGGTCGAATTGTTGCTTTCCGGCTGCTTCGGCTGCTTCGGTGGGGCGGAGGGGCCTGGCTGGGTCATGGGTTAACCCTAGGCGTTCCGCGGCGAAGTGCGCGCCCACTTCTGCTCCGGGCCAATCCGGCGCTCAAGTCGGGGTCCTCGACCGATACCCACCTGTTCGAGATCTCGCGGCTTTGCGTCCCGGATTGCCGTGAAGTCGCGGCGTGTCGCCGTTCGACTCGCTCTTGCTGCCTCCAAAGCCGCGCGATTGGTGCACCTCAACTCCAAATGCTCGCTGGCGCTCGCACCGGGTCCCTGCAGATACCCTTGAAACCATGCGCATCGTTGTCCTTGTTTCCGGGTCCGGGTCCAATCTGCAGGCCGTCATCGACGCAGTGCAGGATGGGGACCTACCCGTGGAGATCGCGGCGGTGGGGGCCGACCGTCCGGATACCTATGGCGTGGAGCGTGCCGCAGCAGCCGGCATCCCCACGTTCGTAGTCGACTTCAAGTCCCACGCGAGCCGTGCTGAATGGAACGCCGAACTCACAGCGCAAACGGCCGGCTTCGAACCCGATTACGTCATCTCCTCAGGGTTCATGCGCATCGTCGACCAGCGATTCCTTGACCGTTTCCCCAACCGGTACCTGAATACCCACCCGGCGCTGCTGCCCAGCTTCCCCGGAGCCCACGGTGTGCGCGATGCCCTCGCCTACGGCGTGAAGATCACCGGCTGCACCGTGATGATCGCCGACGCCGGCATCGATACCGGGCCCATCCTCGCCCAGGCTGCAGTGCCCGTGCTGGAGGGGGACACCGAGGAAACCCTCCACGAACGCATCAAGGTCCAGGAGCGGCTGCTCCTCATCGAAACCCTTCGCGAACTGGCCCTCACCCCATCCACTCAGCAGCGGTAGCGACCCGCAAGGGACGCTACCGCTGCTGACTCGTTGCACCTATTCGACAGTAATCACGTTCGTCCGGTGGTCGTAGCTGAAGGTGACCGGGCCGCCGTCGTGCGTGAACGGGATATTCGCACCGCCCGGCGCTCCTCCGGCGCCATAGTTCACTTTCCAGTTCCCGTTGAGGGCGGCCTTGAACTCGTAATTGCCGGCAGGGACATCGACGGAGAGCCGCCAGATCCCATCCGCGGGGTCGAGAGTCAATTGTGCTGCACCGCACGCAGGCATCCAGTCCTCCGCGCAACCGATCTCGGTGTTGAAGCTGCCGGGCGCTGAAACGGCGTCCGGTTGCTCAAAGCTCTCGCCGACCGTCACGGTGCGCACCTCGCTGTAGATACCGCCCAGTTCCGCGCGGTATCTGATCTCCGTCCCGTCGGGGACGCCCGCGACGTCGTCGAACGCGGTATAGGCGGGGGAGGAGGTGTCGGTCCCGATCCCGGTCCAGGGACCGCCGTCGATGCTTCGTTCGAGCGTGACCTCATGCGTGGCCTTCTCGGGCTCCGCAACCGCGCGGACCTCTACGGTTCCCTGCACGGAAGCGTTCTCCTGGGGAGATTCAAGGCGTACGACGGCGGCAGGTACCTCCGCTTCGACAACAGGACTCGCCGCGGTGTGCCGCTTGTTGTCCAGTACCACGGCCCGATACTCCAGGTCTGTTCCGGGGTCGAGCGCCGCGACGTCGTGGAATACGCGGTACGGCGCGTTGTCGTCGGTGCCAATGGGTGTCCACGTGCCGCCGTCCGACCGCGCCTCGAAGGTGACCTGGTAGAACGAGGAGCCATCGACGTCGGCCTGGACCAGCATCCGTCCGTTGTCCGCCTCAGCCGGTGCGGGCGTATCGAGGGCGATAGCGGGCGCGGCCTTTGAGCCGGGAATGCGACTGACGCCCTCGTACACCACTGCTGAAAGCGGGGGCACGGTCACCTCAAGGGTGCCGTTGCGTTCGCTCTTGAGCTGGCGATCGCCGTCGCCGTACACCTTCTTGAACGGCCGCCCGGGCAGGTAGGTGGGGATGCTCGCGGTCTGCTCCTTGGTGCTGTTGTTGAGTGCCACCACATACTCGCGCTGCCTGCGCGTATCGATCCTCGAGAAGGCGTAGATTCCCGGGCCGTCCGCAGCATACCGGTGTTGGTGTGCGCCGTCGCGGAGGGCGGGGTGGTCCTCCGTCACCTCTGCGAGCTCCTGGATCTTCTGGTACATCGGGTGGCTGGTGTCAAAGTTGTCCTCGGCGTGGGTGGACGAAGTTCCCAGCAGGTCATCATCGAGGTATTCCGGCACCTGGCTCGCGAATAGTGTCTGGCGGGCGTCCTGGTCGCCTCCCGGGCCGGTGAAGCCCTGCTCGTCACCGTAGTAGATCACCGGGTTGCCGCGGGAGAAGTACATGAGCTCATGGGCCAGGCCGTCGCGGGCAAGCAGCTCGGATTCCGGTGCACCGGGGTTATCAGCGGCGATGAACCCGCCGATGCGCCCCATGTCGTGGTTCCCGAGGAACGTGGGCAGGCTATAGGCGTTCGAATCCGTGTCGGTGTACCAGTCATCGGCGAGGAAGAAATCCTCCAGGGTGCCGGCGTCGGCGCTGCGCGACGCGAATCCGCGGGCTGCATCCTGGAACGGGAAGTCCAGCACCGCCTGCATCGAATTGCGGGTGGTGTACTGGGAAGTGAAGTCCTTGGTGGTGTCGAAGACCTCGCCGAACATGAAGAACTCGTCCTTGCCCTGTTCGCGGGCGAATGCCAGGACGTCGGGCCCGAACTCCTGCCAGAACTCGTCATTGACGTGCTTCATGGTGTCGATGCGGAATCCGTCCACGCCGAAGTCCGCAATCCACGTCTGGTAGATCTCCTTCATGCCGTCCACCACGGTGGGGTGTTCGGTGAAGAGGTCATCCAGTCCGAAGAAGTCGCCGTAATAGGAATCCTCACCGGCGAAGGTGGTGTCGCCACGGTTGTGGTAGAGCGAGGGATCGTTGAGCCAGGCCGGCACCTTGAGGTTCTCCTCACCGGCTTCGAGCACGGGTGTGTACGGGAAGGACTCTTCGTTGTCGAGCGCCGGGAAGTCCTCGCTCCCGGCGACATCGCGGTCATCGAACTCTTCGCCTGCGGCGGTCCGGTAGGGTTCCCGGTCCTTGGAGATATACGGCATCCGGGCACCCTCCTCGTAGCCGATGACGTCCGCCGTGTGGTTGGTGATGATGTCGAAGTACACCTTCATGTCCCGCGAGTGGGCCTCATCGATGAGCGCCTTCAGATCCGCGTTGCTGCCCAAATGCGGGTCAATCTGCGTGAAATCGGTGATCCAGTAGCCGTGGTAGCCGGCCGAAGCGTCTGCGGTTTGCACGGGCTTGTTCTTGAAACTCGGCGTCAGCCAGATGGAAGTGGTCCCCAGCCCCTCGATGTAGTCCATTCGCTCCAGCAGGCCCTGGAGGTCACCGCCGTTATAGAAACCTTTACGGGTGGGGTCGAAGCCGGAAACCATCGGATCGGGGCCCAGCCCGCCGTCGTCGTTCGCGGTGGTCCCGTTTTCGAAGCGGTCGGCCATCACGAAGTAGAAATTTTCGTCCGTCACCGGTGCGCGCAGCGAAGTGAGGGCCGTTGGTCCGTCAGGTCCCGGTTTGGGTTTGGCCTGCGCGGGAAGGGCGGATCCTGTCGCTGCCAGAACGGCAGCAAGAACGACGACGGCGGCGTGGCGCACCAGCATGAGACCTCCGGGAGAGTGGATCACCTTAGAGTGTCCCAGCTCACATGGACTGTCAACTAAAGTGCGGCACCACGGGTCTCGGGTGCCTTCAGTGCCATCCACAGCACTGCGAGCAGCACAAGAAGACCCGTTGCCGCGAAGGTCAGCGGCAGCCCCAGATACGGCCACAGCAGCGAGCCGAAGATCAGTGGAACCAGGCCGGCGCCCACACGGGAAACCGTTGACGCCCAACCGAATCCCGACCCCCGCAGCTCTGTGGGGTAGAGCTCCGACACATAGGTGTAGAGAACCGGAATGGCCACCTGAATGGTGAAGCCAAACGCCAGCAGCCAGAACGTCGCAACGACAGGCAACTCGACACTGAGGGCAAAGATCACCAGAACGACGGCGGACAGCGGGCCGGACACGCCAAGAATCCACTTTCGTCCCACGCGTTCCACGAGCAGGGCAGCGGCCACGACGCCAAGGAAGCCGATGCCCGTCATACCGGCTGTTGTCAGGAAGGCGACCGACTGCCGGAACCCTGCGGTGATGAGGATCTGGGGCATCCAGGTCAGGGCGCCGTAGTAGACGAGGAGGATGGTCAGGAAGAGTCCCCAGGCGGCCAGGGTGATGCGCCAGTTGAACCGCCACAGCGCCGTGAACTGCCCGGTCAGGCCACCGAGCGTGAGCCGTGGATCGTCACCGGCTTCGGGCAGCCGCCATCGCCGTGCGGTTCCACCCGTGCTCCGGACCAGTTGGTTAATCACGGCCTTCGCCTCGTCCGTTCGTCCACGCTGGACCAGATAGAGGGGCGACTCCGGGACCGACCGCCGCACCCAGAACACAAGCAACGCCGGAAGCACCATCACCAGCATGAGGTAACGCCAGTCGCCGAAAGCGGCGATGAGCAGCGCCGAGACCACACCGCACAGGGCTGCGCCGATAGGCCACCACCCATCCATGGCGGTGAGAACGCGGCCGCGGTGCTTCCTTGGTGTGAACTCGCCGACCAGGGCGTAATCGACCGGGATACAGCCGCCCAGGCCGAAGCCGGCGAGGAACCGGAAGATGCAGAACCAGATGAGATCCCCGGAGAGTGCGCCCAGCACGGTGAACACGGAAAAGATCAGCAGCGTAGCCGTGAACGCCTTCTTGCGACCGATGATGTCGGCGATCGAACCCCATGCAAAAGCGCCCACTGCCATGCCGATCAGATTGGACGTGCCCACCCAGGCAGCCTGCCCCGGCGTCAGGCCCCACTCATCCGAAAGCAACGGGATGAGGTAGCCGTTGAGTGTGACGTCCCAGGCGTCGAACATGAAGCCGAGCCCGCCGATCAGGAAAATTCTGCCCTGCACCCGCCAGCGCCACGGCAGGTCCTGGACAACCTGGTCGCCGGTGGGAAGTTCGGTGTGGGTGCTCACTGGGGCTCTCTCGCATGGGATCCAACTTTTCGAACACCATACCGCCGCGCACGGACAGTCTTGCTTCGTAAGCCGTCTGCCCGGCTAAAGAGAGCAGGCAGCAGTGTTTTAGACTTGGAGCGATCCCACTGCACTCATTCCCTGGAGACCTGCGTGACTTTGACCAACCTTGACCGCGTTCCCATCCGCCGCGCGCTGATTTCCGTTTACGACAAGACGGGGCTCGAGGAACTCGCGCAGGGGTTGCATTCCGCCGGCGTGCGTATTGTGTCGACCGGTTCCACGGCCAGGAAGATTGCGGCCGCCGGAATTCCGGTTCAGGAAGTCGAAGAGGTTACAGGCTCGCCCGAGATGCTGGACGGCCGCGTCAAGACCCTCCACCCGCGCGTTCACGGCGGGATTCTTGCCGATCGTCGGGTGCCGGCCCACATGGACACGCTTGCGCAGATGGAGATTGAGGCCTTCGACCTGGTGGTGGTGAATCTTTATCCGTTCGTCCACACAGTCAAGTCGGGGGCCGGACAGGACGACGTCGTCGAGCAGATCGATATCGGTGGTCCCGCGATGGTCCGCTCGGCCGCGAAAAACCACGCCGCCGTCGCCATTGTGGTTGATCCCGCGAACTACGCCAGTGTTGTGCAAGCCGCCAGTGAGGGAGGGTTCGATCTGAAGACGCGCCAGCGGCTCGCAGCCCGTGCCTTTGCGCACACAGCTTCCTATGACAATGCGGTGGCCACCTGGACAGCGAGTCAGTTCCTCGACGAAGACGGGGACGGCGTGGTGGACTGGCCGGCCTACGCCGGTCTCGCGCTCGAGCGCTCCGAGGTGCTGCGCTACGGCGAAAACCCGCACCAACAGGCCGCGCTCTACGTGGACAAGGCAGCTCCGGTGGGAATCGCGCAGGCCGATCAGCTGCACGGCAAGGCGATGAGCTACAACAACTTCGTGGACGCGGACGCCGCTCTGCGTGCCGCTTTCGACTTGGCGGAACCCGCCGTCGCCGTCATCAAGCATGCGAACCCATGCGGTGTTGCCATCGGCTCCGCAGACGCAGTGGATCCAATCGCTGACGCCCACGCCAAAGCGCATGCCTGTGACCCGGTATCAGCCTTCGGCGGGGTGATTGCGGCCAACCGGACGGTCACGGCGGGCATGGCCCGGACCGTGAAGGACATCTTCACCGAGGTTGTCATCGCTCCGGGTTTCGATCCCGAAGCGGTGGCGATCCTGTCGCAGAAGAAGAACATCCGCCTTCTCGCGCTGCCTGAAGGCTATGACCGGTACCCGACGGAAATCCGGCAGGTCTCAGGCGGAGTGCTCCTCCAGGTCAGCGACACCGTGCAGGCCGACGGCGACAATCCGGAGAACTGGACCCTCGCCGCGGGCGAGCCGGCTGATGAGGCAACCCTCGCCGATCTCGCCTTTGCCTGGACCGCGTGCCGTGCCGCGAAGTCCAACGCAATCCTGCTCGCCCGGGACGGTGCCGCCGTCGGCGTCGGAATGGGGCAGGTCAACCGGCTCGATTCCTGCCGCCTCGCGGTGGAGCGGGCCAACACGCTCGACGGTGACGGTGAGGAGCGCGCGCGCGGCGCCGTGGCGGCGTCGGACGCGTTCTTCCCCTTCGCAGATGGTCTGCAGATCCTGATCGACGCCGGTGTCCGCGCCGTCGTCCAGCCCGGCGGTTCGGTGCGCGACCAGGAGGTTATCGACGCCGCGACGGCCGCCGGTATCACCATGTACTTCACCGGGGCACGCCACTTCTTTCACTGAACCGGTACGTTAGACACGTTGAAGCACCAACATAATTCAGCACATAAAGACCCTCAGGGAGACGCCTAACAATGGCCAGAATCATCTATACCCACACCGACGAAGCGCCCATGCTGGCCACGTACTCGTTCCTGCCGATCATCGAAGCGTACGCTTCGACGGCGGGTGTGGAGGTGGAAACCCGCGACATCTCACTGGCCGGCCGCATCATTGCGAACTTCAGCGACTACGTGACCGAGGAACAGCGCATCGGTGACGCATTGGCCGAACTGGGTGAATTGGCCACCAAGGCTGAAGCCAACATCATCAAGCTGCCCAACATCAGCGCCTCGGTTCCGCAGCTGAAGGCCGCCATTACCGAGCTCCAGGGCCAGGGCTACGCGCTCCCGGACTACCCGGACAGCCCCTCAAGCGATGAGGAAGTGGATGTTCGCGCGCGGTATGACAAGATCAAGGGCTCAGCCGTGAACCCCGTGTTGCGTGAGGGCAACTCGGACCGCCGCGCACCCCAATCTGTGAAGAACTACGCACGCAAGAACCCGCACACCATGGGTACCTGGACAGCCGACTCCAAGACCAACGTCGCAACCATGAGCGACGGCGACTTCCGTTCTAACGAGTTGTCAGTGGTGATCAAGGCAGACGATTCCCTCACCATCCAGCACGTCGCTGAAGACGGTACTGCAACCGTTCTGAAGAAGGCCTTCGGCGTGCTCGCCGGTGAAGTGATCGACGGAACGGTGATGCGCGCAGCGGCGCTTGATGAGTTCCTCGCCGCGCAGGTTCAGCTTGCGAAGAACGACGGCGTGCTGTTCTCCGCACACCTGAAGGCAACGATGATGAAAGTCTCGGACCCGATCATCTTCGGCCACATCGTCCGCGCGTTCATGCCCGAGGTTTTCGCCTCTTACGGCGAGCAGCTCGAGGCTGCAGGCCTGAGCCCGAACAACGGCCTCGGCTCCATCCTGAGCGGGCTGGACAAGCTTCCCGAGGACGTGCGCGGTGAGGTTGAGGCCGCCATTCGCAAGGGGCTCGACGACGGCCCGGACCTGGCGATGGTCGATTCAGACAAAGGCATCACCAACCTGCACGTGCCCAGCGACGTGATTGTCGACGCCTCCATGCCGGCCATGATCCGCACCTCCGGCCACATGTGGGGCCCGGATGGTCAGGAAGCGGACACCCTCGCGGTCCTGCCGGACAGTTCCTACGCCGGTATCTACCAGGTGGTGCTTGATGACTGCCGCGCCAACGGCGCCTTCGACCCAACCACCATGGGTACCGTTCCGAACGTAGGCCTCATGGCGCAGGCAGCGGAGGAGTACGGCAGCCACAACAAGACCTTCGAGATCGAGACCGCCGGTACGGTCCAGATTCTCGACGGATCGGGCGCAGTGCTGATCGAGCACGAGGTGCAGCCGGGCGACATCTGGCGTGCCTGCCAGACCAAGGACATTGCCATCCGCGACTGGGTGAAGCTGGCCGTTACCCGTGCCCGCGCCTCCGCTACGCCAGCCGTCTTCTGGCTTGATGAGGACCGCGCCCATGATGCCAACCTCATTGCCAAGGTTCGGGAGTACCTGTTGGACCATGACACGGAGGGACTCCAGCTCGAGATCCTCTCGCCCGTCAAGGCCACCGCGTTCACCCTTGAGCGCATCCGCAAGGGCGAGGACACCATTTCCGTCACCGGAAACGTGTTGCGCGACTATCTCACGGACCTGTTCCCCATCCTTGAGCTGGGCACCAGCGCCAAGATGCTGTCCATCGTCCCGTTGATCAACGGTGGCGGCCTGTTCGAGACCGGCGCCGGTGGATCGGCTCCCAAGCATGTGCAGCAGCTGGTCCGCGAGAACCACCTGCGCTGGGACAGCCTGGGTGAGTTCCTCGCACTCGCCGTGAGTTTCGAGCATCTCGCCACCTCCACGGGCAACGCGAGGGCGCAGATTCTGGCGGACACGCTGGACCGCGCCACCGCCACCTTCCTCCTGGAGAACAAGTCGCCCAGCCGTAAGGCCGGCGAACTGGATAACCGCGGCAGCCACTTCTACCTTGCACAGTTCTGGGCGAAGGAGCTGGCCGAGCAGGCCGAGGACGCAGAACTGGCAGCTGCCTTCTCCGCCGTCGCGAAGGAACTCACGTCGAACGAAGAAACCATCGTTTCCGAGCTGCTTGCAGTCCAGGGATCACCCGTGGACATCGGTGGCTACTACCGTCCCGACATCGAGAAGGTCGTTTCGGTGATGCGTCCCTCCGCAAAGCTCAACGAGGTTCTGTCCTCGCTTAGCTGATCATCTGCTTCTCGGCGGCCCCGGATTCGCGCACTTTTTCGCGTGAATCCGGGGCCTTTCGTGTGGGTGGAGAAGTTTTTAGGAGTTAGCCCATCCAAGTGACTATTTACACCGAATTGGAAGCATGCTTTCCTTGATTCCTGGGGAAGCGATCCACAGGGGGTGGTGACAGATGGAAAGGCGCATTCGCCGATCTGCCGCTGCCGGCCTGCGCATCTCACTTCTCGGCGGCTGTGGAGCGCTGGGTTTTCTGGCGTTTTCCGCCGCTACAGCAACAGCCGACGACGACGGCCATGGCCTATCCGGCGCCCTCACCTCCGTGGTCGAGTCAGTTGCGACTCCCACGGAAGCTGTGTTGGAAGAAGTCGGTTCGTCATTGAAGCCGGCCGTTGAAGCGGTGGTGCCGTCGTCGTCGGCTTCGGCTGTTCCGCCAGTGTCCGACGTCGTCAGCAACGTACCCGAGCTCATCGGTGAAGTGAGCGTTGCCGAGACAGTTGCACCGGTTACCTCCCTGGTTGATTCGGTGGTGTCGCAGGTTCCGGTGGTCAACCGGGTAGTTCCCGAGGGGACAACTTCAAGGGTCACGCAGCCGGTTCTTGATGCGGTGGATACAACCGTTGAGCCGGTGCTTACGCCGGTACAGCGGGTTCTCACGCCCGTCGTCGATGCCGTGGATCCTGTGATCGAGACAGTGGAACCGGTGGTCGATGTTGTTGAACATGTGGTGACGCCGGTTGTTGATCCTGTTGTGGATGTCGTGGACCCGGTCGTAGATGTGGTTGAGCCTGTCTCGGATCCTGTTGCACCGGCGGTGCCGGCACCCGATGTTATCGAACCCGTTGTTCCCGAGCGCGCACCAGTGGCTTCCGTAGTCGATAGCGAGCAGACAATTCCTCCCGACTCCAACGGCGTCTCGGGAGTTCCTGTCACGACGACATCGGTTGCTGCTGACGATCGTCCGGCGGGTAAGCGCGTGGGTTCGTCGAGCATCACGGTTAGTGGCCCGCCGGTCGACCTGACGTCGTCGCCGATATTTGTCTCCGGTGACGAGTTTGTTGTGCAGGAAGCTCCTTTGCTGACGCTCGCGGACGCCCAGCCAGCCGCCTCGCCAACGGGTTCGCCAATGCTCAGTTCCGGCGCCGGTTCTGCCTCCGCTGGATCCGCTGGGCCAGGCGGCGTTGGTGCTGCTGACATGCCATCGTCATTCGATCCTGCATTTTCTTCGACGGACCCCAGGCAGTCCCGCGACTCCGCGGCACTGCCTCAGGGGCCAACTTTCGATCCCGGCTCAACTCCCGATTGATGAGCTCGTCGCTGCCCTCCACGCGGTAGCAGAAGAGCTTCTGTGGCGCTCGAAGCGCCACGTCAAACATCAATTCAGGAGAAAACATCATGCAAACGTGCATACAACGAGGGATCAAAGTATTCCTCCTAGCCGGGGGCATTCTGGTCCTTGGCGCTGGGGCGGCGTCCGCCGCGGAACCCGGCACAGAAGTATTGGGCGGCGTAAGTGCGCCAGTGAATGTCAGCGGTAACGCCGTTTCGGTGATTGGGGACGCTTCCTCTGAGGGGTCGACGTCGTCATCGGGCGGGGGAGTAGCCGCTGGCAGCGAGGCATCGTCCGGCGAGGATGATTCGCTACTTGGCGGTGTGACGGCTGTGGTTGAGGCTGTGGCTCCGGTAAATGTCAGCGGGAATGCGGTGTCGGTGATTGGTGATTCGTCGACTGGCGGTTCGGATGCTGCGGCTGGTGGTTCCACGTCTGGTGGTGCCGGTGTTGCTGGTGGGTCGTCGGATGACGGTCTGGTCGGTGATGTGGCCGCTGTGGTTGAGGCTGTGGCTCCGGTGAATGTCAGCGGGAATGCGGTGTCGGTGATTGGTGATTCGTCGACTGGCGGTTCGGGTGCTGCGGCTGGTGGTTCTACGTCTGGTGGTGGCGGTGTTGCTGGTGGGTCGTCGGATGACGGTCTGGTCGGTGATGTGGCCGCTGTGGTTGAGGCTGTGGCTCCGGTGAATGTCAGCGGGAATGCGGTGTCGGTGATTGGTGATTCGTCGACTGGCGGTTCGGGTGCTGCGGCTGGTGGTTCTACGTCTGGTGGTGGCGGTGTTGCTGGTGGGTCGTCGGATGAGGGTCTGGTCGGTGATGTGGCCGCTGTGGTTGAGGCTGTGGCTCCGGTGAATGTCAGCGGGAATGCGGTGTCGGTGATTGGTGATTCCTCGGCTGAGGGCTCGGATGCGGCTGCTGGTGGTGCAACCTCCGGTGGTGCCGACAGCAGTTCGGAATCCGGTAGTTCGGATGATTCGCTGGTGGGCGATGTTGTCGGTGATGTTGATGCTGTGGCTCCGGTGAATGTCAGCGGGAATGCGGTGTCGGTGATTGGTGATTCCTCGACTGGCGGTTCGGATGCTGCGGCTGGCGGTTCCACGTCTGGTGGTGGCGGTATTGCTGGTGGGTCGTCGGATGACGGTCTGGTCGGTGATGTGGCCGCTGTGGTTGAGGCTGTGGCTCCGGTGAATGTCAGCGGGAATGCGGTGTCGGTGATTGGTGATTCCTCGACTGGCGGTTCGGATGCTGCGGCTGGCGGTTCCACGTCTGGTGGTGGCGGTATTGCTGGTGGGTCGTCGGATGACGGTCTGGTCGGTGATGTGGCCGCTGTGGTTGAGGCTGTGGCTCCGGTGAATGTCAGCGGGAATGCGGTGTCGGTGATTGGTGATTCCTCGACTGAGGGCTCGGATGCGGCTGCTGGTGGTGCAACCTCCGGTGGTGCCGACAGCAGTTCGGAAGGCAGCGCCGATGACGGTTTGCTCGGCGACATCGGACTTGATCTCGGCGCTATCGCACCGGTCAATGTTGGGTGCAACGCGGTGTCGGTGATTGGCGACAGCTCATCTTCGAACTGCGAATCAGCGGCAACTGCCAATGGTGGCTCGTCGGGAAGTAACGGTGGCTCTGCTGGCGGTGGTTCGGATGATTCCCTGGTGGGGGATGTCATCGGGAGTGTTGATGTCGTGGTCCCCGTGAACGTCGGGTGTAACGCAGTCTCGGTGATTGGTGACACCTCCACCTCCGATTGCGGTTCGGCTGCAGGGAACCCGGATGATCCCACAGGCCCAACGGATCCCACGGACCCAACGGATCCCACGGACCCAACGGATCCCACGGACCCAACGGATCCCACGGATCCCACGGATCCCACGGATCCAACGGACCCAACGGACTCAACGGATCCCACGGATCCCACGGATCCCACTGATCCAACGGACCCAACGGACTCAACGGATCCCACGGATCCCACCGATCCTCAGGGGCCAGCCACGGGTGATGACGGCAACGGGACGCCAGGAGCCGGAACGGACAACGGACTCAACAACGGCACCGACTTCAGGGTTGTCCTGGCCAGTGCGGGCGTCACGGCCGGCGCAGGCGTCGCGGACCGCGCCGCAACGAACGCAACGAGCGCTGCAGGCACAGCAGGCTCAGCGGCTCGCGGCAGTCTCGCTCAGACCGGCGTCGATTCGTCGCTGTTGCTTCTGATGGGAGGCCTGCTCGTCATAAGCGGCGTCGCCCTGGTCGCACGCCGGGTTCGCACAGTGCGGATCTAATGACGAAGGCAAGTTGGCCGGAGCAGATCGAGCTCCGGCCAACTAGCCACGTCAGAAGCAGCCGCTTGTTGAGAGGCCGAGCACGGAGCCAAGCCCAACATTAGGTGCCTCGCGTAACAATTCCTGTCCGAGTAAGTTGCGCGGAAATGTTCGTGTTACTGCTTGAACCATGAATTCGCAACGCCCCGCTGTGTCGTCAGAGGAACGCAACGCCCGCATCGCCGTCACGCTATTTCCGCTGCTGGTTCTGGGCGGAGGCGCGGTAGCTCTGTTGATGCCAACTGCGTTCACAGGATTGGCCCCTGCATCAACCCGCTGCTGGGCGTCATCATGTTCGGGATGGGCCTGACGCTGACTCCTCCGGATTTCGCAGTGATCGCGAGGCGACCGATCCCGGTGGTGATCGGCGTCGTCGCTCAGTTCGTGGTGATGCCCCTGCTGGGACTCCTGGTCGCATCTGTCCTCGGACTTCCTGCCGCGCTGGCAGCCGGTGTGATTCTGGTCGGTTGCTGCCCCGGCGGCACGGCGTCGAATGTTGTGTCCTACCTCGCGAAGGGTGATGTGGCACTGTCCGTCGCGATGACAACCGTGTCGACGCTGCTGGCTCCGATATTCACGCCGTTGCTGACCCTGTGGCTGGCCGGACAATACCTCCCGGTCGACGCCGGATCCATGGCGTGGTCCATCGTCCAGATTGTGCTGATCCCCGTTGCGCTCGGACTGGCCGCACGTCTGCTCCTTCCACGGCTCGTGGCGGCGGCACTGCCTGTCTTGCCCTGGATCTCGGTCGCAGCCATCACGCTCGTGGTCATGGCAGTAGTAGGCCTGAGCGCTGACGCCATCTTCTCCGCGGGCCTGCTTGTGCTGCTCGCGGTGATCCTCCATAACGGGCTTGGCTTTGCGCTCGGGTACACCGCAGCCCGGCTGTTCAAGCTCCCTGTTCGAGCCCGCCGCACAACTGCCATCGAGGTCGGGATGCAGAACTCGGGCCTGGCCGCGGGGCTGGCACGCACCCACATGACACCGGAATCGGCTCTCCCGGCAGCCATCTTCTCGGTGTGGCACAACGTCTCCGGTGCGCTGCTGGCCGCATACTGGCGCCGCCGGGGCCTGGCTGACGAGGTGCAGCCAGCACCGGAAGCGGGCGTCGCCAGCTGAGGCGGTCGACGCCCGCTCGTGCGGTTGCCCGCTTACCGGTTGTCGTTGGCGTAGCGAACGCCGAGCTGTGCCCTGACGCCGTCGAACATGCGCATGGTGTCGAGGGTGTGTTGCAGTGGCATGGTGGGGCTCTCCAGGAGTCCTGACTGGATGCAGCGCGTGGTCTCGCGGAGCTCGTACGCGTAGCCGTTGCCTACCCGTTCGAACTCCTCCACCCGCGATTCCCCATTGAAGGCCTGGATGACGAGTTCCCGCGGGTTATGAAGCGGAGACGATGTCCGCAGCCACCCCTTGCTGCCGGCGACAGTGGCCTGGCTGGGCCCGGAAGCCACCAACGACGACGACAGCTGGGCCTGCGCCCCGCTCGCGTAAGTGAGGGTGAGCGCATTCTGTGCGTCGACGCCGTCGTCGTTCAGTGTGGCTTCCGCGGAGACTGACGTCGGGAAGCCCAAGGCGCCAAGCGCCCACGTCGTCGGGTAAACGGTGAGGTCGAGGAGGGCGCCGCCGCCTGCCAGTGGGTCCCACAGGCGGGCGGCGGGGTCATAGGTTGAGGGGAAGCCGAGGTCGGCCTGTACCCAGCCGATCTCGCCGAGCTCGCCCGAGTGAATGATCTCCCAGGCACGGTTAAGGCTCGGCAGGAAGCGTGACCAGACCGCCTCCATGAGGAACAGGCCCTTCTCGCGCGCCAGGTCGATGAGTTCTTCAGCCTCTCGCGCGTTGACGGTGAAGGCCTTCTCGCAGAGCACATGCTTACCTGCCGTCAACGCAGCCTTGCACACCTCGAAGTGCTGCCCGTGCGGGGTGGCGATGTACACCACGTCCACTTCCGGATCCTGCGCGAGGAGCTCGAAGCCGCGGGCGTCGTCGTCGTCGTAATGGGCAGTCGCGAAGCCGTGGGTCTGCGCGAAAGTCCGTGCCCGTTCTTCGCTGCGGGAACTGACGGCCTGCAGCACGGCGTCCTCAAGTTGCGCCAGGTCCTCTGTCACCGATCGTGCGATGCCGCCGGTCGCAACGACGCCCCACCGCAACGGTTCTCCGGTGGCGGTGAAAGGGGATGGCGCACCGGGCTCGACACACGGCGGCACAGGGAAGCGGGTTTTTGGAGTCATCTCCTCATACTTCCCAATCCTGCCGGTCGCGTCCACCCGTTACATCGCGCGATTCACCGCCGCGGACCTCCTCCGCAGAACCAGCGGTAGCACGCTCAGGAAGCACAGCACCGTCATCGCGAGAATCAACATGCGGTAATCGATGATGCTCAACAGCGCCGCAGCGAGCACGGACGCGCCCACCTGCGGGACGTTGATCATCATGTTGGTGGCGGCGGACGTGCGTCCCTGCATTGCGGGCGGGGTTTCCTGCTGGCGTAGCGTAACGAAGGCGATGATCGCCCACGGAACGCCGATACCCAGCAACACTGTGGAGCCAAGAACCACACCAAGCACGGGCACGCCGGAGCCGAAGACCGCCACGCTGAGCAGCAGGATCCCGACGACGATCGTCCGTCGGATGCCCAGCCGCCGGATGACCATGCTCGCGGTAAGCCCGCCGACCACTGACATCACGCCCTGGCAGCTGATGAGCACGCTGAGGAACTCCGGAGGCATGCCAAGGCCCTGTTCGGTGGTTGCGAAGATGGTGACGTTCAGGACGCCGGTCGCTCCGACGGCGATGACCAGCGTCAGCAGAGCCGGGCGAAGCAGGGCGTGCGCGAACAGGAACCGGAAACCCGCGGTGCTGGTCGCCCAGAAGGACTCCTGTCCGCGCTCGTGCACCGATTCGGCAACCCGCAGCCTACTGAGTACAGCTGCCGCAACGAGGAACGACACACAGGTCATCCCCACCACCCAGTCCATTCCCCACAGCCCCAGAATGCCGGCGCCGATCAGTGGCGACACAATACGCAGCCCCTGGTCGATGCTGCTGAGCATCCCGTTGGCTGGAGCGAGCATGCGGTCCGGCAGCAGGTCGCGCAGCACACCGGATTGGGCCGCCGCGGTCACGTAGGACGCGTTCGCATAGACAAAGATCACCACGTAGATGAGCCAGAGGTGGTCTGCGGAGCGCACCAGCAGCAGGGCCAGTACGACGACGGCGGCAGCCACGTTGGTCACGGCCAGCACCGGCACCCGTCGGAAGCGGTCGGCGAGCTGCCCGGTCAGCGGAGCCAGCAGTGCCGGGAGTCCCAGCGCCGCGAAAACCAGGCCCGCGGCCGCGTCGCTCCCGGTCAGCTGCTTCACCCAGATTGCGGCCGTGAGATAGAGCGCGGAGTCACCGAAGTTGCTGAAGATCCAGGCCAGACCGAGCCGCCGGAAGGCCGGTATGCGCAGGATCTCGCGGTTGGTCGCGACGTCGGCGTGGGGCTGTACGTCGGCGCTCATTCGCTTTCCTTTGGGTCAGCGGCGCCGGCTTTGGCATCGGCGCCGCTGCCGTCAGGATCAATATTGAGCACCGCGAAGATCTGGGCGGGAAGAGAGCCCTCGGGACGCTGCTCGGGGTGTTGCCACCGGCCGTCAAAGCGACGGCTGAGCTCCAGGAGATCATCGCGGAACTGCCGGATTTCCTCGTGGGTGGCATAGAAGCTCGAGCGCATGATCGAGGCGACATCGATGTCGTCCACGGGCAGTTGAGGAGCACGCTGTAGCCAGGACTGGATGCGATCCGCCTGGCGGTGTACGTGGATGCTGGCCATCGCGGATACCGCGTGGACCGAGCCGGGCGCGTTCCTATCGATGACTTGCGAGCGGCTGTGCGAAACCGTCTTCCACGGCTTCTCCCGCCCGGGCCGGTCAACCTTCTCGATGTAGCCGTGTTTCGCAAGCATGCGCAGGTGGTAGGAACAGCTCGCGACCGATTCCCCGATTGCCGCAGCACACTCTGTGGCGGTCGCTTCGCCTTTGTCATTCAGCACGTCGAGCAGTTCGAGACGCGCCGGGTGCGCCAGGGCTCGAATGCGAACCGGGTCGCTGACAACCTGTTCGTTCGCTGGCCCGCGGTAGGTGACGCCGTCAGGGAAGGTGCGGGCGCCGTCGCCGTTGGTCATGCCACCCAGTATGGCTTTCTAAAGGACTCTTTAGCAAGAGTTCTTTAGAATCATTTTTCGAGAGTTGTACGATGTGCTGCGGCAAGCTCCTGATAGCGGGCGGCATTCTGCTTCACGCCCTCCAATTCCTCGTCGCTCAGTTCCCGCCGTACCCTGGCGGGCACTCCCGCCACCAGCGAGCGCGGCGGTATCTGGGTTCCTTCGAGTACGACGGCGCCCGCGGCCACGAGCGATCCCTCGCCGATATTCGCCCCGTTCATGACGGTGGCGCTCATGCCGATGAGGCAGTCGTTCCCGATGGCGCATCCGTGGACCACGGCGCTGTGTCCGATGCTCACGCGGTCTCCCACCGTCGTCGGGAAGCCGGGATCGGCGTGGAGGACGACGTTGTCCTGGAGGTTCGTGCCTTCGCCGACGGTGATCGATTCGGTGTCCGCGCGTACGCAGACACCGTAGAAGGCGCTGGAGTTCTCACCGAGCCCGGCGTTTCCGATGATCGATGCCGTCGGCGCGACGAACACGGACTCCGCGATGGACGGTGTGTGGCCTGCGAATGTGATGATGTGTCCCATGCGCTCAGCGTATCCGGTGCGAAATTCGGTCGATATCGTCTCGGTGGTGTTGATTTTAGGTAGCCCGGATCGATCACGGAGCAATCCGGCCTGGTCTTGGACCAACCTCGACACAGTCGTGAGCAATCTGGACTGGCCGTGGACTGACCTGGGCCGCGGTGAGGGAAAGGTTGGACACCTCAGTCTTATTTGGTCCCTGCGTTGGGCCGTCGGGCTTGCTCCCGGCCCTGACCCAATCTTGCTGACGTTATCCACATAGCAGACCTTTCGCCTACATCGAGGATCCTGCCGCGGTTAGCTGGAAACCATGGAGGACTTCCCGATTCGAATCCGAACCAGCGCGGACAAGCCCTACGAGGAGGGGTGGCCGAGGGAGCTCGCCCGCCGGGCCAAGAACGGCGAACTGCTGCGGATCAGGCACGGATGCTACGTCGATGCACAGGGCTGGGGCCAGCTTGAGGACGAGCAGCGCTATCGCGGCATGCTCGCAGCTGTGACGCGGTCGGCTCGCCAGGTCCCCGTCTTCGGCGTGAAGACCGCCGGAGTTCTGTGGGGGCTTCCGCGCCCTGCTCTTCCTTCGGATGTTCAGGTAATGGTGCCGGTCGGGAGCGGGCGCAAGAGCGGTAACGGTGTTCACAGGATCACGGTTGATCCTTCCCATCTGGACATCACCGAGCTCGGCCGGGACCTGGTCACGGGGAAGATTCAGACAGCGGTTGCTCTTGCACTAACCTATGACTTTCCCTGGGCAGTCGCCGTGATGGACCGGCTGTTGAACGCCAAACCCCTGCCTGCCGAACTGCATCCCCAACCAGTAACCAAGGCGCAGGTCGCGGAGTGCATCGAGGATTTGCCTTCCGGTGTGAAGCGGCGCAAGGCATGGCGCGTCCTTAGTTTCGCCGATGGCTTGGCCATATATCCGGGAGAATCTCTGAGCAGGGTGCATATGGCTGAGCTCGGATTTCCCGCGCCGGAGCTGCAGCATCCCGTAATGGACGAACGCGGCCTAGTAGCGAAGGCCGATTTCTATTGGAAGGACCATGCGCTCGTAGGAGAGTTCGATGGGCGCGGTAAGTATATGAAGCCGGAGTATCTGCAGGGACGGACTCCCGCGCAGGCCGTCATCGATGAGAAGAATCGGGAGAACCGCATACGAGCTACAGGCAAGAACGTCGTTCGGTGGGAGTGGAATGAAGCGGTCAACCCCAACGCGCTCGCTCGCGACCTGACCAAAGCTGGATTGCCGCGGCTGAGTCGCGGCGCGTAAAAGGCCGGTAGGGTTCAAGGTGAGCAACCCGGACACGGGGTGAGCAACCCGGACGCGGAATCGGCTAAGCCAGACCGAGGTGAGGGATATGCTGCTCACCTTTGTCTGGTTTGCTCCCGAAGCAGAAGTCAGCCGACGGGGGAAACGCCCGAGAAGGAACCAGTCAGTCCTCCAGCACCAATGCCTGGGCAACGATCACGCGGTCCCCGTTGTAGGTGAGCGCAGGGGAGCCGTGCAGTCGGTAACCGCTTTCGAGGGCTTCGCTGACGCGGGCGCAGAACGCCTTGTCGTCCTGTCCGGTCAATACGCGGTAACGCAGGGGTGCTTCGTCGGTCATGGTTCCTCCTCGAAAAGGCGTTAGTTGAATACCACGGTACGCGTGCCGTCGAGCAGCACCCGGTGTTCAGCGTGCCACTTGACTGCCTGCGCCAGCGTCCGGCTTTCGACGTCGGCGCCCATCGCAACCAGCTGCGGCGCCGTCCGCGCGTGGTCTACGCGAATCACTTCCTGCTCGATGATCGGCCCCTCGTCCAGCGCCGGTGTCACGTAGTGCGCAGTTGCACCGATCAGTTTCACCCCGCGCGCATGAGCCTGGTGGTAAGGCCGGGCACCTTTGAATGAAGGCAGGAACGAGTGATGGATATTGATGGCCCGCCCCACCAGCTGTGAACACAGACTGTCGCTGAGCACCTGCATGTACCGGGCGAGTACAACCAGCTCGATCTCATACTGGGCCACCAGCTCAAGCAACTTCGACTCCGCAGTGGCCTTACCGTCAGCGGTCACCGGCACGTGGTGGAACGGTACGCCGTAGAACGCAGCGAGGTCTGCTAGCTCCGTGTGGTTGGAAACGATCACTGGTACTTCGATCGGCAGCATCCCTGCGCGCTGCTGGAAGAGGAGGTCGTTGAGGCAGTGGGCGGATTTCGACGCCATGATCAACGTTCGCGCCGGTGTTCCGGCGACGTGGAGGTTCCAGGTCATCCCGAAGGCCTCCGCGACCGGGGACAAGTGCGCTGTGACGGCGGCCTGCGGCGAGGACGTGGTCATCGCGACCCGCATGAAGAAGGTTCCCGTGTCAGGGCTGCCGTACTGCTGCGACTCGGTGATGTTGCATTCGGCTGCTACAAGCGCGCCGGAGACCGCATGCACAATGCCGGGCCGGTCATCGCAGGAGAGGGTCAGAATGAACGACGACGGCGCGTTGCCGGCGCCTTCGGAAAGTACAGCGGAGGTCACGCTCCAAGGGTACCGGCCCCCAGAGCAAGCCCGCGGCGTCGGAAGTCACCGTCGGACATACTTCCCGCGCATCCCGCGGAGCCGGTAGAATCGGGATGTCGCGACTGGCGTTAGGTGGGTAACCACCAGGAAGCGGCAAGTGCGCCGTTGTTGTACGACGACGGCGCTCAAGCACCGACCACGGATCGCACGCCTGGGACGTAGGTCAAGTTGTACCTGCTGCAGTATGCATCCAACTTCGGGTGCAGCGAGCTCAGCAGGTAGCCTGACCTGTAGAAAGCCGCCACAACCAGGAGCCTCCCGTGACCTCATCTCCCTCTGTGACCCAGTCCGTCACCAACGCACCTCTGTCTGAGGTTGACCCGGAAATCGCCGCGGTCCTTGAGAATGAACTAGCGCGCCAGCGCGACACCCTAGAAATGATCGCATCGGAGAACTTCGCGCCCCGCGCCGTGCTCGAGGCGCAGGGCTCGGTGCTGACCAACAAGTACGCCGAAGGGTATCCCGGACGCCGTTACTACGGTGGTTGTGAGCACGTCGATGTCGCCGAGAGCCTCGCCATCGAGCGCGTGAAGGCACTGTTCGGCGCCGAGTACGCCAACGTCCAGCCGCACTCCGGAGCTCAGGCGAACGCCGCAGCGCTTGCGGCCATGATCAAGCCCGGCGAGAAGATCATGGGCCTCTCCCTGGCGCACGGCGGGCACCTGACCCACGGCATGAAGCTGAACTTCTCCGGCAAGCTGTATGAGGTCGCTGCCTACGGTGTGGAGAACGACACCAACCGGCTCGATATGGAGCGCGTCCGCGAGCAGGCAATTGCGGAGAAGCCGCAGGTCATCATCGCCGGCTGGTCCGCCTACCCGCGGCACCTCGACTTCGCAGCCTTCCGGTCGATCGCTGACGAGGTTGGCGCCCTGCTGTGGACCGACATGGCTCACTTCGCCGGCCTGGTAGCGGCGGATCTGCACCCGAGCCCGGTGCCGCACTCCGACGTCGTCACCTCCACCGTCCACAAGACGCTCTCGGGACCCCGCTCGGGAGTGATCCTGGCCAAGCAGGAGTGGGCGAAGAAGCTCAACTCCAACGTATTCCCGGGCCAGCAGGGCGGGCCGCTCATGCATGTCATCGCGGCCAAGGCCACTGCCTTCAAGATCGCCGGCTCCGCGGAATTCAAGGAGCGCCAGGAGCGTGTGCTAGAGGGCGCCCGCATCATTGCGGAACGCCTGATGGGCAACGATGTCACCGAGCACGGTGTTTCAGTCCTTACCGGCGGCACTGACGTGCACCTCGTCCTGGTTGATCTCCGCCACTCCGAGCTCGACGGCCAGCAGGCGGAAGACCTTCTGCACTCGGTCGGCATCACTGTAAACCGGAACGCCGTCCCGAACGATCCACGCCCACCGATGGTCACCTCCGGCCTCCGCATCGGAACGCCGGCGCTCGCAACCCGCGGTTTCGGTGCAACCGAATTCACCGAGGTCGCCGAGATCATCGCGTCGGTCCTGAAGCCCGGCGCCGACATCGAGGCATTGAGCGCACGCGTTTCGCGCCTCGCCGCCGACTTCCCGCTCTACCCTGGTCACGAGGAATGGTAGAAGACCTCCCGACGGACGCGTTGGAGTCGGCTGCGGCCGCCTCGAGCGCGTACGACATCCCCACTGACGAATGCTGCTTCACAGGCTGCTGTGAGCGCGGCAAAGCCTTCTTGCTCGAACAGTTGGATAAAGGAGCCGCGTAGATGAGCGCACAGATACTTGACGGCAAGGCCACCGCAGCAACGATCCGAAGTGAACTGGCGGATCGGATAGGCGCGCTCAAGTCGAAGGGAATCACGCCCGGCCTGGGTACGGTCCTGGTCGGCGACGATCCCGGAAGCCACACGTACGTCACAGCTAAGCACCGCGATTGCGAGCAGCTCGGCATCAACTCAATCCGGCGGGATCTTCCCGGGGACATCACCCAGGAAGATCTCGAGAAGGTCATCGATGAACTGAATGACGACGACGCCACGACCGGCTACATCGTCCAGTTGCCATTGCCGCCCCACCTGGACGAGCACGCGATCCTCGAGCGGATGGCCCCGGGGAAGGATGCAGACGGGCTGCACCCGACCAACCTGGGCAAACTCGTGCTCAATGTCAAAGACCGGCTGGATTCCCCGCTGCCCTGCACCCCGAACGGCATCGTGGAGCTCCTGCTGCGTCACGATATTCACCTCAAAGGCAAGAACGTCCTCGTGGTGGGCCGTGGAGTCACGGTGGGCAGGCCGCTCGGGTTGCTGCTGACCCGCAAGTCGATCAACGCCACGGTCACGCTCGCCCATACCGGCACGGTTGACCTGCCGAGGCACTTGGCCGTGGCCGACGTCGTCGTAGCCGCCGCAGGAATGCCGGGCATGATCACCGCTGAGCAGTTGAAGCCGGGGGCTATCGTGCTCGACGTCGGCGTCACCAGGGTGATCGACTCGGACACCGGCAAGGCGAAGCTGAGCGGAGACGTCGCGAAGGACGCCGCGGAGGTTGCCGGTTGGCTGTCGCCAAACCCGGGTGGAGTAGGCCCGATGACCCGGGCGATGCTGCTCTCGAACGTGGTGGAAGCAGCCGAACGGCAGGCAGGCATCAGCATTCGCTAGAAAAAGTACGACGACGACGGCCGCCACCTTCATCGCGAAAGGTGGCGGCCGTCGTCGTTCCCCGCTTGGAAGCTACTCCAGTACCGAAGGGAGAATGCGGACGTTCGCCGTCCTCATTAATAAATGATTGGCTTTTACCAATCGCAGAAATCCTCTAGTCTGATCTGGTGCCCAACCAAACTATTCCGGACTACGTCATCTCGGCTGAGAAACTGACCAAGCATTATGGCGACTTCGCTGCGGTCAACAACATTTCCTTTGACGTGCCGGCAGGGGAGTCGTTCGGCCTGCTCGGTCCCAACGGCGCCGGCAAGTCGACCACCATGAAGATGATCGGCGGCGTCTCGCAGCGCACCTCCGGCAAGCTCACGATCATGGGCCTCGATCCGGAGCAGCACGGTCCTGAGGTCCGCGCGCACCTTGGGGTGGTGCCCCAGCAGGACAACCTCGATGAAGAGCTGCGCGTGCGCGACAACCTGCTGGTGTACGGGCGCTATTTCGGACTGCCAATGAGCTATTTGAAACCCAAGGCGGATGAGCTCCTCGAATTCGCACAGTTGACGGACAAGGCGAAGGCCAAGGTCGATTCCCTTTCCGGAGGTATGAAGCGCCGCCTGACGATTGCGCGTTCGCTCATCAACGAGCCGAAGATCCTGCTGCTGGACGAGCCCACTACTGGCCTGGACCCGCAGGCCCGCCACATCCTGTGGGACCGCCTGTTCCGCCTCAAGGAGTCCGGCGTTACCCTGATCCTCACCACCCACTACATGGATGAGGCCGAGCAGCTGTGCGACCGCCTCGTCGTTGTCGACAAGGGACAGATCATGGCCGAGGGATCGCCTGCCAGGCTCATCCGGGAGCACTCAACCCGTGAGGTGCTTGAGCTGCGCTTCGGGTCCGAGCGTAACGCGACCGTCGCCGCTGACCTGCAGGGCATCGGCGACCGGCTGGAACCCTTGCCCGACCGCGTCCTGATCTACACCGAAGACGGTGAAGCGGCACTCGAGCAGGTCACTGCCCGCGGGCTGCACCCCATCACCTCGCTGGTGCGCCGGTCCTCGCTCGAGGATGTCTTCCTGCGCCTGACCGGTAGGAGCCTCATTGACTAGCCAACGCACGGGCAACCCGGACACAAGCACGACGACCGCGGTGCCCACCCTTAAGGCACACTCACCCACGGTAGCGGCGCAGCGGGCCCGTAAGTTCGGTTCCTGGTACTACGCCGAGCATGCCCTGAAGGTCATGAACGGCTATCGCTGGACCCTGCTCGCCTACAGTGTGGGCAACCCGGTAATGTACCTCTTCGCAATGGGCGTAGGCCTGGCCACCCTGGTGGACCAGAACAGTGCGGAGGCCGCCTTCGGAGGGGTCAGCTACCTTGCCTTCATCGCACCGGCCCTATTGTCCTCGGCGACCATCATGGCGGCGGCCACGGAGTTCACGTATCCGGTGATGGACGGATTCAAATGGCGCAGGGTCTATTACGGGCCGCACGCGTCCCCGCTTGCCGTTCATCAGATTGTCAACGGCTACATCATCGCGATCGCCATCCGCCTGTTCCTGATGTCCGCGATTTACTTCGCCATCGTCGCACTGTTCGGCGCCTCGCCGTCGGCATGGGGTTCAATGGCGATCGTCGTCGCCGTCCTCTGCGGTCTGGCCTTCGGGCTGCCGCTCATGGCCTACTCGGCCAGCATCAAGGAGGACAAGGGGCAGTTCGCGCTGGTCATGCGCTTCATCGTGACGCCGTTGTTCCTGTTTTCCGGGACGTTCTTCCCGCTTGAGACGCTCCCTGTCTTCCTGCGCTGGATCGGCTGGATTTCACCCCTATGGCACGGCACGGAGCTGGGCCGGGTGCTCACGTACGGCTACACCGAGCCGATCTGGCTTTCAGTGATCCACGTCCTGTACCTGATCGGACTGGCCCTCGTCGGTTGGATCCTCGCCCGCCGCATCTACGAACAGAGGTTGGGCCAGTGAGCAAGGTACTGACCACACGGGACTATCAACTAACCACCCGGAACCGTCCGTTCAGCGCCCTCTATGCGCGCAACGCAAAGGCCGTAATCAGCCGCGGTCTCATGGCAACCAAGAGCAGCAACTGGATGATCATGGTCTCAGGGTTTTTCGAGCCGGTACTGTACCTGGTCTCAATGGGTCTGGGCCTGGGCGCACTGGTGGGCGCCGTCGTCGGACCCGGTGGTGAGGAGATCAGTTACGCCGCCTATATCGCGCCGGCTCTGCTGGCCGTGTCAGCGATGAACGGTGCGGTTTATGACTCCACCTGGAATGTGTTCTTCAAGATGAACTTCGCGAAACTGTACCAGGGGATGCTCTACACCTCGCTGGGCCCCCTCGACGTTGCGATCGGGGAGATCTTCCTGGCGCTGCTTCGCGGTGCCCTGTATGCCACGGGCTTCACGGCAGTCATGGGCATGATGGGTCTGATTACCACGCCGTGGGCCCTGTTGATGATTCCGGCGGCGGTGCTGATCGCGTTCGGATTCGCGTCCTTCGGCATGGGTATCACCAGCTACATGAAGACGTTCCAGCAGATGGACTGGATCAACTTCGTGATGCTGCCGATGTTCCTGTTCTCGGCCACGTTCTATCCGCTGAGTGTGTACCCTGAGCCCATCCAGTGGTTCATCCAGGCACTTCCGCTGTGGCACGGCGTCGAGCTCCTGCGGCAGATCAGCGTTGGCATCTTCACTCCGGCAACGGCAATCCACATCACCTACTACCTGGTGATGATCCTCATTGGGATGGTGCTCACGACGACGAGGTTGCGGAAGCTGTTCCTGAAATAGGAGAGGTGCTGTCCGGAACGGTCTTTCCGCAGCAGGTCTGTGGGCAGATACTGGAACCATGATCGGAAAATGGCACGCCACTGTCTTTGACTGTTCCAATACGGACCAGCTCGCTTCGTTCTACGAGGACATGCTTGGGATGATCCGCGTCCAACACGACGACGACGGCTGGATCACCATCGGTGACGCCCCGGACCGTCCGGCCCTGGCCTTCCAGAGAGTGGAGGAATACACTCCGCCGAAATGGCCGGGCCAGGACATCCCGCAGCAGGTGCACCTCGACATCCGGGTGGAGGACCTCGACGTTGCCGAGCAGAAGGTCCTCGCGCTGGGAGCCACAAGCATGGACTCCGGTACGGAGGCCTTCCGGGTTTACCTCGATCCGGCAGGGCACCCGTTCTGTCTGGTCCGCTGGTGAGTCATTAAAAGCGCATCGACTCTCCAATAGATGACCGTTTGAGCCCTCAAAGGGTCATCTATTGAAGAGTCGATTGGGTAGAACCCGCTAGAGAACCAGCGTTGCGAAGATCACGTAGTTGTCGTCGAACAGCCCCGTCGCGGGATCGTAGCCGTCGCAGGTGATGAGACGGATCTCGGACTCCGGCGTGTAGCCGTAGACGGTAGCGGTGGGGAAATCATTCTTCGGGTACTGCTCGCCGCGGGTGACCTCGAACGTCGCGGTGGAACCGTCCGCCCGCAACACGTCAATCCGGTCACCTGGCTTCAGACTGCGAAGGTCGGCAAAGACACCCGGTCCACCGTCCGTTGCGTTGACGTGGCCAAGCAGCACGGAAGGGCCGCGTTCGCCCGGCGTGGGTGACTGGTTGTACCAGCTCGCCGGTGCTCCCGGACCGTCCGGCGGGACCTCAAGCGAACCGTTCTCACGGATGCCCAGGGACAGCAGCTCGGAACCGGCGCCGATCGAGGGGATCGTGAATGACACGGGCTCGGAGGCTTCCATCACCGGCGGAAGGGAATCAGCAGGCGCAGGCTCGGCGGCCGGCGTTGTTTCCGCTACCGACGGAGTGGGGGACGCTGGAGCGGACGTGGCGGGCGCCGTCGTCGTACTGGGCGCTTGCGCGCCGTCACTGCCGGGTGTGCTGCCGCAACCGGTCAGGATAAGAAGGGCGGCCGCCGCAGAGACTGCAAAGCCTCTGCGGCGGCCGTTGTTCGAGCTGATCATGAAATCAGATCAGTCCTTAGTTGTTGCCGCGGCGGCGAACAACGTAGGTGCCACCTGCTGCTGCAGCGAGAACCAGGCCACCACCGAGGGCGATCATGCCCAGGTTGGAGCCGGTCTGCTGCTCTACACCGGTGTCAGCGCCACCCTGAGGCATTTCGCCCATCTGGGAGAGAGCCAAGGTGCCACAGAGTGCAGGTGAAGTTGCACCCAAGGGCAGGCTGTCGTCAAGGTCGCTCGGGGATGTGAACACTTCCTCGCTCACGCCGGCAGTTGCGGGATCCAGGCCGTGGACAACAACGACAGCGGTCCCGGCAGCAAGTGCGTCCAGGGTCTCTGCGTTCATCTCAAAGGTGCGCTCAACAGTGTACGAGGCACCCTGGCCGCCGAGGGTCAGGTCAAGACCTGCAGCCGGGCTGGTGTCACCGCTGGTGCTCAGCGTGGTCAGGATTCCGCCGTAGAACGGAGCTCCGTCAGTGGTGGAGACGATGCCGTCACCGTTTTCGTCAGCGGCCGCGGTGGGGCAAACGCCCTGAGCTCCACCGTGGATGTGCTGAACGTGGGGGTACACGGTTTCCGCATCCAGCATCGCGGCGAGGCCGGACACCTCCAGGTAGACCGTGGCCTGCTTGTCGTTGATGGTCACCGTGATGTTGCCGGAACCCGTTGTCCCGTTGAGCTGACCCAACTCCGAGGTGTAGGTGCCGTTTGCATGGTTTGCCATCGCAGGAGCGCTTCCAAGGGCAACCATGCCCAATGCGAGAGCGGGAACTGCGAGGAGAGCCTTCTTGTTCATGATTTCCTCCGTTGTGCGAATGGGACGCGTGCCTTCAAAGCCACGCATAACCCTAGTTCGACGTGCGGTGGGTCACGGATGGGTGTGAATTGAATTAAAGTTTCCTGAGTTCCCGCAGGGTGGGTTTTCGCCGGTGGTGGAAGGCGGCAACGGGTGCAGGCTTCTTTGCGACAATGGAGGAATGCAACCACTGGGAACTTCTGGAAAGCCCGCGGGCAAGGGCCTGAGCCTGCGGATGGGCAGCATTGGAATGGCCATCATGCTGGTGGTCTTCCTTGTGGCCGTGGTCTTCGCGGCGAATGAGAACGACGTCGTCGGCTGGCTTGTGGTGATCATTTCCCTCGGATGGCTGCTTATCTTCAGCTTCGTGGTCTTCACCCTGCGTTCGGCTGCCCGCAAGGCGGGTGCCCGGATCGAGGAGTTCAACCGTGCTGCCGGCGGCGGCATGGCTGGCCCGGGTTCCTCCCCCCGTTCGTCGGCGATGCGGGATGAGAAGCTGGACCACAGCTTCAAGATCGTCCAGGTGCAGGCGAGGGTTATCCGCGATCATCTGGGCAAAGACGAGGGCATGGTGGACCGCGCAATCGAGACCATCGAGATCACCTCCCACAACGCGCGCAGCATGATGAAGAACAACGACGACGGCCCTGTCGAGGGCACGGTCGTAGATTAGCCGCTGGTCTCTGACCCCTCCGGTAAGGTTGATTGGGTGAGTTTGGCACCAACCCCTGAGAGCACTAAGCACCCTGATGCCCTGCGCGTTGCCACGGTGAACGTAAACGGTATCCGCGCCGCCTACCGGCGGGGGATGCAGGAATGGCTCGCTGCCCGGGACGTCGACATCCTGTGCCTGCAGGAGGTGCGTGCGCCGGATGAAATAGTGCGGGACCTCCTCGGTGATTCCTGGCACATCGTCCACGCGGAAGCAGCGGCCAAAGGACGCGCGGGTGTGGCCATCGCATCCCGTACGGCTCCCATCGCCACGCGCGAGCACATCGGTGACGCATACTTCGCCACCGCGGGCCGTTGGGTGGAAGCCGACTTCGAGTTCGACGGCGCGAAGGTCACCGTTGCCAGTGCCTATGTCCATTCCGGTGAGGCGGGATCGCCGCAGCAGGAGGACAAGTACCGGTTCCTCGACCTGATGACGGCACGCCTTACGGACCTGCGCGGCACACGGGACCACGCCCTTGTGGTGGGAGACCTCAACGTCGGCCACACCACCCTGGACATCCGTAATTGGAAGGGCAATCTGAAGAAGGCGGGCTTCCTGCCCGAGGAACGCGCCTATTTCGATCACTTCTTCAGCGAATCCGTCGGCTGGGTGGATGTTCACCGCACCCTTGCCGGTGAGATGGACGGCCCGTACACGTGGTGGTCCTGGCGCGGCAAGGCATACGACAACGACGCCGGGTGGCGCATCGACTACCACCTCGCCACCCCGGAACTTGCAGCATCAGCTCTCCACGCCGTCGTTGACCGTGCCCACTCGTGGGAAGCCAGGTTCTCGGACCACGCCCCGCTCGTCGTCGACTACAAGCTTTAGGACCGCACCAACATGGCCTCAGCACCTCCAAGCAGTCCCGCGCAGCGCCAGCGGGTGCTCTCCGGCATGCAGCCCTCGGGCAGCTCCCTCCATCTCGGGAATTACCTCGGAGCACTCATCCAGTGGGTCCGGATGCAGGAGAGCTACGACGCCATCTATTTCATCCCGGACCTGCACGCGATCACCGTGCCCCAGGACCCGGCCGAGCTGGCCGAGCGCACCCGGTTGACCGCTGCGCAGTACATTGCGGGCGGCGTGGACGTGAACCGTTGCACCCTGTTCGTCCAGTCCCAGGTTCCGGAGCATGCCCAGCTGGCGTGGGTCCTGAACTGCCTGACCGGGTTCGGCGAAGCATCGCGGATGACGCAGTTCAAGGACAAGTCTTTGAAGCAGGGAGCTGACTCCACCTCGGTTGGTCTCTTCACGTACCCAGTCCTGCAGGCGGCGGACATCCTGCTGTACCAACCCGAGGGCGTACCGGTGGGGGAGGACCAGAGGCAGCACATCGAACTGAGCCGCGATCTTGCACAGCGTTTCAACACCCGCTTCGGGGAAACGTTCGTGGTGCCGAAGCCGTTCATCCAGAAGGAATCGGCCAAGATTTACGACCTCCAGAACCCCACCGCGAAGATGTCCAAGTCCGCCAGCTCTGCCGCCGGGCTGATCAACATCATGGACGAACCCAAGGTGACGGCGAAGCGCATCAAGTCAGCGGTCACGGATGACGGCACAGAGATCCGCTTCGACCGCGAGGGCAAGCCCGGCGTTTCCAACCTGCTCTCCATCTACTCGCTGATGACGGGGAAGGACATGGACGACGTCGTCGGGCACTTTGAGGGCCGCATGTACGGTCACCTGAAGGTCGAGTTGGCAGACGTCGTCGTCGATCGTCTGGAGCCGATCAGGAGCCGCGCACTGGAACTGCTGGCCGATCCGGCCGAGCTTGACCGGCTGCTCGCCGTCGGTGCAGCGAAGGCCCGCGAGATTGCGTCCGTCACGCTTGCGGATGTGTTCAGCAAGGTCGGCTTCCTCCCCGCCGCAGACCGCGGACCGGTGGGTGCCCGCTAACATCATGAGCCGGCCCGTCAGCGATATCAGCCAACCGACCTACGTGGTGGGTCGGCGCGCTGTGGAAGGCAACAGCGTGGGGGTGGTCATCGCCATTCCTGAGCCGATTGCCGGTGAATTGGAACGGTGGCGTGCGTCCTTCGGGGACCCGATGGCGGCGCTCGTCCCGCCGCACATCACGCTAATTACGACGACGCCGGCAACCGACTGGCCGGAGACAATCCGGCACGTTCGCGACGTCGCGGCCTCGCAGCGATGCTTTACTGTCACGTTGAAGAGCACCGGCACCTTCCGTCCGCTCACGCCGGTGGTTTATGTGAACGTCACAGAGGGCTTCGAGTCCTGTGTGGAGCTTCACCGCCGTTTGCAGGCCGGGCCCCTCGAACGCGAACTCGAGTATCCCTTCCACCCACACGTCACCGTGGCGCATGACGTCAGCGAGGCGAGCATGGATTCCGCCGAGGACTCCCTCGACGACTTCGAGGCATCCTTCACCGTACGTACCATGGGACTGTACGAGCACGACACCACGGGCGTCTGGAAACTACGGGAAGAGCTCATCTTTGGCCAAAACACTGCCGCAGGCGAAGAAGCAGGCGCCTGACACACCGTTTCCCACCGAGCGGGTCCAGCTGACGCTGAAAGTACTGCGGGCCCGCGGGGAACTTGGCCGGATACGGCGGGAAAAGGGCGGGGGAGTGCCCGTTCTCGCGGCCACCATCCAGTACCTGATCGCCAAACTGTATGCCTTCCGGCCCATGCGTGCTTTCCAGCTGTACACGATGCGCCACGGCCCGCTGATGGCTGCCGGCATCGCGTACAACATGTTCTTTGCCATCGCGGCGCTGCTGGTGGTTGGGTTCTCGATTCTCGGGCTGGTGGTCACCGGGGATGAGAACCTGCAGAACCTTATCGTCCGGACTGTTGATTCCACGACCCCGGGCCTCATTGACACTGACGGGGAGGACGCGACTTCAAGCGGCATCGCGACGCGTGAGCAGCTGTTCGGCCTGGAAGCCGAACTGGGTCTCACCCTTCTTATTTCAACGGTTGTCATGCTCCTTACCTCTCTGCGTTGGATCGGGGGCGTCCGGGAGGGCATGCGCGGGATCTTCGACCTGCCGCCCGTCCAGGTGAACCCGGTGCTGGTGAAGCTGAAGGACCTCGGTATCCTGCTGGTCCTAGCCGTTGCATTGATAATGACCACGGCGGTCGGTCTGCTTGCCAACACTGTCCTGGATCTGGTGCTGCAGTGGCTGGGCCTGAGTGACGCGGCCAAACCGCTGACACAGATCGCCGGAGCTGTGGTGACACTCCTGCTCGACACCTTGGTGGCGGTGATTCTGTTCAAGTCCGCGTCAGCAGTGCAGATGCCCCGGCGCGTACTCCTGCAGTCAGCCCTGATCGCGGGCGTGGGCAGTACTGTGTTGCGCACTTTCAGCACTCTGCTGCTCGCGAACGTTGACCGGAACCCGCTGCTGGCCGGGTCAGCTGTGATCCTCGGACTCTTCGTGTGGTTCTTCCTGCTCAGCCAGGTCTACCTGCTGGCCACGGCCTGGGGCGCCATCGGTACCGCCGACGCCCGGTCGGCCCGGATCCATGCCCGGGGCGGCCGCGCCAGGTCGCTGCGCCAGCGCAGCCGCGCCGCCCGTGCCGCGGAAGTCTCGGGCACGTAGCAGGGCAGGGACAGCCGCCGGGGGGAGCAAGAAACGTCAGGGTACGACGACGGCGCGTGGCTACCTCACGGGGCCACGCGCCGTCGTCGTACTGTTTTAGACTAGATCTTGCGGGTCAGGATGGCTTGCTTGACCTCTGCGATGGCCTGGGTGACCTGGATGCCGCGGGGGCAGGCCTCGGAACAGTTGAAGGTGGTGCGGCAGCGCCACACGCCTTCCTTGTCGTTGAGGATTTCCAGGCGCATGTCGCCGGCGTCGTCACGGGAATCGAAGATGAAGCGGTGCGCATTGACGATCGCCGCAGGGCCGAAATACTGGCCGTCCGTCCAGAAGACCGGGCAGGACGAGGTGCACGCGGCGCAGAGGATGCACTTGGTGGTGTCGTCGAAGCGTTCACGTTCCTCGGCGGACTGCAGACGTTCACGCGTTGGCTCGTGTCCCCGGTTTACGAGGAACGGCATGATCTCCCGGTAGGACTGGAAGAACGGCTCCATGTCCACGATCAGGTCCTTCTCGACCGGAAGGCCCTTGATGGGTTCCACGAGGATGGGCTTGGAAGTGTCCAGGTCCTTCAGCAGGGTCTTGCACGCCAGGCGGTTGCGCCCGTTGATGCGCATGGCATCCGAGCCGCAGACACCGTGCGCGCAGGAGCGGCGGAACGAGACCGTGCCGTCGTGCTCCCATTTGACCTTGTGCAGTGCATCCAGCACGCGGTCCGTGCCGTACATGGTGAGCTTCCACTCGTCCCAGTGCACCTCATCGGAGACCTCGGGGTTGTAGCGGCGGACCTTCAGCGTGATGTCGAAGGTGGGGATTTCTCCGCCGCCGCCAACACCGGGAGCGAGGTCAACCTTGGAGGCCGGTTCTTTTTCGACAGTTTCGGTGCTCATTAGTACTTACGCTCCATGGGCTGGTAACGGGTGAAGACTACCGGTTTGGTCTCAAGGCGCACCCCGCTGGTTTCAGTGGCGGAGGCATCCTTGTAGGCCATGGAATGGGTCATGAAATTCTCGTCGTCGCGCTCCGGGAAGTCCTCGCGGAAGTGGCCGCCGCGGGACTCCTGGCGGTGCAGGGCCGCTGCTGTCATGACCTTGGCCATGTCCAGCAGGAAGCCCAGCTCCACTGCTTCGAGGAGATCAAGGTTGAAGCGCTTGCCCTTGTCCTGGACGGTTACGCGGGTGTAGCGCTCCTCAAGTTTGTCGATGACTTCGAGGGCTTCCTTCAACGTCTGCTCGGTACGGAAAACCTGGACGTTGGCGTCCATGATGTCCTGCAGTTCCTGACGGATCTGCGCAACGCGCTCCCCGCCCTCCGAGCTCCGCATGGTGTCCAGGAGGCGCTCGGTCTCGACCAGCGGGTTGTCGGGGATTTCGACGAACTCTGCGGTTGTGGCGTACTCGGCGGCCGCGATGCCCGCGCGCTTACCGAAGACGTTGATGTCCAGCAGCGAGTTGGTGCCAAGGCGGTTTGAGCCGTGCACGGAGACGCAGGCGACCTCGCCGGCGGCATAGAGGCCCGGCACAACGGTGTCATTGTCCTGAAGGACCTCGGCCTTGATGTTGGTGGGAATCCCGCCCATCGCGTAGTGCGCCGTCGGGAAGACGGGAACCGGCTCTGTGTAGGGCTCGACGCCGAGGTAGGTGCGCGCAAACTCGGTGATGTCCGGCAGCTTGGCGTCGATGTGCGCGGGCTCGAGGTGGGTCAGGTCCAGCAGGACATAGTCCTTGTTCGGCCCGGCGCCGCGGCCTTCGCGCACTTCGTTGGCCATGGAACGGGCCACGATGTCGCGGGGAGCGAGGTCCTTGATGGTGGGGGCATAGCGTTCCATGAAACGCTCACCCTCGGAGTTGCGCAGGATCGCGCCTTCGCCTCGGGCCGCCTCTGAGAGCAGGATTCCCAGCCCAGCCAGTCCGGTGGGGTGGAACTGGAAGAACTCCATGTCCTCGAGCGGGATTCCACGGCGGAAGGCGATGCCCATGCCGTCGCCGGTGAGAGTGTGTGCATTGGAGGTGGTCTTGAAGACCTTGCCCACGCCGCCGGAGGCAAAGACAACGGACTTTGCCTGGAAGACGTGCAGTTCACCGGTGGCGAGGTCATACGAAACGACGCCGGCAACACGCTTCTGAATGCGCGTCTTGCCTTCGACGGTGACTTCCTCATCCACCGTGAGCATGTCCAGTACGTAGTACTCGTTGAAGAACTCGACGTTGTGCTTCACGCAGTTCTGGTACAGCGTTTGCAGGATCATGTGGCCGGTGCGGTCCGCGGCATAGCAGGCGCGGCGGACGGGAGCCTTGCCGTGGTCCCGGGTGTGGCCACCGAAACGGCGCTGGTCGATCCGGCCTTCGGGCGTGCGGTTGAAGGGCAGCCCCATCTTCTCAAGGTCCAGCACGGCGTCGATGGCTTCCTTCGCCATTACCTCGGCGGCGTCCTGGTCAACGAGGTAGTCGCCGCCCTTGACGGTGTCGAAGGTGTGCCACTCCCAGTTGTCCTCTTCGACATTGGCGAGCGCTGCACACATACCGCCCTGCGCCGCACCGGTGTGCGAACGCGTGGGGTAGAGCTTGGTCAGTACAGCCGTCCTTGCGCGCTGGCCGGATTCGATCGCGGCGCGCATGCCGGCGCCGCCGGCGCCAACAATAACGACGTCGTACTTGTGGACCTGCATACCTGTGCTCTTTCTGTCGAAATCCAGTCGATATCTAGGGGGCGGGCGAAGGCCCGAGGCGGCAGCTAAGGTGCCGGGCAGTAATCCGCCACGTGCGGAACGCCGTTGATGACAGGGCAGGGGTCAAAGGTGAAAATCACCAGGGTGCCCAGCACGACGATGACGACGGTGGCCACGTAGAGAACGCTCTTCAGCCAGAACCGGGTGGAGTCCTTCTCCGCGTAGTCGTTGATGATGACGCGGACGCCGTTGGTGCCGTGCAGCATCGCAAGCCAAAGCATGACCAGGTCCCAGACCTGCCACAGGGGATCAGCCCACTTGCCGGCCACAAAACCGAAGTCGACACCCTCGATGCCGTCACCCGCGATCATGCTGGTCCAGAGGTGGACGAAGATCAGGACAACCAGGACAACACCGGAGAGCCGCATGAACAGCCACGCGAACATTTCGAAGTTGCCCTTGGAGGAGCCGCTGCGCCGGTACTGGGGAGAAATACGGCCTGAACGCGGTGTTTCAACAATGGGAGCTGCCATGGCTTAGTGACCTCCGAATACCACAGAGAGATGGCGGATAGAGAAGGCGATCATGGTGACCGCCCAGAGCCCGACAACCGCCCACAGCATCTGGCGCTGGTACTTCGGACCCTTTTTCCAGAAGTCCACGAGAACCACGCGAAGTCCGTTGAAGGCGTGGAAGACGATCGCTGCGACCAGTCCCAGCTCTCCGAGGCCCATGAGGGGGTTCTTGTAGGACTCGATGACGACGTTGTAAGCCTCGGGTGAAACCCGTACCAGCGAGGTGTCGAGCACATGCACCAGTAGGAAAAAGAAGATCACGACGCCGGTAATACGATGCGCAACCCAGGACCACTGGCCTTCACGGCCGCGGTAAAGGGTGCCTGCTGGTGTCTTCGACACTGAAAAACCTCCCTGTGTCGCCTGGACGTCAGCGCGTCTTCCGCGCTGCAATGTCGCCTAAGCGAGAGCACTCTTCAAACAAGCCTAATCTAGGTTCCGCGCCGGGGGTGTTCAATTTAGGGCGCCCTACGCTGTGACTTTGTTAACAGGGCAAAGTGGCCCTTGAACACGGTAAGTACGGCTTCCAGTCGAGCGCGGAGGCTTCCCTGCATTAATGTGGGATCGATGAGTACTTCAGAGCACAGCCCACTGGACCGCTTTCACGGTGTGATCCCGGCCGGCGGCACCGGAACCAGACTGTGGCCCCTGTCCAGGGCGGCCGCCCCCAAGTTCCTGCACGACCTCACGGGGTCCGGCAGCACGCTGATCCGCGCCACCTTCGAGCGGCTCCACCCCCTGAGCGGTAAGCGGATCATGGTGGTCACGGGTAAGGCGCACCGCCGGGCCGTGCTTCGTCAGCTGCCGGAGCTGAAGGATTCGAACCTTGTCCTCGAGAGCGAGCCCAAAGACTCGGGTGCGGCGATCGGTCTCGCGGCCGCCATTCTCTACCGGCGCGATCCGGACACCATCATGGGATCCTTCGCTGCCGACCAGGTGATCGCACCGGTCGAGGAGTTCCAGGCTGCCGTCCGCGAAGCCGTTTACACCGCTGCCGAGGGATACATCGTCACGATCGGTATCCGTCCCACGCACCCGTCGACGGGCTTCGGCTACATTCGGGCCGGTGAAGCGCTGAGCATCGCGTCGGCCCCCAGCGCCCATTCCGTCATCGAATTCGTCGAGAAGCCGTCCGTCGGGGTTGCGCGAGAGTACCTGGACAGTGGCAAGTACAGCTGGAACGCAGGTATGTTCGTGGCCCCGGTGGCCCTGATGCTCAAACACCTCGAAGCCAACGAGCCCACCCTGTATGCCGGGCTGACGGAGATCGCCGAGGCCTGGGACACCCGCTCCCGTAATGAAGTGGCGCGCCGCGTGTGGCCCACGCTCCCGAAGATCGCCATCGACTACGCGGTTGCCGAACCTGCCGCCGCGGCGGGTGACGTCGCCATGATCCCCGGGAACTTCAGCTGGGACGACGTCGGCGACTTCGCTGCTATCGGCAGGCTCAACCCCGCGATGGAGAACAGTGAACTCACGGTGATGGGGGAGGGCGCGAGGGTCTTCTCGGAGAACGCTTCCGGGATCGTGGTTTCCGATACGAAGCGGGTGATCGCGCTGATCGGAATCGACGACGTCGTCATCGTCGATACCCCCGACGCACTGCTGGTGACCACCAAGGAACACGCCCAGGAAGTGAAGAAGGCGGTCGAGTCCCTCAGGGCGAGCGGCGACGTCGACGTCCTTTAGGCGCGCCGGCGACGCACAATGACGCCCGGTTGGGGCTGTCCCATCACCGTTGGATAGGCTGGACGAGTGCAGAAGACTCCCACCGAACCCCTCGTTGTTCCCCAGATCGGAGTGTGGGTAGCGCCGCTGCTGGATGAGCTGACCAGGTTCCGGCGTGACCTTCACGCAAATCCCGAGCTCTCGCACAAGGAGTACCGCACCACAGACCGGCTCGTAGAGCGTCTGGAGGCAGCCGGCCTGCAGCCCAAGCGGCTGGAGAACACCGGCCTGTTCGTGGACATCGGCCAGGGGGAGCTGAGGATCGGCCTGCGCGCGGATATTGATGCGCTGCCCATCCTTGAGGAAACAGACCTGCCGTACTCATCGACGAATACGGGCATTGCCCACGCCTGCGGCCACGATATCCACACCACCGTGATGCTCGGCGTCGCACTCGTACTGGCCAAGATCGACGCAGAGTCACCCCTCAGCGGGCGGATTCGGGTCATCTTCCAGCCCGCCGAGGAAACCATGCCCGGAGGTGCGCTGGATGTCATCGCCCAGGGCGTCCTCGACGAGGTGCCGCGCATCCTCGCGCTGCACTGCGACCCGCGCATCGACGTCGGACTGGTTGGCACGCGCATCGGTGCGATCACGTCGGCCTCCGACACAGTCCGGGTTGAACTGAGTGGCCGCGGCGGCCATACCTCCCGCCCGCACCTGACCGAGGACCTCGTCTTCGCCCTCGCCCATATTGCCGCGAACGTGCCCGCAGTCCTGTCCCGCCGGATCGACGTGCGCAGCGCCGTGTCGGTTGTCTGGGGCCAGATTCATGCCGGCTCCGCACCGAACGCGATTCCCGCCCACGGCTTCATGTCCGGTACCATGCGGTGCCTTGACGGCGAGGCCTGGGAAGCCGCCGGCGACCTCATGGACCACACCGTACGGCAGTTGGCGGCACCGTTCGGCGTCGAGGTGAAGATCGAACACACCCGCGGCGTCCCTCCCGTGGTGAACACCGAGGCTGAGACCGGCCTGATCGAGGCCGCTGCCCGGGCGGAGCTGGGACCTGAAGCAGTGGTGCTGACACCGCAGTCGATGGGCGGGGAAGATTTCGCCTGGATGACCCAGAAGGTACCCGGCGCAATGATGCGGCTGGGAACGCGCAGCCATGGTGGCGAGACCTATGACCTGCATCGTGGAGACTACATTCCGGATGAACACGCTATCGGCTGCGGCGTCCGTGTGATGGCGGCCGCAGCGATGCGCGCTGTGCTCGGCCTGCGCCACTAGGGGCTTGAACGAACACTCCGGCCTCCGCCGGGAATGCGTACGCCCGAAGTCCGGTTGGCACAACACGTGAGCAGCTCCACCGGAAACCGTGTCCCCCTGTCCGTCCTCGACCTCGCGACTGTTGGCGTCGGCCGAACCAGCGCCCAGGCCCTCGCCGACAGCACCCGGCTCGCCGTTGAAGCCGATCGTCTGGGGTTCACCCGGTTCTGGGTGGCGGAGCACCACAACATGCCCTCCGTGGCATCCACGAGCCCGGCGGTCCTGATCGCCCACCTCGGAGCGCACACCGAGCGGATTCGCCTCGGGTCCGGCGGGGTCATGCTGCCCAACCATGCCCCGTTTGTTGTCGCGGAGCAGTTCGCGCTGCTCGAAGCCCTTCAGCCCGGACGTGTGGACCTTGGCATCGGCCGCGCCCCTGGAACTGACCAGATGACCGCGATGGCCTTGCGCCGCCAGGTGGATGGACTCGGCGTGGAAGAGTTCCCCCAACACGTGCTCGAGGTCCTCGCACTCTTGGGGGATAACCGCACGCCCGAGAGGGCGGCGAGGCTGGCAGCCACTCCCGCACCGTCGTCGTTCCCTGAAGTCTGGCTCCTCGGATCCAGCGGATACTCCGCCCAGCTGGCCGGGATGCTGGGACTGCGGTACAGCTACGCCCACCACTTCGGGAACGAGGACCCGGCGGCCGTCATGCGGTTGTACCGGTCCAATTTCCAGCCCTCGCCGGTGCTCGCGGAACCCTATGCAATGCTTGCGACCTCCGCCCTCACCGCCGAAACCGAGGAGGAAGCCCGGTACCTCGCCGGTCCGGCGCAGGTCATGGCACTGTCCCTGCGTTCCGGGCGGCCCGCTCCCATTGTGTCCCCGCAGGAGGCCGCGGAGCGCGTCCTGACGGAGCAGGAGCAGACGATGCTCCAGCACCTCCCCGCGATCAAAACGGTCGGCACTCCTGGGCAGGTCACGGCGCGGCTGGATGAGTTGGTGGAAATCACCGGTGCGCAGGAGCTGATGATCACCGGAACAACGTACGACGTCGGCAGCCGGGTTGATTCCCTGGCCCACCTGAGTGCCGCGTGGGACCTCGCTACGGCAACCCGTTGAAACGGAACTTACCCGTAGGTAACAAAACTTGAACAATATGGGTGCCCGAGGCGGGTTTTGGTAGTGTGCCCGGTCACTCCCCGTTAGAGTAAGCTGCATCATCGAGTCCCGATTGAGGCGGGACCGGCGCCACGAATATCAATGAAAACAGAGCTTCGATGCCAATGAAGGCATCGCAAACGGACACTCATTGGGATCTAGGTCGTGGGCTAATTTCTTATCGGAGGAACATTGAAGAATTCACGGAGCTTGATAGGGCGCCGCACGGGTATGTCCGTTGCAGCACTGGGAGCAGCAGCCCTTCTTCTCGCAGGCTGCGGTGCGCCGCCGGCGGAAACTGATGGTGGTGGAGGATCTGATCCCGTGGCCGGCGCGAGTGATTACACCGGTTGCATCGTTTCGGACTCTGGCGGTTTCGACGATCAGTCGTTCAACCAGTCGGCGTACGAGGGTCTGCTCGCGGCTGAAGAAGCGCTGGGCATCGACACCCAGGAGGCAGAATCCCAGGCGGAGACAGACTTCACCCCGAACGTGAACTCAATGGTCACCTCCGGCTGCGATCTGATCGTGACGGTCGGGTTCCTGTTGTCGGCGACCACGGCGGAGGCCGCTGAAGCCAACCCGGACACCAATTTCGCTATCGTCGATGATGCGCAGATTGACCTGCCGAACGTCAAGCCGATCATCTATGACACGGCTCAGGCCGCGTTCATGGCCGGTTATCTGGCTGCCGGAACCAGCGAGACGGGCAGGGTGGCAACTTACGGGGGTATCCAGATTCCTACCGTGACCATTTTCATGGATGGTTTCGCTGACGGTGTTGCTTATTACAACGAGCAGAAGGACGCCGATGTCCAGCTCCTCGGGTGGGACAAGGAAGCACAGACCGGCACGTTCATCGGTGACTTCGAGAACCAGGCTGCAGGTAAGACCAACACGCAGAACTTCATCAATGAGGGCGCGGACATCATCATGCCGGTAGCCGGCCCCGTCGGCCTCGGCACCATCGAAGCCGTAGAGGAAGCCAATACAGACGGCGGCACCAACAAGGTCATCTGGGTTGACTCCGACGGCTTCCTGACCGTCGAGTCCGGCACTGAATACATCCTCACCTCTGTCATGAAGCTCATGGGCGAGGCAGTCGAGCAGGTCATTACCGAGGACGTCGAAGGCAACTTCAGCCCCGAGCCGTACGTCGGCACCCTTGAAAACGGCGGCGTTGCACTTGCTCCGTTCCACGACCAGGAAGAAGCCGTGTCTGACGAGATGGCAGCTGAACTCGAGGAAATCAAGGCGAGCATCATCTCCGGCGACATCACCGTCGAGTCTGAGGCAAGCCCCCAGTAACACCGCAGTAGAACGCGCCGCCCGCTCCCAAAAGGTCCAACGGACCCAAGGAGCGGGCGGCGTGTTTCGCGCTACGGTTGAAATTGGAATCCTTGGAGGGTGCTCACCGGGTACCGTCCAGATACCTCCTATAGGACAGGTTGGTTGGGGTTGTGAAACTCGAACTGCAGGGAATCACCAAGCGATTTGGGTCCCTTGTTGCCAATGACAATATTGATCTGGTGGTGAACCCCGGCCAGGTGCACTGCCTCCTCGGGGAAAACGGCGCGGGCAAGTCCACGCTGATGAACGTGCTCTACGGACTGTATGAGCCGTCCGAGGGTCGCATCCTTGTGGATGGCAAGCCGGTGACTTTCCGCGGTCCCGGAGATGCCATGGCCGCAGGAATCGGCATGGTCCACCAGCACTTCATGCTTATCCCTGTCTTCACCGTGGCAGAGAACGTGGCGCTCGGAAACGAGTACACCAAGGCCGGCGGCGTTCTTGATCTCGGTAAGACACGTGAGCGTATCCGCGAGATTTCCGATCGTTACGGGTTCGACGTTGATCCCGATGCCCTCGTCGAGGACCTCCCCGTGGGTGTCCAGCAGCGGGTGGAGATCATCAAAGCGTTGGTGCGTAAGGCCGAGGTGTTGATCCTGGATGAACCCACCGCGGTCCTCACACCGCAGGAGACGGATGAGCTGATCCAGATCATCGAGGAACTGAAGACCGGTGGCACGGCTATTGTTTTCATCTCCCACAAGCTGCGCGAGGTCAAGGCCGTTTCGGACGTCATCACGGTGATCCGCCGCGGCGCCGTCGTTGGCACGGTCGAGCCGACCGCGAGTACTGGTGACCTCGCGTCGATGATGGTGGGACGGCAGGTGAGCCTGAGCCTGAACAAGGCACCTGCCACACCCGGTGAAACCACGTTCCAGGTCCGTGACCTCACGGTAGAGGGCCCGAGTGGTCAGAAACTTGTTGACGGTGTGAGCTTCGAGATCGCCCAGGGTGAGATCGTCGCGGTCGCCGGTGTGCAGGGAAACGGGCAGACAGAGCTGACCGAAGCGGTCCTGGGATTGCACCCGCATGCCACGGGCTCCGTCCAGCTGGGCGGTAAGGAGTTGCTGGGTAAGCGGGTGAAGGACATCATCCGCGAGGGTGTGGGGTTTGTGCCCGAGGATCGGAAGGTTGACGGGTTGGTGGGTAGTTTCTCCATCGCGGAGAACATGATCCTGAACTGGTATAACGAGGCACCCTTCGCGAAGGGTCTGGCGATGAAGCCGGCCGTGGTGCTGAAGAACGCGCAGGAGAAGGTCGCTGAGTTCGACGTCCGTACGCAGAGCGCCGAAGCGCCGGTGAGTACGCTCTCGGGCGGTAATCAGCAGAAGGTGGTCCTGGCGCGGGAACTATCCCGGCCGTTGAACCTTTTCATTGCGTCCCAGCCCACCCGCGGCGTGGATGTCGGCTCGATCGAGTTCCTGCACAAGCGGATCGTGGCTGAGCGTGACTCCGGCACCCCGGTCATGATCGTCTCGACCGAACTGGATGAGATCAGCGAACTGGCAGACCGCATCGCCGTGCTGCATGGCGGGCAGCTGATGGGAGTTGTTCCCGGGGGCACCTCCCGCGACGTCCTCGGCCTCATGATGGCAGGCATGACCGCCGAAGAAGCCTTACGGCAAGACCCGGACCAGACCACGCCCACAGACAATACAGACAACAACGCAGCAGACAATACAGCCGACAATGCAGCAGACAATACAGCCGACAATGCAGCAGGCAATGCAGACGGCGCCGCCCATGAGAACGAGACCGGTGCGCCGGCGCGTGAAAGAGACGATACTAACGACCCGGTGACGGGGCACGGGCGTCGCGCTGCGGCGTCGAGGGAGGATGGCCAGTGAGTGCTGATAACCGTGGTTCCAACACCGCTGCCGAGAACACGGCCGCTGAGAACATGGCTGCCGAAAGCACGGCGGCACCGCCTCCCGCACCCGGCACCGGCGATACGACGCCGGCACCCCAGGAGGACCACGACCGCGGACGCGGGGTACTGCAGAGCATCGTCAGCGGCTCTTCGCTGGTGGCGATCCTCGCCGTCGTCCTTTCGATCATCCTGGGTGGGATCCTTATTGCCTTCACCGATGAGGATGTCGCGGCGGCGTCGTCGTATTTCTTCAGCCGTCCGACGGACACGCTGGCCGCGGCGTGGGAAGCTGCCAGCGGCGCCTACGTGGCGTTGTTCCAGGGGGCGGTGTTCAACCCGCGCGCTGATTCGTTGGCGTTGATGTTCCGTCCGTTGACCGAAACCCTGACCGTGGCGACGCCGCTGGTCCTGGCCGGGCTTGGTGTGGCTGTGGCGTTCCGGGCGGGTCTGTTTAATATCGGCGCGCAGGGCCAGATCATCCTCGGGGCGATGTTCGCAGGCTGGATCGGTTTCTCCTGGCACCTGCCCTTCGGTATCCACCTGTTGTTCGTGGTGATCGCGGGCTTCATCGGCGGTGCGTTGTGGGGGCTGATCCCGGGCATCCTCAAGGCACGCGCCGGGGCGCATGAGGTGATCGTGACGATCATGCTGAACTACATCGCGATCAACCTCGTCGGATACTTCCTGACCACCCCGTTCTTCCAGAACCCGGGCTCGGCGAACCCGATCAGCCCCCGGCTCGATGAAACGGCGGTGTTCCCGCAGATCCTGGGCCCGCAGTTCCGGCTCCACCTCGGTTTCCTGATCGCCGTGGCCGCGACCTACGGCGTGTGGTGGCTGCTCAACCGCTCCACCGTCGGGTTCGAACTGCGTGCGGTCGGCGCCAACCCGTTCGCTGCCCGGACCGCGGGGATCAGCGTGACCAAGGGTTACGTCGTCGTGATGATGCTCGCCGGCGGGCTGGCCGGCCTGGCCGGTGTAGCACAGGTCGCGGGCACCGAGCAGGTCCTGACGGCCGGGATCGCCGCGAGTTTCGGCTTCGACGCCATTACGGTGGCGTTGTTGGGCCGCTCGCACCCGTGGGGTGTGTTCGCGGCCGGTGTCCTCTTCGGTGCCTTCCGGGCCGGCGGGGTGCAGATGCAGACCCTCACCGGAACACCCATCGATATTGTCCTGGTGGTGCAGTCGCTGATCGTCCTGTTCATCGCCGCCCCACCGCTGGTGAAGGCGATCTTCCGGATCGACCGCAAGAAGACCGGTAACCACAAAAACCGCAAAAACCGGAAAGCCACCGTAAACCAGGGCGCCGCCGGAGGTGCAGCATGAGCATGGCAGCAACCGTGACCGATACCCGCGTCTCAGGGGCCGGCCGCAGCTGGAAGGCGCCCATCGGCTTCGGCATCGGCGCGCTGGCAGCGCTGATCGTCTTCGCCCTCGGTGGCCCCGCAACCACCGCTGTTTTCCGTGTCTCGGATGATTCGGACCGGTTCCGTCTCGCGGACCTGGTGTTGCCCGCGAACGTTGTGGGCTGGGTTGTAGCGGTTGCCCTGGCCGGTATCACCGTGTATTCGTTCCTGCAGGCCCGCAAGGGTGAGAAGATCAACCGCTGGTTCGGTATCGCGTATGCGGTCCTGTTCGTTGTCGGTTTCCTCACCTGGGTGGTGGGCATCGCGGACCGGCCCACCATTTCCCTGGCCGGCCTGGTGGCAGGTTCGGTGACCCTGGCGATCCCGCTGATCTTCGGTTCCCTCTCCGGTGTCCTGTGTGAGCGGGTCGGTGTCGTGAACATCGCTATCGAGGGCCAACTGCTCTCCGGCGCGTTCGCCGCCGCGGTCGCCGCATCGGTGTCCGGCAACGCCTACGTCGGCTTGTTCGCGGCGGCGTTCGCCGGGGTACTCGTGTCCCTGGTCCTGGCACTGTTCAGCATCAAGTACCTGGTGAACCAGATCATCGTCGGCGTGGTGTTGAACGTGTTGGTCTCCGGCCTGACCGGGTTCCTGGCCTCAACGCTGCTCAGCCGCGACTCGGAAACCTTCAACTCACCACCGAGCCTGCCCGACGTGCGCATACCGCTGCTCGCGGACATCCCGGTGATCGGACCCATCCTGTTCAACCAGACCATCGTCGGCTACATCATGTACGCCGCCGTGATCATCATCTGGCTTGGGCTCTACCGCACCCGGTGGGGCCTTCGGGTGCGCGCCGTCGGAGAGCACCCGCAGGCCGCGGACACCATGGGCATCAAAGTCAACTCCACCCGATTCTTCAACGTCCTGCTCGGTGGAGCGGTAGCCGGCTTCGGCGGCGCTTTCTTCACCCTCGTCTCGGTCAGCACCTTCACCCGCGACATGACGGCCGGCCAAGGCTACATCGCCCTCGCAGCACTGATCTTCGGGCGCTGGAACCCCATCGGAGCGTTCTTCGCAGCCCTCCTGTTCGGTTTCGCCACCAACCTCCGCTTTGTGCTCTCGATCATCGGCACGGACGTACCAAGCCAATTCCTGGCCATGCTCCCCTACATCGTGACCATCGCCGCCGTCGCCGGACTCGTCGGCCGGTCCCGACCACCCGCCGCAAGCGGCACCCCATACGTCAAGGAATAACAACATGACCACAACAACGACGACGACGGGCGGCGGCACGCGCGAGGACATTCCCTGGGCGGAACTCCGCAAGGCCGCGACGGAGGCGATGCGCAAGGCCTACGTCCCGTACTCAAGGTTCCCGGTGGGGGCAGCCGCACTCACCGAGGACGGGCGTATAGTTTCCGGCTGCAACGTGGAGAACGCGTCCTACGGGCTCACGCTCTGCGCGGAATGCTCCCTGGTCAGCGCGTTGCAGATGACGGGCGGCGGGAAGCTGGCCGCTTTCAGCTGCGTGGACGGCGAGGGCAATGCGCTCATGCCGTGCGGGCGGTGCCGGCAATTGCTGTACGAGTTCCGGGCACCCGGCATGTTGCTGATGACAGTCAGCGGTATCAAGACCATGGATGAGGTGCTGCCGGATGCCTTCGGGCCGCAGAACCTTACTGAAGCAGGCACCGCCTGGACAGGAAGCGCACCATGACCGAAAATTTCGACGCCGTCGACATCATCCGGATCAAGCGAGATAGAGGGACGCTGAGCCCGGCCCAGATCGACTGGACCATCGATGCCTATACCCGTGGTGCTATTGCCGACGAGCAGATGGCCGCGCTGAACATGGCCATCCTGCTGAACGGCATGGACCGCGCGGAGATCTCCCGCTGGACCGCCGCGATGATCGCCAGCGGCGAGCGGATGGACTTCTCGGCGCTTGGGAAGGCCACAAGCGACAAGCACTCCACAGGCGGGGTAGGGGACAAGATCACGCTGCCGCTGGCGCCGCTGGTTGCCGTGTTCGGCGTTGCGGTGCCGCAATTGTCCGGTAGGGGCCTTGGCCACACCGGTGGAACCCTCGACAAGCTCGAGTCCATTCCCGGGTGGCGGGCGCAGCTCTCCAATGACGAGATGATGGCCCAGCTTGCCGACGTCGGCGCCGTCATCTGTGCTGCCGGTGCAGGCCTGGCACCGGCAGACAAGAAGCTTTACGCGCTGCGGGACGTGACGGGTACCGTCGAAGCCATTCCGCTCATCGCCTCCTCGATCATGAGCAAGAAGATCGCCGAGGGGACCGGCTCGCTGGTTCTCGACGTGAAGGTCGGCAGCGGTGCCTTCATGAAGGATGAGGCACAGGCTCGCGAGCTCGCCGAAACCATGGTGGCACTCGGTACTGACGCCGGCGTGAAGACCGTTGCACTCCTGACCAACATGTCCACGCCGCTGGGGCTGACCGCGGGTAACGCAATTGAGGTGGAGGAATCCGTCGAGGTGCTCGCCGGTGGCGGACCGGACGACGTCGTTGAACTCACCGTCAGGCTGGCTCAGGAGATGCTCAGCAGCGCCGGCATGAACGACGCCGATCCAGCCCAGGCGCTCAGGGACGGCCGCGCAATGGACGTCTGGAACCGGATGATCGAGGCACAGGGCGGGGATCCGCGTGCCGCACTTCCCGTCGCCAAGGAATCGGAAACGGTGTATGCGCCGGCCGACGGCGTTCTGGTTGAACTCGATGCGCTCGCCGTCGGCGTTGCGGCCTGGCGCCTTGGTGCCGGCCGCGCGCGGAAGGAGGACGCTGTCCAGGCTGGGGCAGGGGTGCGGCTCCACGCCAAGCCGGGCGCCCACGTCCGCGCCGGCGAACCGCTGATGACGCTCCTGACTGACACCCCGGAGAAGTTTGCGCGTGCGCGCGAGGCGCTGGAAACCGCCGTCGTAATTGCGCCGGATGGATCCAGGCCGTCCCAGCAGCTCATCATCGACCGCATCGCCTGACCGGCAACCCATCGCGTTGACGGGTCATACCGCAGGGGGACTATCCGTGGTGACAAGATCAGCCCTTCGGGCGACGCGGGGGTCTGCGCTTAAACCCTAACCTTGGAGAAAGGCTGGAGCCGGGGGTCTCTCAGGGGGAAACCCCATGGTGGCACCGAATCGATACTGGCATCGTTAGATGTGCCGCATCGGGCTGCTGCGGCACCGAAAGCCAACTATCCAAGGAGCACTGTGGAAGCGATCACTGCTGTGACGAGTGGGCTGAGTGACTTCATCCTCAGCACCGCGGAGCAGCCGTGGGTCTACCTCCTGGTATTCGTGTGCTGCACGGTTGACGGCTTCTTCCCGCCGTTCCCCAGCGAATCCGTAGTGGTGGGATTGGCTTCGCTCGTGATCACCCAGGGCGTTCCCAACAGCTGGCTGCTGATCCTGGTGGCCGCGTTGGGCGCCTTCGTAGGCGACAACATCGCCTACCTGATGGGCAGGGGTATCGGTACCAAGCGGTTCGCCTGGATGCGCAGGCCACGCTCGCAGAAGGCCTTCGAATGGGCAGGCTACGAACTGGAGAAACGCGCCGCCTCCCTCATCCTCGTGGCCCGCTTCATTCCGTTCGGCCGGGTGGCGGTGAACCTCACAGCGGGCGCAACCGGCTACTCACGACGACGGTTCGTTGCCCTCACCGGCATTTCCGCCATCGCGTGGGGCAGCTATTCGGTGGGCATCGGCGCACTCGCCGGCGCCTGGTTCGAGGATAACCACCTGCTGGGCGTGATGGTGGCGATCGCCGTCGCCGTAGTGCTCGGTTTCATTGTGGACCGCGTCATCAGCGCCGTCCGCGGATCCACTCCCGTCCGGCAGCGCCCGGAGCCCCTCCATCCCCGGCAACCCGCCACCACCTTCGTGACGGACCCCGTAACGGATCCCGGAGAGGGCATGGAGGCAGGGGCCGTAGCGCCTGAGGTGCTGGAGGCTGAGTGCGCCACCGCCGCCGTCGACCCGGGTAATCGCGCCTGATTTCCGCCCGCAACTGCACGGTGTGCCAGGCTGCTTCGTGGCGCGTAGTCTTGGCCTGTGACTGAACCTATGACTTCCCTTGCCACTGACATCACCTTTGACATCCGGAGCCTGCCCAAGGTTTCGCTGCATGACCACCTCGACGGTGGGCTCCGTCCTGCCACCATTATCGAGCTGGCCGAAGCCGCCGGCCACCAGCTGCCCTCGACGGATTCCGTAGCGCTCGGCGAATGGTTCCGGGATTCTGCGAACTCCGGGTCCCTGGTCCGCTACCTTGAGACTTTCGACCACACGATCGCGGTCATGCAGACCCGCGAGGGGCTCTCCCGCGTGGCCCGGGAGTTCGTGGAGGACCTGGCTGACGACGGCGTGGTGTACGGCGAGGTGCGCTGGGCACCGGAACAGCACCTCGCGAAGGGCCTGACCCTCGACGAAGCGGTGGAGGCGGTGCAGGAGGGCCTCGACGCCGGGGTGGAAGCCGTGGCCGCTACCGGGCGCACCATCCAGGTGGGCCAGCTGATCACCGCCATGCGCCACGCGGACCGTGGTTTGGAGATCGCCGAGCTCGCCGTCCGCCACCGTGACCGCGGCGCGGTGGGCTTCGACATCGCCGGTGCCGAGGATGGGTTCCCGCCATCCCGCCTCGCAGACGCTTTCACCTACCTCGCGCAGCACCAGTTCCCAGCGACGGTCCACGCCGGCGAGGCTGCCGGAATCGAGAGCATTGTTGACGCGCTCGTCAGCGGCCGCGCCCTGCGCCTTGGGCACGGCGTGCGCATCGCCGAGGACATCACGGTGGAGTACGACGACGCCGCCACCGGTCCCGAAGCCGGCGTGGGCATGGCGACACTCGGCAGGGTTGCCGCCTGGGTACGCGACCGCGGCATTCCGTTGGAGGTCTGCCCCTCGTCGAACCTGCAAACCGGTGCGATCGAGGCCTTCGGCAAGGACATCACAAGCCACCCGATTGACCTGCTCTACCAGCTCGGCTTCAACATCACGGTGAACACCGATAACCGCCTGATGAGCGGCGTCACCCTTACGGATGAGTTCGAACTGCTCGTCGAGACCTTCGACTACGATCTCGATGATCTCCTTGAACTCACCCTGAACGCCGTTGAAGCCGCCTTCCTGCCGTTGGAGAGCCGCACCGCACTCGCCGAACTCATTGGCCAGGGGTACGACTCCGCCAGCGGGGCATGAGCGTAGCCGCACGAACGCCGGGCGCTGCCTTTGAGCGCCTCGTGGAAGTAATTGGGTTGCTGCGCGAACGCTGCCCATGGATGGGCGAGCTGACGCACGAGTCCCTCGCGGAGTACCTCGTCGAGGAGTGCTACGAGTTGCTCGAGGTGATCGAGGGGCCTGACAACGCCGACGAGTTGCGCGCGGAACTGGGCGACGTCCTCCTGCAGGTGGTGCTTCACGCGAGGCTGCAGGAAGAACGTGGCTCCTTCCGGATCACCGACGTCGTCGAGGGCCTGACCGCCAAAATGATCCGGCGAAACTCGCACGTGTTCACAACGGAGGGGGAGCTGAAGCCTGAAGCCGGCGCTACGATTCAGGAGATTGAAGCGGAGTGGCACCGTCGCAAGCGCGCTGAGAAACCGGAAGCGACCTCTCCATTCGAGAGCATTCCGGCGCACCTACCCGCGCTTGCGCTCGCTGCGAAGTCTGTGACCCGCGCCAGGCGCGACGGCGGACACATCGGCACTCCTGCGACCGCTGCGCCCGGCCTAACCTCCGAGGAGGAACTCGGCAGTGTGCTGCTAGACCTGGTGCACGGTGCCGTGGACTCCGGCCTGGACCCGGAGCGCGCGCTGAGGCTGGCGGTGCGCCGCTACCAGGATGAGTACGCGGGTGCTGCCTTGAGGCGGGAATCAGGCAACGTCACGGACGCTCATTGACCGCTGCTTTGAACTAGGCTGAGTACCGAATCCCCCGCGAAGATGCTGTGTAAACCGGCTTGTTACAGCGGTGCGCACGCTTTGCACTGTCCGTACCTGAAGAAGTTTCCACGAAAGCCCAAGAACAGGAGCAATTCCATGGCGATCATTGATGCCATCCACGCACGTGAAATCCTCGACTCCCGCGGAAATCCCACGGTTGAGGTTGAGGTACTGCTCGACGACGACACTTTCGGCCGCGCAGCCGTACCCTCGGGTGCATCCACCGGTGCGTTCGAAGCGAACGAACGCCGTGACGGTGACAAGGACCGCTACCTCGGCAAAGGCGTACTGCAGGCCGTTGAGGCCGTCATCGAGCAGATCCAGCCTGCGCTCCTGGGCTTCGACGCAGGGGACCAGCGTGCCATTGACCAGGCGATGATCGACCTGGACGGCACCGAGAACAAGTCCAACCTCGGCGCGAATTCAATGCTCGGTGTTTCCCTGGCCATTGCGCGCGCCGCAGCTGAGTCCTCCGCACTCCCGCTGTACCGCTACCTGGGAGGCCCGAACGCGCACGTTCTGCCCGTACCCCTGATGAACATCCTGAACGGCGGTTCGCACGCCGATTCCGACGTCGACATCCAGGAATTCATGATCGTTCCGCTGGGTGCCGAGTCCTACTCCGAGGGCCTGCGCTGGGGCGTTGAGGTCTACCACGAGCTGAAGAAGGTATTGAACGAGAAGGGTCTGGCTACCGGTCTTGGCGACGAGGGCGGCTTCGCTCCGAACCTGCCGTCCAACCGCGACGCCCTGGACCTGATCACCTCCGCCATTGAGCGTGCGGGCTACAAGCCGGGAACCGATATCGCTTTCGCACTCGACGTGGCTGCATCCGAGTTCTACAAGGACGGCGCGTACCACTTCGAGGGCAAGACGCTCGATTCCGCCGCGATGCGCTCCTACTACGAGGAGCTGGTCCGCGACTACCCGCTGGTCTCCATCGAGGATCCGCTGGACGAGGAAGACTGGGAAGGCTGGAAGGTGCTCACCGAGTCCCTTGGCGAGAAGGTCCAGCTTGTGGGCGATGACCTGTTTGTCACCAACCCGACGCGCCTCGAGCGCGGCATCAAGGCAGACACCGGCAACTCGCTGCTCGTGAAGGTCAACCAGATCGGCACCCTCAGCGAGACGCTCGACGCCATCTCCCTGGCTCAGCGCTCCGGCTACACCACCATCACCTCGCACCGTTCCGGCGAAACCGAGGACACCACGATCGCGGACATCTGCGTGGCCACCAACGCAGGCCAGATCAAGACCGGCGCTCCCGCACGCTCCGAACGCGTCGCAAAGTACAACCAGCTGCTGCGCATCGAGGAAGAGCTGGACGACGCCGCACGTTACGCCGGCCGTTCTGCTTTCCCGCGTTTCACTGCCTGATCGGCGGGGCATCGGGCGCTACCCTCGTTAAGCAGGTAGCCGTCAGCAGTTGAAGGCTCTGATGGAACAGCGAAGCGTGAGCAAGGAGCCCGATGTCCACCCGACGCCCCAGCGTTCCGCGCACCGTGCGAACCGGCGGGCAGCGAGAGTCACCACCGTTGAAGCGCCCTGGCGCCCAGGGCGCTTCAACGCAGACCGGCAAGCAAGCCAGCCACCACAGCGCAGCCGGGAAAGACGCGGGCAAAGCCCCGCAGACTCCTCATAAGGCAGACAGCGGAGCACAACGGAAGAAGACATCACCCTCGGAGAATCGTGCCGCGGAGCGTTCCCAGCTCGCCGGCGCAATCCGAACCGCCAGGACGCCTTTCCGCCGCTCCTCGGAGCGCGCGATCGTTCCAGCCGAGGACGCTGAGCCGATCCCTGCCAAAGCCTTTTCCGGCAGGCTGTTGGCACTCGCTGTCGTACTGATCACGATCACCGTGCTGCTGGCACCTTCCATCCGTACGTACCTTCAGCAGCGGGCGGAGACCGAAGCGCTGCAGGAGCGGATCACCGCGCTCGAACAGGAGCAGGGGAACCTGCAGACGCAGATCGCCCGGTGGGATGATCCTGCTTACATTCGGCAGCAGGCGAGGGACAGGCTGTTCCTCGTCATGCCGGGAGAGACCCGCTATCTCGTCAAGGGCGGCACTGACATTGAGCCATCCGAGGAACAGCAGTCAGCGGCGGCGCCGCAGGACCTGCCGTGGGCGGACGCCCTGTGGGAATCTGTGGAGCGGGCGGCCACCGACTAACCTTGGTCTGTGCAGGAGTACACAGCCACAGGAAGGACCGCCGTGACGGAACCGAACGCGCTCGCGCCCACCGCGGCTGATTTGGAGACGCTGAGCCGGCAGTTGGGACGCCCGGTGCGTGACGTCGTCGAAATCGGCGCACGCTGTGTGTGCGGCAACCCGCTGGTTGCGACCACCGCTCCACGGCTTGCGAACGGAATCCCCTTTCCCACCACGTACTACCTAACGCATCCCGTTATCACCGCAGCGGTTTCGCGGCTGGAAGCGGCGGGAACCATGGCCGAGATGACAGCGCGCCTGGAGCAGGACGAAGCCCTCGCGGCCCGGTATCGGGAAGCCCACGAAGCGTACCTGCGGGCCCGCGCGGAGGTAGGCACCCGCAGCGGGATTGGCGCCGTGCCGGAGATCGACGGCGTTTCGGCGGGCGGGATGCCTGGCCGCGTCAAATGCCTCCACGTCCTGGTGGGTCACTCGCTTGCCGCAGGTCCGGGCGTCAACCCGCTCGGGGATGAGGCGCTCGCGGCGATCGTTGAATGGTGGACACCTGACCGGTGCCAATGCCACGGAGCGTGGGACACCACGGGCGTTGCGCCGGTCCGAGACCTTAGCCGGCATGTGAAGACGCAGGGGCTGAGCCCGGAGGAACTGGACAGGAAACGCGCCGAACGCCGAACCGGTGAAGGGAAGGCCTGACATGCGTACTGCAGCGGTAGATTGCGGAACAAATTCCATCCGCCTGTTAATAGCGGATATCGACTACGACGGCCGGCTGGCCGACGTCGTACGCCTTATGCGTGTGGTGAGGCTCGGCCAGGGAGTGGATGCCACGGGCATGCTCGCCCCCGAAGCGCTGGAACGGACCTTCGCAGCGGTGGATGAGTATGCAGGCCTGATCGCGGAGAATGCGGTGGATCGTGTGCGGTTCGTGGCGACCTCGGCCACGCGTGATGCGAGTAACCGGGATGAGTTCATCGATGGCGTCCGGACCCGCCTTGGCGTGGAGCCTGAGGTGGTCAGCGGCAGTGAAGAGGCGGAGCTGTCCTTCGCGGGCGCCTCGAGCGTCCTGCAGAGTGAAGCGGATGAGCCGATCCTCGTTGTGGACCTGGGCGGCGGAAGCACCGAGTTTGTCGTGGGTTCCCACGGGCGGGTCACGGCTGCGCGCAGCATGGACATGGGGTGCGTCCGCTTCACAGAACGATTCCTGCCCTCAGATCCGCCTACGGACACGGAAATCGCAGCTGCCGAGGCCGAGGTCGGCCGGATGATCGACGAAGCGAACGAAGCAGTCGACCTTGCTTCTGTTCGGGGGATCATCGGTGTTGCGGGAAGCATTACAACCGTCACGGCACACGCACTGAAACTTCCCGAGTATTCATCGGATCGCATCCACGGCGCCATGCTCAGCGTTGCCGAAGTCCACGACGCCGCTACGTCCCTGCTGCACCTGTCCCGGTCGCAGCGGGCCGCGCTGCCGTACATGCACCCCGGCCGGGTTGACGTCATTGGCGCCGGAGCCCTGATCTGGCGCACGATTGTCCGCAGGGTCGCCGAGGCGACCGATGGCCGGGTGCAGGGCGCCCTGGCAAGCGAGCATGACATCCTCGACGGCATCGCCCTCAGCGCTGCTGCGCAGGAACGGGTGCAGAAGTGACCGCTTCTTCAGCCCAGGTGCGCGGTGTGCGGCCCCTGGCCGCCGTCGTCGCGATCTTCCTGGGTTTCAGCGCAACCGTAGTTGCTCCGGTCGATGCCGCGCACGCGCACGGGGCCGAGCTCCGCGAACGCGAGTACTGGCTCGAGGACTACGGCATCAAGGAGGCCTGGGAAAGCACACGGGGGAAGGGTGTCACGGTTGCAGTCATCGACAGCGGCGTGGACGGCAGTCATCCCGACCTTGAAGGCGTGGTGGTCGGCGGGACGGATGTTTCCGGCGCCGGAGCACCCAACGGGCAGGAGGGCCTCGGGGAAGTGCCCGAGCACGGCACGCTGGTCGCCAGCCTCCTCGCCGGGCGCGGACACGTTCCCGAGGAGGAACCCGATGCTTCCCCGTCACCGTCCGCGTCACCCTCTGCATCTGCTTCACCGTCCGCCGAACCGGAGGAGGACCCGGTGGGCCGCGGGCCCGACGGCGTGATCGGGGTTGCGCCCGAAGCGGACCTGCTTGCCGTCTCGCTCTGGATCGGCGGTGAGTCCAGCGGCCCCAACCCGGCAGGGATCAGCATCGATGACCAGATTCCCAACGCCGTGCGCTGGGCCGTGGATAACGGGGCCTCCGTGATCAACATGTCCCTGGGCAGTACGTCTCCCACCTGGCCCGAAAGCTGGGACGAAGCATTCCTTTATGCGGAACAGAACGACGTCGTAATCGTCGCCGCGGCGGGCAACCGCGCCGGCGGTTCGGTGCAGGTTGGCGCTCCCGCGACCATGCCGGGTGTCCTTGCGGTAGGCGGGCTCGACGCCGATGGCAAGGCAAGCCGCGAATCCTCCTCGGAAGGCATCAGCATCGGGATCGCAGCCCCGGCGGAGAACCTGGTCGGTGCACTGCCGGGAGGGCTTTACGCGGCCAAGTGGTCCGGAACTTCCGGGGCCGCTCCGCTGGTGTCCGGTGTGGCCGCCCTGATTCGTTCGAAGTATCCGGACCTGACTGCCCCGCAGGTCATCAACCGGATCATCATGACGGCGAAGGATGCCGGAGTGCCTGGGAAAGACACCATCTACGGGCACGGCATCCTCGATGCCGCAGCTGCGGTGAACGCGGACCTCGACGTGCCTGCCGAACCGCTGCTGGGTGCCGGCGGCGTGGTGAGCATGGCGCAGTTCATCGAGACCTATCGGCGGGGTGAGGCGCCGCCACCGCCATCCCCGGCGCCACCAGCCCCGGCCGAGCCCCTGCCGGACATTCCTGAGCCAACCGTTCCCGTTGCCGAGGAACGAGCGGCGTCGTCCACCTCACTGCCCGCGTTGATCGTTTTCGGCTTCGGTGGCGTGATCCTCCTGATCCTTTTGGGCGGCACCTACCAGGTTGTCAGGGTCTATAGGGGAACCGCGTCGGGAGGGGAACCGGAAGCTTCCGCGGGGGCGCCGGACGCGGAGAAATTCGCGGCAGAAGGCGTCTCGCAGGACGGCCCATCGGCCTCCCGGTAACGCTAGTGAAGATTTTCACAAAGTCCGGTAGGCTGGTTCCATGGCTCAAACCCCCAAGTTTTCTGATCGTCCCCGGATCCTTGTTGTCGGCGGCGGCTACGTTGGTTTGTACGTAGCGCACAAGCTGCAGAAGAAGGTGAAGGCCCACGGCGGCATTGTGACCCTCGTGGATCCTTTGCCCTACATGACCTACCAGCCGTTCCTGCCGGAGGTCGCCGGCGGAAACATCGAGGCGCGCCACGCCGTCGTCTCGCACCGCATGCACCTCACCGACACTGAGCTGATCACCGGAAAGGTCACCCGCGTCAATCACGGGTCCCGCACCGCTGTGGTGGAACCATCGGACGGCAGCGAGCCCTTTGAACTGACCTACCGCGACGTCGTGATCTCGGCCGGGGCGATCACGCGCACCTTCCCGATCGAGGGGCTGGCTGATGAAGGCATCGGCCTGAAGACCATCGAGGAAGCTGTGGCGCTGCGTAACCAGCTCCTGGAACGCATTGAAACCGGTTCGCTGATGGAACCGGGACCGGAGCGTGACCGGGCGCTGACCTTCGTCGTCGTTGGCGGTGGATTCGCGGGGATCGAGGCCCTGGCCGAGATGGAGGACCTTGCGCGGGCTGCCGTGAAGAAGAACCACAGGCTGGGGCGCTCCGACATCCGCTTTGTCCTCGTCGAGGCCCTGGACCGGATCATGCCCGAGGTCACCGAGGACCAGGCCAAGTGGGTTGTTGAGCACCTGCGCTCGCGCGGCGTACAGGTGAAGCTCAATACCTCGTTGGCCAGTGCGAAGGACGGCAAGCTCAAGCTGATCAACATGCCGGACAAGACGCCCGCCGATGAGTTCGAGACCGACACCCTCGTGTGGACCGCCGGCGTGCAGGCCAATCCGTTTGTCCGCAACACTGACTTCCCGATCGACGAGCGCGGGAGGGTCCGCGCTAATCCCGAGCTGCGCATCACCGGTGACGACGGTCCGCTGGACGGCGCGTGGACTGCCGGTGACGTCTCGGCTGTTCCTGATCTTTCGGGCGGCGGTGTGGGCGGTTTCTGCGTGCCCAACGCGCAGCACGCAGTCCGTCAGGCGAAGCTCCTCGCAGACAACATCTACGCCGAGCGCTACGGTGTGGGCCGGGTCCGCGAGTACAAGCACAAGAACCTGGGCGCGGTTGCGGGCTTCGGCCAGTACAAGGGCGTAGCCAACATCATGGGCTTCGGTTTGCGCGGGCTTCCCGCCTGGCTGGCCCACCGCGGCTATCACGGAATGGCCATGCCGATGTTCGAGCGAAAGTTCCGCGTGGTTACCAACTGGATCCTTGGCTTCGTGTTCGGACGCGACACCACCCAGCTGATGGACCTGCAGACCCCGCGCCGCGCGTTCCACGAGGCGGCAACGCCTCCGCCGAAAAAGCAGGAAACACCCTCGCTGGACAAGGACCGCACCGAGGACACGGAGAAGGCCAAGCCAAAGGCGAAAGCCAAGGCTTAGCTTTCATAGGCAGCACACGACGGCGGCACCCACCCAGGGTGCCGCCGTCGTCGTTTAACCGGCTATAGTTCTCGATCGTGATCATTCGCGCTGAAACCCTCGCCGACCGGCCGGCTGCATTGTCCGTCATCGAGGCGGCGTTCGGGTCGCCTGGGAAGGCGCGGCCCATCGAGGCAGCACTCCTGGAGCAGTTGTGGGAGTGCCCGGCTTATTTGCCTGAGCTTTCGCTTGTTGCAGAGGACGACGACGGCGTCGTGTGCGGGTATGTCATCACCACACGTGCGCGGATCGGGGAGGTTTCATCTCTCGGGCTCGGGCCCATCGGGGTGCTTCCGTCGCAGCAGGGCAGGGGAGTGGGGCGGCTGCTGGTCGACGGCTCCATTGAGAGGGCCGCGGGCTTGGGGGAGGTCTCGCTCGTGCTGCTCGGAAGTCCCAGCTTCTACGGACGGTTCGGTTTTGTCCGGGCCGATGTCCGCGGTGTGCTTCCGCCGGAGCCGGCGTGGGGCGAGGACTTCATGATCCGGGCGCTGGGAGAATCGCCGATTCCCACGGGTCCGTTCCGCTATGCCGAGCCCTTCGACGGCCTCTGACAAGGGTTCTCGGCAGCACCGTCGACGGCCAGACAAGGTGCGTTCACTACCGCACGGAGCTCGACGTCGTCGCGATCAGCTTCAAATGCTGCGGTGAGTTCTACCCCTGCCACCTGTGCCACGAAGAAGGCGCCGGGCACGAGGCGGCGGTGTGGCCTCAGACGGCGTGGAACACGGAGGCGATCCTGTGCGGAGTGTGCCGGGAGACGCTGAGCATTGAACGGTACTTCGAGGTGGACGGATGTCCCTCGTGCAGCGCGCCGTTCAATCCGCGGTGCAGGTTGCACAAGCACCTCTACTTCGAGGTTTAGCCAGTTGTGCGTAGCGGTGCCCCAGGTGGGACTCGAACCCACACTGTGAAGATTTTAAGTCTCCTGCCTCTGCCATTGGGCTACTGGGGCGGAACGGCATGACCTGCTCATGCGTCCCATCAAGGATACGCGACCCCGTTACGCCACCATGCGCTCCAGCGCGGTGTGAAGCGCAATCCAAAACGGCTGTGATGAGCGTTACAAGGATGTAATCAGATTCTCTTATCTTGGGCGAGTTTTTGCATTAGCTTTTTCACATACCAGGAACACCTGGTGATCGCATCAAAGGCTCATCATGCCTTTCGATCGAGGAGATAAATTCCATGACAGCAACACGTAACTCCGCGCGGTTCAGCATCGGGGGAAGTGCTCCGCGCGCTGCGAAGATTGCCGCCCTCAGCTTGGGCGTTGCTCTCTTCGCGTCTGCCTGCGGTGGAAACCCCACCCCCGAAGAAGAAGGCGGAGAGTCTTCGGCACCGGCAGCAACGGGGCTGACCTGCCCCGAGAGTCAGGGCGGCGAAGCGCCCCCTCCCGGCGAGAAGGGCGATCCAAGCGCCGTTCCCGAGGCTGAAACCACCTCTGATGCTCCGCTGGTCCTCGGGTCCATCCTGCCCACCACAGGAGCCCTCGCGTTCCTCGGCCCGCCGGAAATCGCGGGTGTGAACCTCGCAGTACAGGAAATCAACGAGGCCGGCGGCGTGCTTGGCCAGGACATCGAGATCATTCACCGGGATTCCGGTGACACCACCACGGACATCGCCACCCAGTCCGTGACTGACCTGCTGTCACAGGATGTCAGCGCGATCATCGGTGCGGCGTCCTCCGGCGTTTCGCAGACGGTGATCCAGCAGATCACCGGCGCGGGTGTCATCCAGATGTCCCCGGCGAACACGTCACCTGACTTCACCACCGCTGACGACAACGGTCTCTACTGGCGCACAGCTCCCTCCGATGTTCTGCAGGGCCGTGTGCTCGGCAACTACATCATGGCGTGTGGCGCCCAGACCGTCGGCATGATCGTCCTGAATGACGCCTACGGTACCGGCCTCGCAGCCAGCATCACCGACGCGGTTGAGAGCGCCGGCGGGCAGATCGTGGCCGAGGAGATGTTCAACGAGGGCGATTCGCAGTTCAGCAGCCAGGTGGACTCACTTGTTGCGGCCGCTCCTGATGCCTACGTGGTCATCAGCTTCGACCAGGCCAATAGCATCATCCCGCTGATGACGGGCGCAGGCGTGGATCCGAACGCAATGTTCTTCGTGGACGGCAACACCGCAGACTACAGCGAAGACCTTGAGCCAGGCACCATGGAAGGCGCGCAGGGCACCCAGCCCGGTTCCTTCGCCGGTGACGAGTTCAAGGCCGCCCTCGCCGAGATCGATCCCAACCTGGATGTGTGGAACTACGCAGGTGAAAGCTATGACGCCGTGAACCTCATCGCTCTGGCAGCAGATGCTGCGGGAAGCATCGAGGGAGCGGACATCGCAGCGGAGCTTGAGGCTGTGTCGAAGGAAGGCACGGAGTGCTTCGACTTCGCAGGCTGCATTACACTCCAGCGCAACGGTGAAGATATCGACTACCAGGGTATTTCCGGTCCCATCACCTTCGATGAGAACGGTGACCCGACAGAAGCCTTCATCGGCATCTACGAGTTCGACGAGAACAACGTACCGCAGCCCTACCGTTCCGAGTCCGGACAGCTGTAGGACAGCACGCAGTAGCTATTCACTCGCACAGACAAAGAAGCCCTTCCCCAGCCAGGGGAAGGGCTTCTTTGGTGCAAGCCGCTCTACGCAGTGTCTGCGAGGGTTCCGAGGTACAGCTGGATGACCTTCGGATCCTTCATGAGTTCACGCCCGGTGCCCGTGTAGGCGTCCTTGCCCTGGTCGAGGACGTAGGCGCGGTCGCAGATCTGCAGGCACCGCCGGGCGTTCTGCTCCACCATGATGACCGAGACACCGGCACGGTTGATCTCGTGCACACGCAGGAAGGTTTCGTCCTGCTTGACCGGTGAGAGCCCGGCGGAGGGTTCGTCCAGCAGCAGCACGGCCGGTTCCATCATGAGCGCACGGCCCATGGCAACCATCTGGCGCTCGCCGCCGGACAAGGATCCCGCGCGTTGTGCACGCCGCTTCCCGAGTTCGGGGAACAGGTCAGTGACGAATTCGAACCGCTTCTTGAAGTCCTTGGACCGCTGGTACATCCCCATCTCGAGGTTTTCCTCGATGGTGAGGGTGGCAAAGACGTTGTTGTTCTGCGGGACGAACCCCACGCCACGGCTGACCAGTTTGTTGGCCTTCAGCCCGGTGATGTCCTGATCCCGAACCACCACGGTGCCGGAATGTACTTTCACCAGCCCGAACATGGCCTTGAGCAGCGTGGACTTGCCTGCGCCGTTAGGCCCGATGATGCCGATCAATTCTCCCGATCGCGCCTCGATCGAGCAGCCATTGAGGATGTTCACACCGGGAAGGTATCCGGCCACGAGGTCCGTAACTTTTACAACTGACTTTCCCGCCGGTTCCGCTGAACCGGCCCCGCCAGGGGTTTCCGGTGCTTCGCTCATGGCCGCTTCTCCTCTGTGCCGCGGTGTCCCGCTTCAGTGATCTTGGTGTGGTGATGGTCAAGGAGGCCCGCGTTGTCGGTTCCGATCACAGACTCCTCATCATGCGACAGTTCAACCTCGAGCATCTCGACACCGTGGGAGTCGCCCAGGTCAACGTCGTGGTGGGCACCCAGATAGGCATCGATCACAGCCGGATCCTTCATGACGACGCCGGGAGTTCCCTCAGCCACCACGCGGCCTTCCGCCATGACAACCACCCAGTCGGCAACATGGCGGACCATGTGCATGTCGTGCTCCACGAAAAGGACCGTCATGCCCTCTGCCTTCAGGTTCTTGATGTGGTCAAGGAGCGACTGCGTGAGCGCAGGGTTCACCCCAGCCATCGGCTCGTCGAGCATGACCAGCCGCGGGCGGACCATCAGCGCACGCGCCATTTCGAGCAGCTTGCGCTGGCCGCCCGAGAGCGACGCAGCGTAGTCATCGGTTTTTGTGTCCAACTTGAACTTCTTGAGCAGGACCTCCGCCTGCGCGGTGATCTCCTTCTCCCTGCCGCCCCACAAGCCCTTGAACAGTGCCCGCAGGAGGCTCTCACCAGGCTGGTCCTTGGCGCCCAGCCGCATGTTCTCCATGACGGTGAGCTTGCCCATCACCTTGGTCAGCTGGAACGTGCGCACCATGCCGAGTCGCGCCACCTTGTAGGGTGCCACGCCTTCGAGTGAGTGTCCGTCGAACTGCCATTCGCCGCTCTGGGGTGTGTCGAACCCGGTGAGGAGATTGAAGAGCGTGGTCTTGCCCGCGCCGTTCGGTCCGATGAGCGCCGTGATCTTGTTACGCGGAATTTCGAGGTACTCGACGTCGACGGCGTTGATGCCGCCGAAGCTGCGGGTCACGTTCTTCGCGGTGACGATTGGGTCCCGCTTGCGGCATCCGGGGCCGGGCGTCTCGGCCGCGATGGGCCGTGAATCGGTCATATGGTCTACCGCCTCGGGCGAGGCTTCGGCTCGTTCCTGCGGAAGTTGTTCCCTGGAAGCGTGTTCAGTCATGCGAACGCCAACTCCTTCTTGTTTCCGAGCACGCCCTGCGGCCTGAAGATCATGAGCAGCATGAGCGCCACACCCACGAGGATGTAGCGGAGCTGTCCGGCCTGGACGTTGGTGAGGAATGTGATGGCGCCGATCTCAATGGCGCCGAACAGGAGGCTCTGGGTCAGCGAGAGAACCACCCAGAAGATCATGGCGCCGAGGACCGGGCCAAGCACCGTGGCCATGCCGCCTAGCAGCAGGACCGTGTACAGGAAGAACGTCAGTTCGGTCGAATAGTTCGCGGGCTGCACGGCACCGCGGGGGAGCGTGAAGATCATCCCCGCGACAGTGCCCATGAGGCCGCCCAGGATCAGGGCCTGCATCTTGTAGGCGTACACGTTCTTCCCAAGTGAGCGGACGGCGTTCTCGTCCTCGCGGATGCCCTTCAGCACACGTCCCCAGGGGCTGCGCATGAGCAGCCAGACGGCCACGCACGCCAGCGCCACGATCGTCCAGCCGACAACCCGGATGAAGAAGCCGTCCTCGTTCATACCGACCGGGCCGATGTTGTAGTTCCCGTCCGGGAAGGGATTGAGTGCGAAGAACCCGTTCTCGAAACCGCCCGCAAGACCGTTCGCCGAACCCGTGACGTTGGTGAGTCCGTTCGTCGTAACGATATACCGCACAATTTCAGCGGCCGCGATCGTCACGATCGCAAGATAATCAGCGCGTAGCCGCAGCGTTGGAATACCGAGTACGACGGCGAAAATCACCGAAGCGAGCAACGCCACCAACACTGCCACAGGCAGTGGAGCGTTGAACGTGAGGGTCGAGATGGCGTAACCGTACGCGCCCATGGCCATGAACCCTGCCTGGCCGAAGTTGAGCAGTCCGGTGTAACCGAAGTGAACGGCCAGGCCAAGCGCGGCGAGGGCGTATGCCGCCGTCGTCGGGCTGATCATCTCGCCGAAAGCGAGGGAGAAGATGTTAGCGAAATCCATGCTGGTGCCCCTAACCTACGCGCTCACGGCGGCCCAGGATTCCCTGGGGCCGGAAGAGAAGAACAAGAATCATGACGAGCAGAGCGCCGACGTACTTGAGGTCGGCCTCAAGCCAGATGGTCGAAATCTCCACGAAGAGCCCAACGATGATTGAGCCGAGCAGTGCACCAAAGACGGTACCGAGCCCACCGAGGACCACGCCCGCGAAGATCAGCAACAGGATCTGCTGGCCCATGTTGAAGGTCACGCCCGGACGGTAGTAAGCCCACAGGATCCCACCGAGTGCGGCCAGTGCCCCGCCCACTACCCAGACCAGGCGGATGACGCGGTCCACGTCGATACCAGAGGCGGCCGCGAGGGCCGGGTTGTCCGCGACCGCACGGGTGGCCTTGCCGACGCGGGTGCGCAGCAGCAGGAAGGCGATCAGCAGGATCACCACCAGACTGGTGATCAGCGAGTTCAGGTTGTTCTGCGAGATGGACACCGGACCGAAGTCCAGGATGTTTCCCTGCGCGCCTGGGAGCTGCTGGGTCTGTCCGCCGAAGTTGAACTGAATGATGTAGCGCAGTGCCAGCGCCAGGCCGATGCTGACGATCATCATCGGCACAAGGCCCGTGCCCTTGCGCCGCAGCGGCTTCCAGAGCCCCGCATCCTGCACGTAGCCGAATGCGCCGCCGCCGATCACGGCGAGGATGATCGCGATGATCGCCGGGAGTCCCAGCGCAGCGAAGGCGAACGCCAGAACCGCACCCATGGTCACCATCTCGCCGTGTGCGAAGTTCGTGAGTCCCGTTGTGCCGAAAATCAGTGAGAGGCCGACGGCGCTCAGCGCGAGAAGTAGCCCGAAGCTCAGCCCCGCGACCGCACGGTCGGCCAGCACGCTCCAGAAGCTGGTGGTCTCCAGCACGATTCCCTCACCGAAGAGGAACAGCGTGGTGATGTTTGTGGTGCCGGAGAACGTGACTGTGCGGGGATTCTCCTGGCCTTCGGCCAGCTGTGCACCATCGGGGAGGGTGGACTCATCGAGCTCCACCTCATAGGCGCCCTGTTCGGGGACCTCGATGACCCAGCGTCCGCTCTCGTCCGAGGTGGCTTCGCCTTCGAAGCCTTCACCGGTAGCGGTTATTTGAACGCCTTCCAGCGGGCCTTCAGCGTTCCGAAGTACGCCGCTGATCCGGTTCTCGAACTCACCCGCCTTGATGGAGGCTGGGGTGCCTGGACTGCTTCCCGATGGATGGGGGAACGCCCCGGCCGCAGGTGCGCTCATGAACAAAGCGGCCAGGAGGCCGGCTGTCAGGAAGATGAGTCTCCTGCGCCATGCCGTCGTCGGCTTGGTTATCAAGTTATGAACCTCCACGATGGTGGCTTGTCCGTCGAGGTACGACGGCCCTAAAGCCTGTGATCGAAGTCACTCAGTGTGGAGAACATGTTACCCGTGCGGGGTTACCGCAAATCGCCAAACCGGGGCATCCAGATAGCGATTGGATAACAACTGTGCAGGTTGGGAAACCCGGGCGGACGTTCGCCTAAAGATAGAGCCCGGTGCCGGCGTCGTCGTGCTCCGGCTGCGCGACGGCATGAACATCGCGTTCGCGCAGGAGGATGTAGTCGGTGCCGCCGACATCGACCTCGGATTTGTCTTCGGGATCGAACAGGATGCGGTCGCCCCGCGAGACCTGGCGGACGCTCGGGCCAGCCGCGGCGACATCGGCCCAGGCGAGGCGCTTTCCCATCACCGCTGTCGCTGGAATCACGATGCCCGACGACGATCGCCGCTCGCTGCCGTCCTTGTCCAGGACCACCAGGAGTCGGTCGTGAAGCATTTTCAGTGGCAGGGCGTCGGGCATGGAGGCTCTCGTTGTCGAAGGGATTGGGGTTTTCCGTACCCGGTTAGTCTACCGTTTGGCCTTGCGAGCCCGTCCTCCACAGGTGAGGAACAAAAGGCGCCCGAAACCGTTGATATTGGTAGGGTTGAAACATCTCAGCCCCCAGATGGAGGACTACATCACAATGGCACTCGGCGGTAACCCGGTTTTCAACGGTAAGAACTTCCGTACCGCTGCCCGCGGCAACAATCCGGCAGCGCACGGTTCAACAGCATTGGCCGGTCAGTCGGCAATGAACCAGCAGCAGCTGGAGAACCTCTACAACCAGCCCTCGGCAGGTCCTGCCGAAACGGGGCGGATGACTTTCGACGACGTGATCGTCAAGACCATCGCCACAATCGGCATGGTGCTCATCGGTGCAGCTGTCCCAGCGTTCCTGCTGCCGGGCCTGGCGCTCCCACTGATGGTAATCGGCCTGATCGGTGGATTTGTTCTCGGACTGGTCAATGCGTTCAAGCGTGAGCCCGTTCCAGCACTGATTCTCGCCTACGGCTTCCTTGAGGGCTTGTTCCTCGGCGGGCTGACCATGTTCCTCGAGAACATGTTCCCGAATATCGCACTGCAGGCGATTGTCGGAACCCTCACCGTGTTCGCGGTTACGTTGTTGCTTTTCAAGAGCGGCAAGGTACGCGCCACTCCGAAGGCAATGAAGATTTTCATGATCATGATGATCGGCTACGCGGCTTTCAGCCTCGTGAACCTTGGCCTGGTCCTCTTCGGCGCTACTGAGAGCATGTTCGGAGTTCGAGGAGCAGGCATCCCGGGCACCGAGGGAATGTTCGGATTCGAGAACGGCATCCCGTGGGGCCTTGTGATCGGGCTGTTGGCTATCGGCCTGGCAGCGTTCTCCCTGGTCATCGACTTCACCATGATCAGCGAGGGCGTGAAGAACGGTGCTCCGCGCAAGTACTCGTGGACCGCGGCCTTCGGCCTGACGGTCACGCTCGTGTGGCTGTATGTCGAAATCCTGCGCCTCATCGCCATCGTTCGCGGTAGCAGCGAGTAACAGCGCTCGTCCCATTACACGAAGCGGCCCCCGGCGGACTGACCAGTTCAGAACGCCGGGGGCCTTCCTTTTGCCTACTACCCGGAACTTTTGGGCAGCTCTGGTGACTTCGCCGGGGGTGAGCCCACCAGAGCTGCACAAAACTTCCCAATGCTGACGTCAGGGGACGCGGCCGGCGCCGTCCGCGGGGGAGACCGCGAAGACCAAGGGCTCGGTAAAGCCCGCTCCGGCGAACGCTTCCATGACGGCGGCGCGCACCCGATCGATGTCCTCCACCTGGGTCAGCGCTATCGCAGAGCCGCCGAAGCCGCCGCCCGTCATCCGGGCTCCCAGCGCTCCAGCCCCCCGGGAGGAGTCGACAGCGAGGTCGAGCTCCGCGCAGGAAATCTCGAAGTCATCGCGCATGGAGACGTGGCTCGCATCTAGCAGTGGGCCGATCGCGCGTGGTCCTTCTGAACGAAGGAGTTCCACCGTTGCCTGTACCCGGGCGTTCTCGGTGACGATGTGGCGAACGCGGCGGAACGTCTCCTCATCGAGCAGGCCCGAAGCCTCTGCAAGGTCGCCTTCGCTGAGGTCGCGTAGCGCAGCTACCCCCATGACGTCGGCGCCCACCTCGCACGAGCGTCGCCGCGCCGCGTAGCCGCCTGTTGCGTGCGAGTGGCTCACGCGCGTATCTATCACCAGTAGGGCCAGTCCCTCTTCCTGCAGCGGGAAGGGAACCAGCTCGGCATGCTGCGAACGGCAGTCCAGGAACACGGCGTGCCCGTGCTTCCCCAGCAGTGACGCTGACTGGTCCATGACGCCGGTCGGTGCGCCGACCATCTCGTTTTCAGCGCGTTGGCCGATCAGCGCCAGCTCTGATCCGCTGAGCCCCAGACCGTGAAGTTCGTTGGCGGCAACAGCGACGGCACACTCGATTGCGGCCGAGGAGGAGAGCCCCGCGCCAACGGGCACCTGGGAATCGATCAGCAGGTCCATGCCCCGAATCTCATGACCGGCCTGCCGCAGCGCCCAGAGGACACCGACCGGGTATGCTGCCCAACCCTCAACGCCGCCGGCCGTCAACTCGTCAAGCTCGCTGATCACCAGTTCGCTCTTGCGGGAGAACGTGGAGCTGACCCGAACGGTCGTGTCATTCCGCATCGAGGCTGCAACCTGTGTGGACCGGTCAATCGCGAACGGCAGCACAAAGCCCTCGTTGTAGTCGGTGTGCTCGCCGATCACATTGACCCTTCCGGGCGCTGCCCAGACCCCGGCCGGAGGATGCCCGAAGCGATCCTCGAACTGCTGCGTAAGTGTCACTGTGCTTCCTTCCCTGCAGGGGTTACGGCGCGCAGGGTGGCTGCGACCTTCTCGGGGGTGGTGTCATTGATGAAAGCGCCCATCGCGGCCTCGGAGCCGGCCAGGAACTTCAGCTTGTCCTCGGCCCGGCGGGGCGAGGTGAGCTGCAGGTGGAGATAGCCGGATTCCCGAAGTTCAGGCACCAGCGGGGCCTGATGCCAGGCTGAGATGTACGGAGTGGGGGTGCTGTAAATCCCGTCGACGCGGGCCAGCAGGTCCAGGTAGAGGGTTGTGAGTTCATCCCGTTCCCCGCCCGTCAACGCTGCGAGGTCCGGCACATGGCGGTGAGGTACGAGATGGACTTCCAGCGGCCAGCGGGCAGCGAACGGGACGTAGGCGCTGAAGTGTTCTCCTTCGAGGACCATGCGTTCGCCGGAGTCCCGCTCTGCTTTCAGCACTGAACCCATGAGTGTCCCTCGGCCGTCGACGGCGTCGAAATAGCGGCGGGCGGCCTGTCCCATCACCGCAGCCCGCGGGGGAACGAAGGGGTACGCATAGATCTGCCCGTGCGGGTGCAGGAGGGTAACTCCGATGTCCGCGCCGCGGTTCTCGAACGGGAAGACCTGCCGGATTCCCTCCAACGCTGAGAGCGCTTCGGTCCGCTGCGCCCACGCGTCGATGACAGTGCGTGCTCGCTCAGGCGGCAGCGATCCGAAGGAGCCCTCGTGGGATGAATCGAAGGCAACTACTTCGCACCGACCGTAGGCCGGCGTCGTCGTACCCCAGCCGGTGCTGCCGGCCTCGGGGCCGGGAAGGGTACCGAGATCGGGACCGAACGATGAGAAGCGGTTCTCGAACACGACCACTTCGTAGTCTTCGGCAGGAATTTCCGACAGATTGACCGACGACGACGGACACAGGGGACATTGATCGGCCGGCGGCAGGTGGGTGCGCGTCTGGCGATGCGCGGCTACCGCAGTCCACTCACCGGTGAGGGGGTCATACCGCACGTCGCCCGTCCCGCCGCGCGGCGGAAGGCCGCGACGGTCAGCCACGGCGGAGACGTCACGATGCGCTGCGGACGCTTCCGGGGAGGCATCGAAGTAAATCAGCTCGCGGCCGTCGGACAGACACGTAGGTGTCATGTGGGTCATGGGGCGTCCTGGGGTAATTGTGTGGAGGGGCTGGCGTAGGAATCAGGCGTGATGACGGTGGTCTGTGCGGCATAGCGGGAGTCACTGGGCGGCTGGTCTGTGACGATGCAGTGCACCGCGGCGAGACCGGCCACCCGGGCGAGGCTGACCGTACCGAACTTGGTGGAATCGGCGAGGATGACCAGCCGGCCGCACTGTTCGGCGAAGGCGCGGTTGGTGTCCGCTTCGGCCAGGTTTGGCGTGGTGATCCCGGCGTCCGCATCGACACCGTGGGAACCCATGAAACACAGATCCACGTTGAAGGACCGCACGGTGGAGGTGGCGATGGGGCCGACGAGTGCCTCTGAAGGTGAGCGTTCCCCACCCGTGAGCAGCACAGTGATGCCCGAAGCTGCACTCCGGTGCAGCTTTTCGGCAGCAGGAAGGGAGTTGGTGATGATGGTCAGCGGCCCTGTGAGGTGTTCGACCAGACGGTAGGTGGTGGTGCCGCCGGTCAGCGCTATGGTCATGCCCGGCTCCACGAGCTCAGCGGCCGCCGAGGCGATGGCTTCCTTCGCCTCCGTGCGTTGGTCGGCATTGACGCCGAAGCCGGGTTCCAGCGTGCTCAGCGTTGCGCGGGATACGGCGCCGCCGTGGACCTTCCGCAGAGTTCCCGCCGCATCGAGGCTGTCGATGTCCCGCCGGATAGTCATCTCGGAAACGCCCAGGCCTGCGGCGAGTTCGCTCACCCGCACGGTGCGCTGCACACGCAGGGTGTCCAGAATCGCGGCGTGGCGGTCAGCAGCGAGCACGGGTATCTCCAGGGGTCGATCGATGGGTTGAAACAAAATAAAACTATTTCTAACAAATTCAAACATATGCTGTGCGTCACGGCAACTGCATCCGGCGCGGTTGTGAAAAGATTGATTCATGACGCGTCCATCGCGGCGGAAAACGCACCAGGCCTTCCAGAATGCCTTTGCCGCGCCCGCGGGGCGGTCGGCCGGCGAAGACGTGCCTTACGCACTGCGGGTGAGCGCGGCCTGGTCGTGGCGGGTGGGCCTGGTCATCGTGGTCTCCGGTGTGCTCATCTGGCTTCTGAGCCACATCTCCCTTCTGGTCATCCCGCTGATGGTTGCGGGCCTGCTCTCCAGCCTGCTCACCCCGCTGGTCACCTTTCTCCGCCGCCACCGGTTCCCGAACGGGGTTGCCGTTGCGGCCACGGTCATCAGTTTCCTCCTGGTGGTTGGCGGAACGCTGTCCCTCGTCGGCCAACAGCTTGCCGTGGGGTTCGCGGACCTCTGGGATGAGGCTCTGGCAGGCATTCAGCAGATCCAGGACTGGCTTTCGGACGGTCCGCTGCACCTGACTTCCGCGCAGATCGACAACTTTATTGACGAGGCAGCCACCGCCGTAGAGAACAACAGCGGCATGATCGTCAGCGGTGCGCTCTCCTTCGGTAGCAGCGCGGGTTACTTCCTCGCGGGCCTGCTGCTCACAGTGTTCGCGCTGATCTTCTTCCTGCTCGACGGTGAGCGCATCTGGCGCTTCACCGCCGGCCTGGCACCCCGGCGCGCCCGGGCGGCCGTGGCAGGGGCCGGGCAACGTGGCTGGACCTCCATGGCCAACTATGTGCGGGTCCAGATTCTGGTGGCCTTCATCGACGCCGTCGGTATCGGCCTCGGAGCCGCAATCATCGGTGTTCCGCTGGTCCTTCCGCTGACTGTCCTGGTATTCCTTGGATCCTTCATACCGATTATCGGAGCGCTGTTCACGGGCATGGTCGCCGTCCTTCTGGCGCTGGTTGCCAACGGCTGGGTGAATGCGCTGGTGATGCTCGCCATCGTGCTGCTGGTCCAGCAGGTCGAGGGGCATATCCTTCAGCCGTTCGTCATGGGCAGGGCGGTATCCTTGCACCCGCTGGCCGTTGTCCTGGCGGTTGCGGGCGGCTCGCTGCTTGCCGGGATACCCGGGGCGCTGTTCTCAGTTCCGGTTCTTGCCATTCTTAACACGGTGGTCCGCTACATCGCCGCGCGTTCCTGGGAAACCGATCCCGCACTTGGCGCTCCGGCGCCCCGTCATCCAGAACCGGGGACGGCGCCCGCGCCGACGACGGGTGAACTCACCGAACCAGACACCTCCACGAAAGAAGCCTCAACGTGAGAACCGACCTCGCCCAGCTGGCAGTAACCCTCGAGGACGTCCTCGAGGCGCAGAAGATGCTCGAAGGGGTCATTGCGTACACGCCCATCGAGGATTCCCGTGCCCTGGGACGGCGGACCGGTTCGAAGGTCTCCCTCAAGTGCGAGAACCTGCAGCGTGCCGGATCCTTCAAGGTGCGTGGCGCCTACGTCCGGATGGCACGGCTTACCGCCGAAGAGCGGGCCCACGGGGTTGTCGCGGCGTCGGCCGGAAACCACGCACAGGGTGTCGCGGTTGCGGCGAGCAGACTGGGCATCAGAGCCCGGATCTACATGCCGCTGGGAGTCGCCCTGCCGAAGCTCGCGGCAACCCGCGGCCATGGTGCCGAGGTTGTGCTGCACGGCCATAACGTCGATGAGGCGCTGACGGAAGCCCAGCGCTACGCGGACGAGACCGGAGCGGTGTTTGTCCATCCGTTCGACAACGTGGACGTTGTAGCGGGCCAGGGCACCATCGGCCTGGAGATCCTCGAGCAGGTACCTGACGTGGACACCATCCTCATGGGTGTTGGCGGCGGAGGGCTGCTGGCCGGGGTCGCCGTAGCTGTGAAGGCGCGCGCCCGGGAGCTTGGCCGGGAGATCCGGATCATCGGCGTGCAGGCTGAGAACGCGGCAGCCTATCCGCCTTCACTGGCGGCGGATGCGCTGGTGCCGCTGAAGAAGGTTTCCACGATCGCGGACGGCATCGCCGTGGGCCGGCCAGGGCAGCTTCCCTTTTCGATCATCAAGGAACTGGTCGACGACGTCGTCACAGTCAGCGAGGATTCCCTCGCCCGTGCGCTGATCTTCCTGCTTGAACGCTCCAAGATGGTGGTTGAACCCGCAGGAGCGGTGGGTGTCGCGGCGCTCCTGGACGGCAAGTTGACTGAGAACGGGGCAAACCCCGGGAACACCGCCGTCGTACTGTCGGGTGGAAATATCGATCCGATGCTGATGCTGAAAGTGATCCAGCGCGGCCTTGCCGCCGCGGGGCGATTCATGGTGGTGCGGATGCTGCTCGATGACCGCCCGGGTTCGCTCGCGACCATTTCGAGGATCATCGCGGAATCGGACGCCAACGTGACGGGCGTGGATCACACCCGGGTGGGTGGCTCGATCAGCATGGGTGACGTGGCGATCACCATCAATATGGAGACCAAGGGCGAGGAGCACTGCGAACTGGTTCTGAACAATCTTCGGGCGGAAGGCTTCCAGCCCGTTGTCATCCAGGGCTGACGTGCTGGCGAAACGGGCACGCAGCGGCCTGGTGACCGTCGCCGTCCTCGCCGGTCTGCTGTGGGCGGTGCAGCTGGTCAACGTCCTGACGGGTTTCTTCCTGATCCGTGCACTGGGTATTGAGCCCCGTGAACTGGACGGCCTGGACGGCGTGCTCTTCGCACCGCTGCTGCACGCGGATTTTGGGCATCTTTTCAGCAACACGCTGCCGCTGGTGGTCCTGGGATTCCTTGCCTTCCTCGAGGGTGCCAAGCGGTTCGCCATTGCTCTTGGAGCGAGCTGGCTGGCCTCGGGACTCGGGGTGTGGGTCTTCGGCGGAGGGCTGACCATCGGGGCATCAGGCGTGGTGTTCGGCCTGTTTGCCTATCTCCTGGTGCGGGGGTTCTACAACAGGGACTTCAAGCAGGTCCTGCTCGCCGTCGTCCTCTTCCTGGTATATGGCTCGCTTCTGTGGGGCATCCTGCCGCAGTTCGGCTCGAACATCTCATGGCAGGCGCACCTCTTCGGCGCGCTGGGAGGCGTGCTGGCCGCGCTGATACTGAAACGGCGGCCTGCCCCGTCTGGAGCAAGCCGCCGTAACGCCGTCAATCCCTAGCCCGCGTAAGGCTTGGCGGAGAGGATCTCCACCGTGATGTCCTTGCCGTTGGGTGCCGTGTAGGTGACCTTGTCTCCGGCCTTGTGGCCCTGGATCGCCGCGCCAAGCGGGGACCTCTCGCTGTAGACGTTGATGTCCGTGTCCCCGGCCACCTCGCGGCTGCCAAGGAGGAACGTCTCCTTGTCCCCGGCGATCTTCGCGTCTACCAGCATTCCCGGCTCCACAATGCCGTTGTCTGCCGGTGCTTCGCCGACGTGGGCGTTGTTCAGCAGTTCGGTGAGCTGGCGGATGCGGGCCTCGGCCTTACCCTGCTCTTCCTTGGCCGCATGGTAGCCGCCGTTCTCCTTCAGATCGCCCTCGGAACGGGCCTGCTCGATGCGGGCGACGATTTCGGTACGGCCTGGACCGGACAGGTGTTCCAGCTCAGCCTTGAGGCGGTCGTAGGACTCCTGCGTGAGCCATGCGACGGATGCGCTGTTGGTGGACACGGTATCTCCTTAGGTACGTCGAAGCCCATGGCGGGTTCGGCTGGAAACTTTGCCTGCGGTTGTACGCACACTGTGCGAGGCATCTACAAGCAAAGACCCCGCCTGCGTAGGGGCCTCTTCCTGGAGGGCCACCGACTAGGGCGGGGCGGAACGTATCAGTCCATTATAGTCAGCACGCTTCGATAACCCAACAATGGCGCGGTTGAACGAGCCTGTGTCAGGAATCCTGCACAATCCAGCAGGCATTAACGCCGCCGCTCACGCCGTCGGACTCGGTGCGTATATCGACGCTGTGCGAGGTGGTCCGCCCGTCGTTGAAGCCCTGCCCGGGCCCGACCATAGGTATGTCCACAATTTTCCAGCCCACAATGGCGTAGGACTCGTTGAGCACCTGCACCGCGCACTGTGCGGTGGCTTCCGGGTCCTTGGTGACTTCGAAGTCCACCCGTGCAACGCCGGATCCATCGATCTTGAACCCGACGTCCTTCGAGGACACGGCGGGTGTGCCGACGGACAGACTGAAAAGGGCGGTACCGACGACGGCGATGCCCAGAACCACCCAGAGCAGCCACCGGCGTGATCCAGGCCGCAGCCGCGCAGGCTTGGGAGCACCGTAGCGATTGGCTACTCTTGGTACTGGCGCGTGGTCGGTGCTCATCACCTCGATTTTACCGCCTCAGCCTTCAACCTCTGACCGGGCGTTTGAACCTGGTCAGCCAGTGCAGACTCAGGAGCATTTCAGTGCCCACCCCCCAATACCCTTCCGACACTTCGGCGTCCGGCTCAGCCCGCAACCCAGGCTTCCGCCTGCTGGCGGTGCATGCTCATCCGGATGATGAATCGAGCAAGGGCGCCGCAACGATGGCCAGCTACGCGGCAGCCGGAGTCCAGGTTCTGGTTGCCACGTGCACCGGCGGTGAGCGAGGCGACATCCTCAATTCCCAGCTGGCCGGAGATCCCCACGCCAGCCGGGACCTCGCCGGGCTGCGAAGGCTGGAGATGGCAGCGGCAGCCAACGCGCTTGGCGTTGAACAGCGGTGGCTCGGTTTCGCCGATTCGGGATTGCCGGAAGGTGATCCGTTGCCGCCGCTGCCCTTCGGGTGCTTTGCCCTCCAGCCGATTGAGCGCGCCGCTGCACCGCTGGTGAAGCTGGTCCGCGAGTTCCGGCCGCACGTCATCCTGAGCTATGACGAGAACGGTGGCTACCCGCACCCGGATCACATCATGGCGCACAAGGTAGCTGTCGAAGCGTATGAGGCCTCGGGCGACCCTTCCCGCTATGAGGGCCTTGGCGAACCGTGGTCGCCGTCGAAGCTCTACTATGACCGGGCATTCAACCCGGAGCGGTTCCGTGCCCTCCATTTCGCGCTGGAGGAGGCGGGTCTTCAGTCGCCCTATGCGGAGCGCATTGCGGCGTGGCTGGAAGCCGACGCCGAGGGCCACCAGCCTGCCCGTCCCACCCATGCCACAACCACGCAGATCGACTGCGGCGACTTCTTCGAACACAGGGAGCGCGCACTCCTTGCCCACCGCACCCAGGTGGAGCCCGGCGGCTTCTTTTTCGCTGTTTCGGCCGACCTGCAGCGGAAGGTCTGGCCCTGGGAGGATTACTCGCTGATCCATTCCCGTGTGCCCCAGGACCTCCCCGAAACCGACTTCTTCGCGGGCATAGAATAGTCCTGCGGCCTTTCCCGCTTCTGCCCCTTACCGCCGCGAACCTGTCGAAAGTGGTGCCCTGGAGTGTTCTCCCTGCTCAACCTGGCCGCAACCGTAACCCCCACGCCGGGTGAGGAAGGATCATTGCGGCCGGGCCTGGACCCGGCCCAGGTAACACCCGGCCTGTTGGGTTTCCTTGCAACGCTCTTCCTGGTGGTGGCCGTCATCTTCCTGATCCGCGACATGGTGAAGCGGATCCGCCGGGTGCGCTACAAGGCCATGGCCGAGGAGGAGGCGCAGGCGCAGCGCGAGCGGCCAGCGGACGGTCCTGCCGCGGAGGCCGGGCTGCCGGTTTCTCATCCGGAGGACCCCGACGGCAAGCCGCAGCGTCACGCGCCCGGCGGCAAATACGGCCCCGACGCTCCGTGACCCATGGCTGAGCGGCTACGCATCGAAGCTTCGGCCTATCTCCGTCAGCATGCGGAGAACCCGGTGGACTGGTGGCCGTTCAGCGATGGAGCGTTCAGCGAGGCGCGGCAGCGGGACGTGCCGGTTTTCATCTCGGTTGGCTATGCCGCTTGCCACTGGTGCCACGTCATGGCGCACGAGTCGTTCGAGGACACAGCGGTTGCCGACTACCTGAACCGGCACTTCGTCTCCATCAAGGTTGACCGCGAGGAACGCCCCGACGTCGACGCCGTCTACATGGCAGCGACGCAAACCATGACAGGCCAGGGCGGCTGGCCGATGAGCGTCTTCACCCTCCCGGACGGGCGGGCCTTTTTCGCAGGCACCTACTTCCCGCCGTCACCAATCCGTGGGGCTCCGTCCTTCCGCCAGGTGCTCGAGGCGGTGCAGGACGCGTGGACCCACCGCCGCACGGAAGTCGAACAGAGCGCCGGTCAACTGGCAGGCAGCCTGGGGGACGCCCAGCGCCGGAGCGCCGGCTTGCTCCTTCCCCGGAATAACGACGACGGCGTCTCCCCGCTCGAGGACACACTTCCGGCCGCGGTGGCCGGACTGGCAGCGCAGGAGGACACCATCCACGGCGGGTTCGGCGACGCACCCAAGTTCCCGCCGTCGTCGTCGCTTGCCTTCCTGCTGGCAAGGGCCCGGTCCGATGACCCCGGGGGCCAAGCGGCGGCGCTGGCCGCCCGCACGCTCGAAGCCATGGCTGGCTCGGGAATGCACGACCTGCTGGGCGGGGGATTTGCCCGCTACGCAGTGGACGCCGCCTGGGCTGTGCCGCACTTCGAGAAGATGCTCTACGACAACGCGCAGCTGATCCGCGTCTACGCGCGCTGGGCCGTGCAGGCGGACAGCCCGGAGCGCAAACGGCTGGCTGAACGGGTTGCGCGCGGCGCAGCAGGCTGGCTGGAACGGGAATTGGCAGTCGACGGGGGAGCCTTCGCCTCATCACTGGACGCCGATACGTTGATCGACGGCGCGCGGGTAGAGGGCGGTACGTACACCTGGACTCGGGACCAGCTTGGGGAAATCCTCGGCAACCGCGCGGAAGCGGTGCTGGACCTGTTCGATGTGCGGGCGGGCAGCGTTGAGAGCGGAGCCTTCACGCTGCACGCCGGGCGGAGCTGGAGCACGGCGGAATGGACGCTTTGGGATGAGGTGGCCCCGAGTCTCCTGAGCGCACGAAACGACAGACCGCAACCGGCCAGGGATGAAAAAGTGGTGGCGGGCTGGAACGGACTGGCGGTCGGAAGCCTCGCCGAAGCCGGCGCCCTGCTGGAGGATGCGGCCCTGCTCGCGATGGCCGGGCGGGCGGCAGCGTACCTGCTGGAGGTGCACTGGGACGGTACGCAATTGCGCAGGGTTTCCCACCGGGGGCGGGCCGTGGGTATCGATGGGCTGCTCGAGGACTATGCCGGCGTGGTCGACGGTCTCCAGGCCCTGTACTCCGCCACCGGGGACCTGCGGTGGTACCGGGCGTCGGAGCAGCTCCTCGAGAGGGCCCTGGGCATCTTCGTACGGCCGGACGGGACAGTAGTTGACGCAGGTACGCTGGCCGGCCCGCTTCTCGCTGCACAGGCGGCCCAGCAGGCGGCGGATCCCTTCGATAACGCGGCGCCGTCAGGCATCGCGTTGCTGGCAGGAGCACTGGTGACCTCCGCTGCCTACAACGGCTCAGCCGAGCGGCGCGGGCTGGCTGAGAAGCTCCTGGCCCACGTGTCCGCGCTGGCCTCCCGCGCACCGCGGGCGATCGGGTGGGCGCTCGCTGTTGGGCAGGCTGCGGTCAACGGGCCTCAGGAAGTCGCCGTCGTTGGGCCTCGCGGTTCTGCTCGTGAGCGGTTGGCGGCCACAGCACGACGGCGGGGCAAGGCCGGGATTGCGCTCGCAGTGGGGGAGGGGAGCGAATCAGCCGTGCCGCTGCTGACCGGGCGAAGAACAGCGGACGACGGCGGACCGCTCGCCTATGTCTGTGAGGCAATGGTGTGCAGGCGCCCCGTGTCGGAGCCCGAGGAACTCGGCGCGCTGTTGGGACGCTCAACCGGTGAGGTTCAGGAGTAGACCGGATTCAGGACGGCGATCATGATCGCAATGAAGTGCGCCGTGAACGCCGCGACGGTGAACGCGTGGAAGAGCTCGTGGAACCCGAACCACTTCGGGCTGAGGTTGGGGCGTTTCAGGCCGTACACCACCGCACCGGCGATGTAGAGCGCGCCGCCAACGCAGATCAGGGCGGTGGCGGGCACACTGGCCGCCAGGAAGTCAGGCAGGAACAAGAGGGCAGCCAAGCCGAGCGCAACGTAGATGGGGACGTAGAGCCAGCGGGGTGCGTTGACCCACAGCACCCTGAAAAGTACTCCTGCAATGGCGCCGCACCAGATGAGCCACAACAGGACAACGGCTGTGTTCCGCTCCAGCAGCGCCCAGGACAACGGAGTGTAGCTGCCGGCGATGACCAGCATGATGTTGGTGTGGTCAAGGCGCTTGAGTACCACTTTGGTGCGCGGCCGCCAGTTTCCGCGGTGGTAGACGGCGCTCACTCCGAACAGCAGGACGCCGGTGAAGGCGTAGATGGCGGAGGTGATCTTTCCCGCCGTGGTCGGAGCGATGCTGATGAGGACAATGCCTGCCGCCACAGCCAGGGGGGTAGCCCCGGCGTGGATCCAGCCGCGCCATTTGGGTTTGATGTTCAGGGCGTCCGCTACCCGGTCTACAGCCGCTTCGACCGGGCCCTGGGCCGGCGCCGATTCGTCGCCGTCAGGGGAAGGAGCTGATGCACCGGGCGGAGGGGAAACGCTTCGGCTCATGGGCGCCATCCTAACTTACGGAAGCGTAAGTTACTAATGAGTAACAAGGCGCTTCCCGATCAGGCACAGTCTGTGCCGGTACGGTAGGACAAGTATCAAGACCGCAGATTATCAAACAGGATCAAAGGACGGGTGGGCTGTGCCGTGAAGTTTCCGACGTTCGCCTACGACTTCTACGAACGTAAGCTGCAACGCTCACTGGCACCGGACCGCATTCCCCACCATGTCGGCGTCATGGTGGACGGCAACAGGCGCTGGGCGAAGCTCGCAGGCGCTCCCACGCAACACGGGCACCAGGCTGGCGCTGACAAGATCCTCGAATTCCTTGGCTGGTGCGAGGGACTCGGCATTGAGATGGTCACGCTGTACATGCTTTCCACCGATAACATGAACCGTTCACCTGATGAGATCGAGCAGCTGCTCGACATCATCGGGAACACCCTGGACCGGCTCGGGGAGACCCGGAGGGTGCGGGTCCAGCCGGTTGGTGCACTGGACCTGCTGCCGGAGCACCTGGCCACGAAGGTCACCGAACTTGCGGAACGTACGGCCCGCATTGAAGGGCTGCACGTCAACGTTGCTGTGGGTTACGGGGGGCGGCGGGAGATTGTCGACGCCGTCAAGGAGCTCCTGCTGCATGCGGAGAAGGACGGATCATCCCTTCCCGAGGTCGCAGAGAACCTCACGGTCGGCCAAATTTCCGAGTACCTCTACACCCGAGGGCAGCCCGATCCGGATCTGGTGATTCGCACCTCGGGTGAGCTGCGGCTCTCCGGCTTCCTGATGTGGCAGAGCGCGTACAGCGAGTTCTACTTCTGTGAGGCGCTCTGGCCGGACTTCCGGCGCGTCGACTTCCTTCGCGCCCTGCGTGACTACGGCCGCCGCCAGCGGCGCTTCGGTTCCTAAAATCGGTTCAAACTTAATCCCAAGTTCACGCGACACGCCCGCGTGGGTGGGTGCCGCCGTCGTCGTAGTAGAGCGTATTGTCGGTTGCATCAGACGGCACCCGCCGACTGGTCGGGGAGGCCACCAATGCAGACGACGTGCTCCACAGCACACGCGCTGAGTAGGGGAGGCCGCGTGCGGCCAACAGGCCAACCCGCCTCACCAAAGCCCTAGGAATTCCCGGGCGTTTGGCGCCTGGGGAAGTGGAGTTGAAGTGGCCACATCTCGCACCACCCAGCGATCCGCAAGCGAAACGCTCAACAACAACCGGGCCCGCCAGGCAGCACAGGATGAACAGGTGCTCGCAGAGGCGGGCCTTTCTGTTGTGGAGAGTCTCGGCAGCCGCAGTTATGTGCTGGACACGTCCGTGTTGCTGTCTGATCCGCGCGCCATCACGCGTTTCGCTGAGCACGAGGTGATTCTGCCGATCGTGGTGATCACTGAACTCGAAGGCAAACGCCACGATCCCGAGCTGGGCTATTTCGCTCGCAAGGCGCTTCGGCTGCTCGATGACCTGCGCGTGAAACACAACGGGTTGAACCAAGCCATACCGCTGGGAACCGAGGGCGGCACCCTGCGTGTCGAACTCAATCACGTGTCCACCGAGGTTCTGCCCGTGGGTTTCCGGAGCGGTGACAATGACTCCCGCATCCTCGCGGTCGCCAAGAACCTCGCCGACGAGGGCCGGAACGTCACGGTGGTTTCCAAGGACCTGCCCATGAGGGTCAAGGCCTCCGCCATGGGCCTGCAGGCGGATGAGTACCGCAACGAGTTGGTGAAGGACTCCGGCTGGACCGGTGTCGCCGAGCTGGACACAGCGGACGACGACGTCGACACCCTCTACGCGCACGAGCCCGTCTTCCTGCCGGCCGCCGCTGAACTGCCGGCGAACACCGGCGTCATCCTCCACTCCGGCAAGGGATCGGCGCTGGGACGGGTAGGCGCCGACAAGCAGGTCCGGCTGGTGCGCGGGGACCGGGATGTGTTCGGTCTGCACGGACGCTCCGCGGAACAGCGGCTGGCGATCGACCTGCTGCTGGATCCGGAAGTGGGTATCGTCTCCCTCGGTGGCAGGGCGGGAACGGGGAAGTCGGCGCTGGCGCTGTGCGCCGGATTGGAAGCGGTGCTGGAGCGGCAGGAGCACCGCAAGGTGGTGGTCTTCCGTCCGTTGTACGCAGTCGGCGGCCAGGAGCTGGGCTACCTGCCCGGGAGCGAGTCCGAGAAGATGAACCCGTGGGCGCAGGCAGTCTTCGACACCCTCGGAGCGCTGGTCTCCCAGGAAGTCGTCGAGGAGGTAATGGACCGCGGAATGCTGGAGGTCCTGCCCCTGACGCACATCCGGGGGCGCTCTCTGCATGACTCATTCGTGATCGTCGACGAGGCACAGTCCCTGGAGAAGAACGTCCTGCTGACCGTGATGAGCCGCATCGGGCAGAACTCGAAAATCGTCCTGACGCATGACGTGGCACAGCGGGACAACCTGCGGGTCGGGCGGCACGACGGCATTGCCGCCGTCGTCGAAACCCTCAAGGGGCATCCCCTGTTCGGCCACATCACGCTCACCCGCTCGGAGCGCTCGCCGATCGCGGCGCTCGTGACCGAACTGCTCGAGGGAGCGGAGATCTAACTCAGGAGACTTGCCACGGCATGTGCTCGCGGACATCGGTGAGCGTGGGCGGGGCGTCGATGAAGAGATCATCGACCATGTACTCGTCCACGCCGCTGATGGCCAGCCGGTGTCCGCATCCGGCCAGCTCGCCGTCGAGCGCCGTGGTTGACACGCAGATCGCGGTGGCAATGTCCACGACCACCCGCGTGTTACCCGTGCCGATCAATGGCCTGCCCGGGGTGAACGGCTGATAGGAGACGTTCGGCGTGACTGTGGCTGCCAGTGCTGCCCGTCCTTCGTAGGTCTCCTCGGCGATGTCCTCCAGCTCCACACGGTTCGCGAACGGCGTTTCGAAAGGAACCGGGGCGGCGCCGGCGAGTTCCACCGGGTCCAGCATGGCGGTCCAGCGGGGGTCGCCGAACGCCGGGTCGCCGTAGGCCGCCTGGGGACGGCGGTGCACGTAGCCGACGTCGTTATAGACCGGGGAGACCAGCCGTGGAGCCACCAGCCAAGACTTCTTGCTCGCGCTGACATACAGGGCATCACGGGACTGCTCGTTGCCGGTGCTGCTGTGGAGCACAACGCCGTCGGCAGTCTCCACCCGGAGCGCGGCCGGACGCCGCACCCAGGCGCGCAAGGGGTCGGATTCGCCGTCCCGTGTTGACCACGACACGGAGAACCGCACCGTGTCCCAGCGCCAGGGCGAGGACCGGCAGAGTGACCGGAAGATACTCGCCGGGTTTGAGCTGCTCGTAGCCGACATATCCACAGTCTAGTCAGGGCCTCGCCTGTCCACCGGCTTCGGTCGGTTACCGTTGGCTCATGCTGGCACTGATGGGGGAGTACTGGGGCAGCGCACCTGTTGCGTTCTGGCTCTGCGCGGCGGCACTGGCTCTCCTGGCCGTGGTGGGGATCTGGCTCAGCATCATCGACATCCTGACCCACCGTCTGCCGAACCGGATCATCTTCCCGTCCTATCCCGCCGCCGCAGTGCTCCTGATTGCCGCAGCGCTTGCCGTACAGGACTGGAACCGGCTCGTTTCCCTCGCAGGCGGGGCGGCCGCGCTGTGGGTCTTCTACTTTCTTCTGCGCCTGATCTATCCAGCTGGAATGGGCTTCGGGGACGTGAAACTGGCCGGATTGCTCGGGCTTTACCTCGGCTTCGCCGGTTGGCCCAATCTGCTCTGGGGGACGTTCGCCGCGTTTCTGTTGGGCGGACTGTGGGGCGTTCTCCTCATTGTGAGTCGGCGCGGAACCGCGAAGTCCGCCATTCCTTTCGGGCCATTCATGATCGTCGGCGCTTTCCTGGTGCTCGCACTAGGCTGAAGACCATGCCTACACCCGACTTTGTGCTGGCCCTCCGTTCAAAAATCGGTAATGACCCGCTCTGGCTTCCCGGCGCCGCGGCAGTGGTGTACGACGACGACGGCCGCGTCCTGCTCGGACGGCGCGCCGACAACGGCCAATGGACGATCATCACCGGAATCATCGACCCGGGCGAACAACCGGCGCAGGCAATCGTGCGCGAAGTGATGGAGGAGACCGGGGTGGTTGTGGAGGTGGAGCATCTGGTGGGCGTCGACGTCGTCGGGCCAGTGACGTTCCCGAACGGAGACGTGTCCACCTTCCTGAGCCTGGTCTTCCGGTGCCGCTACCTCTCGGGCGAAGCGCGGGTCAACGACGACGAGTCGAGCGAGGTGCGCTGGTTCGACCTGCAGGACCTGCCGCCGCTGAACGACCTGCACCGGCACCATGCGCGGACAGCCCGGCACTCGGACGGTGTGCCCTACTTCGTGCGGTAGCGGCCTTTGTTCGGTAGAGGCGAGGGCTGAGTGCTTGGATAATCACCGAATGCGGTGCTCAGAAAACCATTATCTCCGCACTCAACGCCGGTGGTTAGGGGATTGCCGGCGCGGGTTCTTAGCGCCGGGGTGTTGGCGGGGCGAGGTCGTTGCGAGCGGCGGCGAGTTCGCGTTCCAGCCGCTCCGCTTCCTCGCCTCCCACGGCCTCGCCGCGGGCCACCATGCCGGAGGTCTCCGAGAGGGGGATTTCCTTCAGGGTGAGCGCGAGAATGAGCGCGAGAACGAGGAACGGTACGAGGTACCAGAAGACCGGAGCAAGGGACTGCGCGTAGGCTTCCACGACAGCGTTCCGCACCGGTTCCGGCAATTCCGCGAGGGCTGCGGGGCTGAGTGTTGAAGCGGTCTGGTCCGCCTGCTCGGCTGAGGCGCCGAAGCCGGCGAACGTCGTCGTCAGCGATTCGGTGAGGCGGCTCGTGAAGATCGCACCGAACACCGCGACGCCCAGGGACGCGCCTACTTCACGGAAGTAGTTGTTGGTGCTGGTGGCCGTGCCGATCATGCTCGGCGATACCGCGTTCTGGACCACGAGGACGATCACCTGCATGATCAGGCCCAGCCCGGCACCGAAGATGAACAGCTGGACGCAGATCACCCAGACGGGAGTGGCGGCCGTAAGGGTGGTCATCCAGAGCAGGGCAGCGATGGTGAAGAGCGTGCCGAGGATCGGGTAGAGCTTGTACTTGCCGGTGCGGGAGATCGCGATGCCCGAGTAGATGGAGGTGCCCATCAGGCCCACCATCATGGGCAGCATCAGCAGGCCCGACGCCGCCGCTGTTGTCCCGGAGGACATCTGGAGGAACGTCGGTACGAAGGCGAGAGCCGCGAACATGCCGAGACCCAGGGTGAACCCGATTGCGGTGCTGTTGATGAAGACCCTGTTGCGGAAGAGGCTGAGCGGAATGATCGGATCCGCTGCGCGCTTCTCTGCCATGACGAAGCCCACCGCAGCGAGCACCATACCGACGCCGAACGCCCAGGTCAGGCCGGAAGTCCAGCCGTGCTCCGAATCGGCACCGAAATCGGTGAAGAAGATGAGGCAGGTGGTTGCGATCGAAAGCAGGAGCACTCCGGGCAGGTCGATGCGGTGCTGCGCCTTCTTGGCCGGGAGGGTCAGGGTGAACCACGCGATGAAGAAGGCTGCGATGCCTACCGGGATGTTGATGTAGAAGGCCCACTCCCACGTGAGGTGGTCCACGAAGTAGCCGCCGAGCAGCGGACCCGCGATGGCGGAGAGGCCGAAGATGCCTCCGAGGGGACCCATGTACTTGCCGCGCTGGTTGGCCGGAACTATGTCGGCGATGATGGCCTGCGAGAGGATCATCAGGCCGCCGCCGCCGAGGCCCTGGATCGCACGGAAGATCACGAAGCCCCAGAAGTCGGTGGCGAACGCGCACCCGACGGATGCCAGGGTGAACAGTGCGATGGCGAACAGGAACAGGTTGCGCCGTCCGAGGACGTCGCCGAACTTGCCATAAATCGGCATCACGATGGTTGTGGCCAGCAGGTACGCCGTGGTGATCCACGTTTGGTGCTCCACGCCGCCGAGCTCGCCGACGATCGTCGGCATTGCCGTGGACACGATCGTCTGGTCAAGACTGGAGAGCAGCATGCCGGCAATCAGGGCGGAGAAGATGATCCAGATGCGGCGCTGCGTCAGCAGCAGCGGCCCGGAGGTCTCAGTACGCGAACTCATGGTTTTCCTTCGGAGGTGGCTGCGGGTCGGCTCTGCTCGCTGAACAGGTACCTGGCGGCGTCGATATTGGTGATGAGGATCTCCCGGTAGCTTTGCGGGGATTCCGAGGTCAGGAACGTGTGCGTGGAGGTCCACGCGATGTGGCTCAGGATGTGCGTTGCCATCGAAGCGCGCGGATCGTCCGCGGCCATGCCTTCCCTGCGTGCGATCAGCGCGGCGAATTCCTTCTGCCGGACGGCGGATTCGCCGAAGAGTTTCGCGAGCAGTTCGGGTTCTTTCTGCATCACAGCGTGCAGTTGGGCGAATTGTTCGCGGGTCAGCGCGAGGCGCTCGCCGGCGTTCGCCGCGTACTCCGTCAAGGCATCGAGGAGACAAATGCGTCCTGCGCTGTCAAGAAACTCCGTGACGAGGTCTTCGGGGAAATGGGCGTCCTCGTCATGACCGAGGATCGCGTCTTCCTTGGAGGGGAAGTAATTGAAGAAGGTGCGGCGTGAGACCCCAACGAGCTCGCACAATTCCTCGACGGTGAACCCGGCAAGGCCACGTTCTGCGGTCAGCCGACGGGCGGTTGTGCAGATGGCCGAGCGGGTGGCGCGCCGCTTGCGTTCGCGGAGGCCGCCGTCGTCGTTATCTGCACTATTGTCCATAAAGTGTATTTTTGCACTCTTATACGAAACGTGCAAAACATCCTGAAAGGTGGACCGACACATTGGGAAACGCTTTCCACATTCGAAGTGAAGCTCTTGTGTGTGACCGTTCTCACGTATAGGCTGGCGAAGGTCCAGGATCCTGAATCGTTTCATCCACGAACGGCGAAGAGGCATGGACCCCACGTACCACCGAGAGATTTCACTGTCGAAACAAGAAGGTGTGATGCCATGTCCCCCGGATTTCTGCGCCCGCATTCAGCGCGTGCCCTGATAGCAGGGACGGCCATCGTCGGTCTCTGTACGGCGACGACGCCGGCCTTGGCGGCGGAGGAGCCGCTCACCAGATCCTTCGATTTCGGTACTGCCAGCAGCCCTGTTGCTGACGGCTGGACCGGAGTCGCTGAAAGCAACCGCTACTCCGTTGAAGCAGGGTTCGGGGTTGTGCCGCTAGCCGGCGCCGCGGCACCAACGTCCCGGTACCGCGCTATTGAGGCTGTGGACCCTGTCGCGAACGACTTCGTGCTGGGCTCCGCATGGGGCTTTGTGGTTGATGTTCCCGATGGCGCTTACAGCGTGCGGGTTCTGTCGGGCGATCAGCTTCCCGGTACCAGCACCTCCAAGACCAACGTTGCGCTGGAAGGGGTGGCAGCCGGAACCGTTCAGGCGCGCCAGTCCGTGTCTGAGCAGACCTGGCAGACAACGGTGGAGGACGGCCAGCTCACCATTGACTTCTCCGCAGACACCGGTGGGGCCTACGTCAACGGCGTGGTTGTCACCGAGGTTGAGCCGGAGCCGGAGCCGGAACCAGAACCTGAACCCGAGCCGGAAGAGCCGGTCTCCACGCTCACCGCTCCACAGTCTGTGCGCATGTCCCACGTGACCCCCGAGGCGGTAACACTGCGTTGGAATCTGGTCACCGGAGCCACGGGTTACGTAGTCAGCCGCGCCGACACCGTCGGCGGTCCTTACACCAAAGTTGCAGAAACCACGGAGCGGGTTGTCTACCTGACGGACCCCGTCGACACAACCAAAACCCATTACTACAAGATCCAGGCGCGCGGCGCAGACGGCCTCTCGCCGTCGTCGGCTGCTGCTGTCTCCAGCCTCAGCGGTGAGGCACCGGCACTTCCGGAGAACGGCGTACTTTCGCTGGACCTCGGTAACGGGGCAACCGCTCCCGGCGCTGTCCGGGTGGACGAGACCACCGCATACACGGCAGAGAACCGCGTGGGCTTCGTGGACGTGTCACAGGTGTCCGCTACCGACCGCGGCATCGAGGACGCAACGCGTTCAGACTTCGTCACAGTCGGGGATACCGAGCTCGTTATCGACCTGCCGAACGGCAACTACACGGCGAATCTCATCGCGGGCGACCCCGAGGGCGCCACTGATATCGCGATTACCGCTGAGCAGATGGCGAAGGTGCAGCCAACCGCCAAGACTGCCGGTCAGTACCTGGAGATGGCCTTCGACATCGCAGTGGTGGACGGCCAGCTCAATCTTGAGTTCGGTGGCACTGCAGCTAATCTGAATTCGCTCGTGCTGACCCAGCAGACGCCGCTTGAGGCAGGGCCTCAGCCGACCGCCTGGATCACCGGCGACTCCACCGTCCAGACCTACACCTCCGGGTTCGCGCCGCAGGCAGGCTGGGGTCAGATGATTGACCGTTTCCTTTCGGATGACGTGGCGATCGAGAACAAGGCGATCGGCGGGCGCAGTTCGAAGAACTTCATCAGCCAGGGCCGCCTCGACGAGGTGCTGCTGGACATCCGTCCGGGCGACTACCTCTTCGTTCAGTTCGGCCACAACGACAACAGCTATGGCGTTGACGACCGCTGGGCCGCTCCCGGGGACTACGCGGAGTACCTGCGTACCTTCATCGACGGCGCCACACAGCGCGGTGCAACCCCGGTCATCGTGACGCCGGTGTCCCGCAGGTCCTACAACACGGAGACAGGCGAGACGAACGTGTCCTTCCCCGAGTACGTGCAGGCAGCATCGGATATCGCTGCCGAGACCGGCACGCCGCTGGTGGACCTGTCGGCCTCGAGCCGCGCCTACCTGACCGAGATCGGGCCGGAAGCAGCCAAGTCAGTCTTCCTGCACGTTCCGGCGGGCGTGTACCCGGGCCGGCCGAACGGAACCACTGACGACACCCACTTCCAGGAATACGGCGCCATTCAGATGGCCCGCCTCGTCGCCACTGATATCGCAAAGCTGGACATCCCGCTTGCGGCAGAGGTGGAAGCGGCAGAGCCGCCGGCAGAAGTTCCGGCAGCGCCCACCGGGCTTGTTGCGGGCAGCGTCTCGAACGCCGGTGCGCAGCTGACCTGGGATGCAGTCGAGGGTGCTGACATCTACAAGGTCTTCGCGAAGAAGGCCGACGCCGGTGACGAAGCGTATGCTCTCGTCACCACGTCGACCGTGCCGATCGCTTCGGTAACCGGTTTAGCGGAAGGCACCTCCTACGACCTGCGGGTTGCCGCAGTCAACGGCCGGGGCGACTCGGCGCCGTCGGAAGTTGTCCGGATCACCACGAAGGCACCGCTGTACAAGTTCGACCTGCAGCTCTCCGGTAACCCGGTGATGGACGGCTACACAGCGATCGATAACATGAGCCTCTACACACCGGAGATCGGCTACGGCTTCCTGTCCATCGATGGTCTTGGCGGGCGCGACCGTGGTACCGGGTTTGACCCTGTGCCCACCGCTCTCCAGCAGGACTTCCTGCTGCCCGATGCGAATGCGCACGAACTTGTCATCGATGTGCCGAACGGCTCCTATGCACTGAAGGCCTATTACGGCGACCCGCTCGGAAGCGGACGGCTCGCGCTGCAGGCAGAGAGCAAGGATTACGGTTCTTCCAACGCCGGTCGCGGCACCATTGGCGACCGGCTCCTGCAGCCGGTACTGGTGACGGATGGTCAGATCAGCATCAAGGCCACCGGCTGGTTCAACGGCCTCGAAATTACGCCGCTGCTGCTGGCGCCGAATGAGCTCACGGCAGACGACGTCGTTATCGACGGTAGTGACGTTGCTGTGTCGCTGAGCTGGAAGGGCAACGACGACGCCGCGGGCTACCGTGTCTACCGCCAGTCGGCGGGAGCGACGGAAGCCGAAGCTCTCGGTGATGTGGATGGAACGTCCTTCGTGGATACGACGGCCGATATCGGGCTGGAGTACACCTACACCGTCGTTGCTCTGGACGCGGCCGGCGCGGAGTCTGTTCCGTCCAATGCGCTTGAGCTCACTACGGTGGACCCGGACGTAGCAAAGGCGCCGGTTCCCACAGGACTGGCCTTGGGCGACGTGAACAAGAACGACGTCACGCTCAACTGGCAGGCCTCCGAGGGCGCGCTCTTCTACCAGGTCTTCCGCGCCGATCCGTTGGCTGACGGTTCGGTCAGTGAGCTCGAGCTCATCGGTCGGGCTGAAGGTCCCACTTACACGGACACCGATGTCCTGACCACCATCGAGTACGTGTATGCGGTGGCTGCCGTGAACGCGGGCGGCGTCTCGGCGCAGTCTGAGACCGTCACTTCCCCCGCTGTCACCACGCTGGCGCGGCAGACCGAACGGCTTGACCGTTCCCCGGTTGCGGTTGCCTCCGAAGAAGGCGTCTACATTGGTTGGCGCATGCTCGGCCTCGATCCTGAGGAGATCAAGTTCCACGTGTACCGCGACGGTGAGCGGATCACTGCCGACCCTGTGACATCCAGCACCAACATGCTCGATGCCGACGGCGCTGCCGGTGCAACTTACCGCATCAGCACCGTGGTGAACGGATCCGAACGCTGGGCCACCGAGGACTTCACTGTGTGGGATGCCCAGACCCTGGATATCCCGCTGGACAAGCCGGCCGACGCATACACCAAGGACGGCCAGCCCTACAGCTATCGTGCCAATGACGCATCGATCGGTGACCTGGACGGTGACGGTCAGTACGAGATCGTGCTCAAGTGGGATCCGACCAACTCGCAGGACAACTCCAAGGGTGGCTACACCGGCAACGTCTATGTTGATGCCTACGAACTGGACGGCACCCGCCTATGGCGGATCGACCTGGGCAACAACATCCGTGCGGGCGCTCACTACACCCAGTTCCAGGTGTTCGACCTGGACGGCGACGGCAAGGCCGAAGTCACCATGAAGACGGCCGATGGAACAGTGGACGGAGCCGGTGTAGTGATCGGCGATGCACGGGCCGACTACCGGAACTCCGGCGGGTACGTGCTGTCCGGCCCTGAATTCCTCACGGTCTTCTCGGGCGCAACGGGTGCGGCGATCGATACCGCAGACTACATTCCGGCTCGTGGGGATGTCGGTTCCTGGGGCGACGGTTACGGTAACCGCGTGGACCGGTTCCTGGCTGGCGTCGCATACCTTGACGGTGAAAAGCCGAGCCTGATCTTCAGCCGCGGCTACTACACCCGCACGGTGATCGCAGCCTACGACTTCGACGGCACCTCGCTCACCTCACGGTGGACCTTCGATTCCAATGAGTCCGGCGATGAGTACCGCGGCCAGGGTAACCACGGATTGTCGGTGGCGGATGTTGATGGGGATCAAAAGGACGAGATTGTCTTCGGCTCGATGACCATCGACGACGACGGGACGCCGCTCTACAACACCGGCCTCGGCCACGGTGACGCGCTGCACGTATCGGACTTCGATCCGGCGCATGCCGGACTCGAGGTGTTCGCTGCGCATGAGGACCTCGGTGCTTCCGGCGGCGCGGGTGCAACGTACCGTGACGCTGCGACCGGTGAGGTCATCTGGTCCATTCCTGCGACCAGGGATACCGGCCGCGCCGTCATGGGCGACATCGATCCGAGGCATGCAGGCTCGGAGGGGTGGGCCATCGGCGGCGACGCTGCGTGGAACTCACCCGTGGGCCAACTGAAGTCAGCAAGCGGTGAGCTGCTTTCCGAGCAGATTCCGGCGGCGAACTTCCTCACCTGGTGGGACGGTGACCTGCTTCGGGAGATCACCGATCACGACTGGACGGAGGCTACCCGCACCGGCGTGCCGACCATCTCCAAGTGGAATGCGGAGACCAGCACGGAGGAGGAGATCTACCGGGCAACGGGAACCCTCACGAACAACGACACCAAGGGCACCCCGGCACTGCAGGCAGATCTGTTCGGTGACTGGCGAGAAGAAATTGTCACGCGCACTGATGATTCCACGGCCCTGCGCATTGCCACGACGGTGAATGTAACCGACCACCGGCTCCGCACGCTGCAGTCCGATCCGGTATACCGTCTCGGCGTGGCATGGCAGAACACCGCTTACAACCAGCCGCCGCACACCTCCTACTTCCTGGGAGCCGGGATGGAGCAGCCGGAGGCGCCGAGCATCGCCTATACGGGTGAGGAGCCGGCACCGGGCGAGCTTGTGAAGCCGGGCTTCGTTCCGGAACCCGCGGACAAGAAGGAGCTGACCAAGAAGAACCAGGTGGACCTCGGGCTCGGCAAGGAGAAGTTCCCACGCGGAGCGTCGGAAGTTGTCTTATCCAACCTGACGGCAGGTCAGTGGGTTCACATCTACCTCGGCGGAACCGCACTGGGCTGGCATCTGGTGAACGACGACGGCACAGTCACCGTGACGACGCCGGAGGACACCCGGCCTGGTGACAACCGGCTTGTTATCCACACCGCCTCAGGTGAGCTTCACGGCTGGGACCGGTTGAAAGTGGTCGGACCGCCGGTCAAGCGCTGACGGCAGTAGCTGGAACACAGGGAGCCCGGACGGTTGTGAACCGTCCGGGCTCTGCCATTCCCACATCGAGTCAGCAGAAATGGCTAGGAATTGAGCCGAAAGTAGTCATTCTTGCTGACTCGATTGAGGTCTTACTGCGGCGGACGCGTCATCGAAAGGACGTCGAGCGCCTCATCGAGCTGCGCTTCGGTCAGCTCGCCGCGCTCAACGTAACCGAGCGCGACGACGGCCTCCCGGACGGTCAGCCCCTCTGCGACGGCCTTCTTCGCGATCTTCGCGGCGTTCTCGTAGCCGATGTATTTGTTCAGCGGAGTCACGATCGACGGCGATGCCTCGGCGAGGAAGCGGGCGCGCTCCTCGTTGGCGGTAAGGCCGTCGATCATCTTGTCGGCCATCACCCGGCTGGTGTTGGCGAGCAGCCGGATGGACTCGAGCAGGTTTGCTGCCATGACCGGAATGCCCACGTTCAGCTCGAACGCCCCGTTGGTGGAGGACAGCGCGATGGTGGTGTCGTTGCCGACCACCTGCGCTGCAACCATGATGGCCGCCTCGCAGATCACCGGGTTCACCTTGCCGGGCATGATGGAGGATCCAGGCTGCAGGTCCGGAATGGCAATCTCGCCAAGACCTGTGTTGGGCCCGGAGCCCATCCAGCGCAGGTCGTTGTTGATCTTCATAAACGAGTAAGCAATGTTGCGAAGCTGTCCCGAAGCCTCGATGAGGCCGTCGCGGTTTGCCTGCGCCTCGAAGTGGTTGCGGGCCTCGGTCAGCGGCAGGCCGGTGTCTTCGGCGAGCAGTTCAATGACCCTGGCGGAGAAACCGGCCGGGGTGTTGATTCCCGTGCCGACGGCCGTCCCGCCGAGGGGAACTTCGGCAACGCGGGGGAGCGAGGCATTGATGCGCTCAATGCCGTAGCGGACCTGCGCGGCGTACCCGCCGAATTCCTGACCCAGGGTGACCGGTGTGGCATCCATCAGGTGGGTGCGGCCGGATTTCACGACGCCCTTGAATTCCTCGGCCTTACGCTCCAGGGACTCGGCGAGGTACTCAAGCGCCGGGATCAGGTCGTTGATCAGCGCCGAGGTTGCCGCTACGTGGACCGAGGTCGGGAAAACGTCGTTCGAGGACTGCGAGGCGTTGACGTGGTCATTGGGGTGAACCACCTTCTCGCTGCCGCCATCCTTGAGCGCCCGTGAGGCGAGTTCGGCGATGACCTCGTTGCTGTTCATGTTGGAGGACGTTCCGGAACCGGTCTGGAACACGTCGATCGGGAAATCGCCGTCGTACTGCCCGGTGGCCACCAGGTCAGCAGCGGTCTCGATGGCTCGTGCCAGCTCGGCATCGAGCACGCCGAGTTCGGCGTTGGCAGTGGCGGCCGCCTTCTTGATCCGCGCGAGGGCCTCGATGTGGGTGCGCTCCAGGGTCTTGCCGGAGATCGGGAAGTTCTCCACGGCGCGCTGTGTCTGGGCACGATAGAGCGCGTCTGTGGGTACCCGCACCTCGCCCATGGTGTCGTGTTCGATGCGGTATTCGAGGTCCTGGGAATCAGTCGTCATGCGCCAATTCTCGTCTGTAGCCCTATCGCGCCACAAATTGCCGGTGCCCGCCGCCGGTACCCGCGCTGCAGCTACAGCGCTCCGTTGTCGGCGACCAGTTCCGCCTTGCCTTCCTCGAGCCGGTAAGCCACCCCGACGACGGCGGTGGACCCCTGCTCGACCGCGTCGCTGATGACGCGCGAGGAGTCGACCAAGCGGTTCGCGGTCTGTTTGATGTGCTCGACGACGGTTCCGTTGACGTCGGTGACACCGTTTCGCTGCGAGGTCAGTACTGACGGCGTGATGCGTTCCACTAGGTCGCGGATGAAACCGGCGGGCATGGCTCCGGTCTCGATAGCGTTCATGGTGGCCGTGACTGCGCCGCAGGAATCGTGCCCCAAAATCACAATCAACGGGACGCCGAGCACGCTCACGCTGTACTCGAGGGAGCCGAGGACGGCGTCGTCGATCACCTGGCCGGCGGTGCGGACCACGAAGACGTCACCGAGGCCGACGTCGAAAATGATCTCTGCGGCCAGACGCGAATCCGAGCAGCCGAAGATGACTGCGAAGGGATTCTGGGTGTTGACCAGCGACGTGCGTCTGGACGCGTCCTGGTTGGGGTGCGAGGAGTCCGAGGAAATGAAGCGAGCATTTCCGTCGCGCAGTTTCTGCCATGCTTCCGCGGGAGTAAGTTGCTTGTTCACCCGATTACTGTACTGCGGACGATTCACGGGACCGTACCGTCGGTGACGGCACGTTGAGCGTGTGGGTCAGAATGAGTCAGAGCTCGTCGGCGACGGCACCGGCAAGTATGTCGAACTCCACGAGGTCCGCTGTGCCGCCCAGAATCAGGGTGAAGCCCTTGAGCTCGGTGGTCAGGAAGGCATCGCCGGAGGGGCTGTCGAGCAGCTCCCAGGTCACGCCGTCGATCACTCGCTGGCCGGAGGGTTCAGCGTCCTGAAGATGCTGCGAGAGCCAGGTGGGGTTGGCCTGGTTGGTCTGTGTCAGCCGGATGAACTCGCGGCTGGGTGTGAGATATCCCACCTCCCAGAAGGGGACCCCGTCTGCGCCGCTTCCGGTCCAGCGGGCGTAGTTCGAGGTCCAGCCGTCCGGCAGCCCGGCAGCAACCGGGAGGTACCCGGCGGCGCCCTCGGCCTGGTCGGCTATCCGTGCTACGTCGACATTGCGGGTGTAGGTCTCAGCCGTATGTGTGGGATTCAGCAGCACCACAAGGAAAACCAGGGCCAGCGTGGCGCCGGTGGCAATGAACATGCCCACAGCTGAAGCGTTGGCACGCTTTGCCTGCTTGGGCGTGAGCACCGGCGTACCCGCTGCCGACTGCTGATCTTCCTGGGCTTTCCTCACCCCTCCATTGTCACCCACGGATGGTTGCCGCGGCCAACCGGGACTCATCACGGGCGGTCCTTTCGAACACGTCACTGATAAGGGGAGCAGGTCCGGGCCGCACTATGATTGCGGGAGAAGGAAACGGCCAGTCCAATGATTTCAACGATGAGGTACAACGTGTCCGACACCGCAAAAGCTGCACAGTATTCCACCCTGTCACCCGCCCTGGCGGTTGGGGATGACGAGCCGGACCGCAACCTCGCGCTCGAGCTGGTCCGCGTGACTGAGGCCGCGGCGATCGCCGGTGGGCACTGGGTCGGGTTCGGCGACAAGAACAAGGCAGACGGCGCAGCGGTGGACGCAATGCGTTCCCTCCTCTCCACAGTCCACTTCAATGGCATCGTGGTGATCGGTGAGGGCGAGAAGGACGAAGCGCCGATGCTCTACAACGGCGAGCGGGTGGGTGACGGCAGCGGCCCGGAGTGTGATGTCGCGGTTGACCCCATCGACGGCACCCGCCTGACGGCGCTTGGCATCAACAACGCGCTCGCGGTCCTCGCGGTGGCTGAGCGCGGCACCATGTTCGATCCCTCCGCCGTCTTCTACATGGAGAAGCTCGTTACCGGTCCGGAGGCCGCGGATATGGTGGACCTCCGCCTGCCCGTGAAGCAAAACCTGCACCTCATCGCCAAGGCCAAGGGCAAGAAGGTCAATCAGATCAACGTCATGATCCTCGACCGTGACCGGCACCGCCCGCTGGTCCAGGAAATTCGCGACGCCGGTGCCCGCACCCGATTCCTCATGGACGGCGATGTTGCCGGTGCCATCGCCGCTGCGCGCGAAGGCACCGACATCGACGCACTGATGGGCATCGGCGGCACACCGGAAGGCATTGTGGCCGCCTGCGCCATCAAGTCCCTCGGTGGAGTGATTCAGGGCCGCCTGTGGCCCACCAGCGACGACGAGAAGCAAAAGGCGCTCGACGCCGGCCACGACCTCGACCGGGTGCTTTCGACGAACGATCTCGTCACCAGTGACAACTGCTACTTCGCAGCAACGGGAATCACCGACGGCGACCTGGTTCGCGGCGTCCGCTACAACAAGGGCAAGGTCCTGACCCAGTCGATCGTGATGCGCTCGAAGTCGGGCACCATCCGCGTGGTGGACGGCGAGCACCAGGCCCACAAGTGGGAAAGCTACGCCCGCCTGGCATAGCGCCGGGCGCGCGACCCGGCGGTGCGGGCCGCTGACGCGGTAGCGCGCAGGGCTCCCCGGGCCAGCCGCGCCAGCACGTACGCCCGATACATGCCGTGGCGTACCGGCAGGTCCCAGCTGCCCGGGTAAGCCACCTCGAATCCGCCGAACGAGCGTTTGAACCGGGAGAAACCTGCCCAGGGGTGCTCAGGTTCATCCTCGGGGGAGACCCCCCACATATCGAAGTGAGTGAGCCCTGATTTTTTGGCGTCGAGGATCATGGTCACGAGGAGGGGGATCGCTGCGTTCAGGCGGCGGTGTTCGTCGTTGGCAGCGGCATGTGCATACGCGCGGGTGGTACCGGTCTCGTAGGACAGGGCGGCGGCAATCGGCTGACCGTCCAGACGCGCGATGAACAGTTTCGCTGCTCCTGAGGGCATCAGCGTTTTCGCCGCCAATTCCAGGTATGTGTCGGACTGCGGGCGGAATCCGGCGCGGTCAGAGACTTCGTGCAGGAAGCCGAGCAGGATCGAAATGTCATCCGGATCGGAGGACGTGTCGATTGTCACGCCCTTCTTGTGGATATTCCGGTGGAGGTTGCGGCTGGTGGGCCGCATCCCTGCGAGGAGACTCTTCTCATCCTGCGTCAGGTCAAGCATCCACGTGCGCTGCGGCTGTATATCGGTTGGTGCCTTCCTCAATCCGGCGGCGGTGAGCATCCGATGGCTCGTCTCGACGCCACCGTGCCCGGGCTCGAGCCGTACGAAGTGGGCTCCTTCAGCCTTGGCGCGGCGCGACAGCGCAGCAACGGCCTGCTGAAACCCGGCCACGTCCTGAGCTACCGGACCGTGGGGGCAATACAGGTATCTGCCCAGCACCGTCGATTCCAGCACCGCCAGGAATGTCCAGCCGTCTCCGGACTCTTCGTGGACCTTCTTGCCTAGGCCATGTTGAAACTCGGCCCACAGCGCAGACTGCAGGATCGAGGAGGGCATGGTGTTCATCGACTATCTCTCACTGGTTCTCAAGGAGTGCATGCCATCCGTAGCCTCGCCTATCGTCACTGCGTATGCGAGCACCGCGCCGCCGTCGTCGTTCTCCGAGGTTTCCGAGGCCCGCTTGACCATCACCGGCGACTCGTTGGCGGGTATGAATGCGCTTTCACCACGGTGGAGGATGAGGTCTCCCTTGGGGGAGTCCAGCACCACCGAACCGCTCAGCGCTATGATGACGGCCGGACCGTTCTGGGCCAACGGGATGTCGGCGGAGGCGGCGCTGTCGCCGAAGGAGACGGGAATTTCAAGCCGCTGAAGCTGGAACTCGTCAAAGGGCGGGCGGTACAGTTCCTGGCCAAGCGGCGTGATCTCGGCCTCTACCATCGGGAGTTCGAGTGGAGCGAAGTCGACGGTCTTGAGCAGTTCGCCGATGTCCACGTGCTTGGCCGTGAGTCCGCCGCGCAGCACGTTGTCGGAGGAAGCCATCACCTCAATGCCGAGGCCCTCGAGGTAGGCATGGACGTTCCCGGCGGGGAGATAGAGCGCCTGGCCGGGGCGGAGCGCCACCCGGTTGAGCAGCAGCGCAACGAGCACGCCCGCATCGCCCGGATAGTGGCCGTTGAGCTGGAGCACGGTGTGCGCGGCTGAGCGCACGTCGTCGGCGACCTCAGCCGGATCCTCCTCCAACACGCCAACGACGACGGCGACAGCCTCCCGGGTCTCGGCGCCGCCGGTCAAGAGGCGGGTGAAAGCTTCGCGCAGCGCACGCACCGGGTCGGGGATGACCAGATCCCGGACCACAGACTGGAGGATAGCCGGGGACCAGCCGCGGCGCTGTTCGACCAACTTCACGAGCGCGGTGAAGATATCGGACGCGTCACGGACCGGGCGGAAGCCGCAGAGTGCCTCGAAATCGGTGAGGGCGAAGATCATCTCCGGCTTGTGGAAGGCATCACGGTAGTTGCGCTGTGGGACATCCTGCGGCACGGCGGCTGCATTCTCGGCCTCGTAGCCGTCACGCGCCTGTTCGAGGCTCGGGTGCACCTGCAGGGACAGCGGGGCCGCTGCGGCAAGCACCTTCATCAGAAAGGGCAGCCGATCGCCGAACGCATCGCCCGCGGAGCCAAGGGTGCGGTCCGGGTCGGCACTGATCAGTTCATTCAGCGTCTCACCGGAATCACCGTGTCCAAGGACGCGCGACGGAGAATCGGGATGCGCACCGATCCAGAGTTCAGCCTCCGGGCCGCCGGAGGGTTTCCTGCCGAGCAGTTCCGCGATGGCTGTCTCCGACCCCCAAGCGTAGGGGCGGAGCGGGTTATCCAGCTTGTACATCCGATGAGTCCGTTCTTAGGCGGGGGTGCATTCCCCGTTGTCGGCGAGCAGGGACTCCAGTGTGGCCCAGTCCTGGTTCACGGCGAGCTGATGCAGGTACTCCTCGGTGATTTCGCCGGTTGCGGTCTGTGCAGGGAGGGCCTGAGTGAACGCAACCCTGTCGGCGCCAAGGACTCCGTGGGCGTCTGGGGAAGCCGATCCGCCTGAGGCAACCGGAGAAGCCGCGGCGAGTGTCTCCTGGACGCGCTGCCGGATGAGGTCGAAATCCGGGTAAGTGGAGAACAGATCACCCGGTTCGCCGAAGTCCGGCGCGCCGATGGTGAGGCGGCCGACGTCGTGATTCTTCGCCTTGAGCGCGAGGTCCACGAAGCTGCCCAGCTGGTCGCGGGGGATGTCGGTTTCCACGATCTGGGTCCCGGCGGCCGCGATCTGCTGGAACCGGGTCAGCACAGTCGCGGGGTCAAGCTGGGCGATCATGGCTGCCTGCACACACTGCTGACGGCGGATGCGGGAGTAGTCGGTGGCGTACTCGCGGGAGCGTGCATACCAGAGCGCGTGGTAGCCGTCGAGGGTCTGGACGCCCGGTGCAATCCACTCCGACGGCGGATTATAGCGCTTGGGCACCGTGCCCGGGATTTCCGTGGACGTGATGGGAACCCAGCCACCGGCGTCGATGGTGATACCGCCCATCGCGTCAATGAGCTGCTCGAATCCGGCCATATCCACGAGGATGTAGGCCTGCACCTCGATGCCGAGAATCCCGCTGGCGGCATCCATCATCGCTTCGGCACCCGGGTCCTGGGCCTCCGGATAGAGATCGGCATACTCTTGCGTCACCACCGGGTAGAGGCTGTTGATAATGCACTCGTTACCGCAGTTGTAACCATCGGGCCACACCTCCCAGAGGGGTGAACCCTCGGAGAACGGAGCGTTCTGGAAGTCGCGGGGGATGCTGAAGGTGACGGTCGCGCCGGACTCGGCGTCCACGCTGACCACCGAGATGCTGTCGGGCCGGCGTCCGGTCCGGTCTTCGCCGGCGTCGCCGCCCATCAGCAGGAAGTTGTACCGGCCCTCGACCGGATCAAAGGCGGGACCCGCCTGGAAAATACTGCCGAAGGTGTTCCGGCCGACGTTCAGCAGATATGCACCGTAACCGAGGCTGCCGCTCGTCAACAGCATCAGCAGTGCCAGTGATCCGGCAACGGCGGGCCGCATCCCGCGGTCCAGGAGCGGCGGGCGGATAATGCGCAGGGTGTTGAGGAACAGAAATGCCCACCCCAGAGCCAGCAGGACCAGGACCACGATCAGGACCAGAGACAGCCACTCGTTCGTGAAAAGGGTCACCAGGATTTGGCGGTTGACCAGTGCTACGACGACGGCGGCAATCACCAGGAGCCAGACCGTGAGGGTCACGCGCAGCACGCGGCGGCCGAGCCTGCGGTCACCGGCGACTATCTGGGCGGACCCTGGAATCAGGAGCGTCAGCAGCAGAAGCATGAAGGCGCGCTTGGTGCGCACCTGCGATTGGGCCGATTCCGGGTATCTCACCGGATCGGTGAGGAGGGCCCGCTCAGAGGGACGGCCGGGATGGACTGCCCTGCTCATGCGCCGCCTTGGTTGCTGCCCGCGCGGGAGCGCAGCGCAGCCCCTTTGTCGAGCGCGGTCTGCCGGAGTCCCCGGGCAAAGTCGTCCAGCCTTGCTGAGAGGTCGTGTGCCGGCTGCCCTTCGCCGGACGCGAGGATGCGCACGGCAAGGAGACCGGCGTTGCGGGCACCGCCAACAGACACGGTGGCGACCGGAATTCCGGCCGGCATCTGGACAATAGATAGCAGCGAATCCATACCGTCCAGATACTTGAGGGCAACCGGGACACCGATCACAGGCAGGGTTGTCAGCGATGCGAGCATGCCCGGCAGGTGCGCCGCCCCGCCGGCGCCGGCGATGATTACCTTCAGCCCGCGGCCTGCAGCTTCGCGTCCATAGGCCAGCATGTCTTCGGGCATGCGGTGGGCGGAGACGACGTCGGCCTCATAGCGAACGTTGAATTCATCCAGTGCCGTTGCCGCTGCCTCCATGACCGGCCAATCGGAGTCAGAGCCCATGACCAGGCCAACCTGGGCGTCCGTAGCGGAGTGGTTCACTGTTCTTCCTTCCGGGTCTCGCATCCGTCCCGCAGGATCGCAGCGGCGCGTTCGGCACGCCGGGCGATCTGTGCAGGCGTTTCGCCTCGTAGACCCATGGCGTTGACATGGCCGATCTTGCGGCCGGGCCGGACGCTCTTGCCGTAGGTGTGGATTTTCGCAGCGGGCTCCGCCTGCAGTGCTTTCGGGAAAGCACTATACAGCTCGGGGTTGTCCCCGCCGAGGATGTTCTTCATCACAACGACACCGCCTGCCAGTGAGGGATCGCCGAGCGGCAGGTCAAGCACCGCGCGAAGATGCTGTTCGAACTGGCTGGTTACCGAGCCGTCCATGGTCCAGTGGCCCGAGTTGTGTGGACGCATGGCGAGTTCGTTGATGAGAAATCCATGCTCGGAGCCCGGAACCTCGAACAGTTCCATCGCCATCACGCCGGTGACGCCGAGCTCGTCGGCGATGCGCAGGGCGGCCTCCGCAACAGCCTGTCCCTGTTCAGGAGACAGGTCCTGTGCCGGGGCGATCACCTCGTCGCAGACACCGTCCACCTGGATGGAGTGGACCACCGGCCAGGCGCGGGCTTCCCCGCTGGGGGAGCGCGCTACCAACGCTGATAGTTCACGTGTGAACGCGACCTTCTCCTCCGCCAGCAGGGCTGAGCCGTCGAACCAGTCGGCGGCATTATCGGCGTCGTCCGCCGAGGCGATGATCCGCACGCCCTTGCCGTCGTAGCCGCCGCGCGGGGTCTTCAGGACCACGGGCCAACCGACTGCGCCTCCGAACTCCCGGAGCTCATCCGGTGAGGAAACAGAACTCCATCGGGGGTTCGGGAGTCCCAGCCGGTCAACTGCGGCGCGCATGATCAGCTTGTCCTGGGCGTGTTGCAGCGCAACAGGCCGCGGTTGCACATTCACTCCGGCAGCTTCGAGCGCGCGAAGGTGCCCGCCGGGCACGTGCTCGTGATCGAAGGTCAGGACGTCGACGCCTTCGGCGAAGACCAGCAGGTCCTCCAGGCTCGTGTAATCACCGACGGTCGCGTGAGCCACGGCAGCCGTCGCGGACACGCCGGGAGCCTCTGCCAGCACGCGTAGTTCAAGGCCGAGTTCGACGGCGGGCGGTGCCATCATTCGGGCCAGCTGACCGCCGCCCACCACACCAATTACGGGAAAAGTCACCCCTTCAGGGTACCCATAGCCGGGTGCGTAACCGTGATGTGACCTCTTCCCTTCGCAGCTTCCCAGGAAAGTCTCAATCTCGATCGGTAAAGTAAAATAGGTCGCCAGTTGTACTGTGTTCTTCGCAGCTCCTCGCAGTTCGTCCGCCCCGTATGCTTTTCCAACAGCTGCCATGGCGAATTAGTCCAATCGACCGGAGGGTCATGATCACCACACTTGCTGAGCGAATCAGGGGCCTCGCATCCCTGTTCTGGCGGGAGCTCGCGAAATTCGGCGCAGTGGGCGGCGTGGCCTTCATCATCGACAAGGGACTGTTCTGGCTGTTCATCCACGGGCCCATGTCGGACAGCGAGGTCAAGGCGCAGGTCGTTTCAGCATCGATTGCCACCGTGTTCGCGTGGATTGCCAATAGGTACTGGACATTCCGCCATCGCAGGCAAGCCAACCCATGGCGCGAGCTCGTGATGTTCGCATTCATCAACGCCATCGGACTGGGCATTGCAGCGGGCTTTGTCTGGCTGGCGAAGTATCCCCTCGATATTTCCGACCGAACCGGCCTGTTCGTCGCGGGGATCATAGGAACCGTCCTGGCTACTGCCGTGCGTTTTGTGGCTTACCGCTTCTGGGTCTTCAACGTAGAGCTCGATGCAGAGCCCGGCTTCGCGCACGACTACGAACTTATCCACCCGCACTCGCACGGCGGCGCGCATGCCGCGGACACTCCGGACCCCGGCCACACCCGGACGGACCAGAACGTACGGACGGACCAGCACGACGTCGGCGGGCTGGGCACCGTTGTGCGGGAAGCTAAGCAGCCAACCGAGCAGTAACCCGTTCGCCCGCCAGCAGCCGGTCGGTCACCTCTACGCTGGGGTGTACCAGGACGACGGCGCCGCCGCCCGCCCAGATGCGGACAACGGCAGCCAGCACCGTGTGAAGGGGCAGCGCGGCTGGAATCAGCCACACGCCGTCGTCGTTCTCTGGCTCCTTTGACGCGATTTGATCCTCTGCGGCCAGCGGCGCGGAAGCCAGGTCCTCGAAGGTGAGACTTCTCACGCCGTCGGTGGCGAGCACCGAGTCCGGCAGCGCCGGCTCCTCCAGATAAACGTCGCCGTAGGAACGAACCGAAGCTGCGTAGTCCACGCTCCCGGCCGGGAGTTCGCCAGGCCAGCGCACATCCAGTGCGCCGGGGGCGATGAACACAAGAACGCCGTTGTCAGCAATATCGTTGCGAGCAACATCGGCCTCCATCGAGAGGCGGATGTCAGCTTCTGCTGAAGGCTCCGTAATGGCACTCCGCGCTCCCACTTGCCAGCATGCCAGAGCCCAGACAAGGGATTTCCAGTGCGGGGGCAGGTTCATTGCGACAACGGTGGAGTCGCCGGCGTCCAGTTCCTCGACGAGGAGGTTGGAGGTCTTGGCCACCCAATTGTCGAGCACCCGCCCGGATAGCTCAATGCGTTCGTTCGCCTCGCCGTACCAGATGAGCTTCGGTCTGGAGGATGCCGCCCGGAAGGATTCGAGGAGTTCGGCCACGCTGGAAATACTGGTCATTGATGCTGTTCCTTCCCAGCGCCGCCGCGGTCCGCCGGGGCGTATTCGAGGGTGCCGGTTTCTGAATCGTGAGGAGTCTTTCGCGTGGCGTGCCCACCGCTTGCAAAAATTACTCTATAAGATTCCTTCCGCCGCTTGACTCGCAACGTATTACACGCGTGTAATTAGGTCATCGGATTTGTTCCGGCGGACGGGATTTAGAGGTTCACAGCGACTTGCGGTGGACGCATCTCCCACACTTCCAGCCGGAGCTGCAACACCGGGAGGCTGATATGGGGCAGGCAGAGCACATTCAGGACCGTACATCCATAGCGGCCCAGGCATCGGCACGTTACGGATCAAGGGGAGTACCACAGGACTGGTACGTTGACCCGGCAGATCCGGGTGCTGCTGTTCGGTACAAACAGCAAACCCAGGGCCTGGAAGATGAGGCGACGGCGTTCCTCGCAGCGCACGAGGCACTCAGCGACGGCGCTGCCGTCGAGAACTTCCTGGACCCGCAGAAAGTCCCCAGCCCGCGCAAACCCGCTGCACCGGAACACGTGGAGCAGGCTGTCTGGATCGGACTGCCCGGAATCGGCTCCGACTTCGATGATGAAGGCGAGCTCGGGTGGCAGGCGGATGCCCTGTGCGCGCAGACAGACCCTGAAGCATTCTTCCCGGAAAAGGGCGGCTCAACGCGGGACGCCAAGAAGGTCTGTGGCTCCTGCAACGTCAAGGCGCAGTGCCTGGAATACGCGCTGGCTAATGATGAGCGGTTCGGGATCTGGGGAGGCCTCTCCGAGCGTGAGCGCCGGCGGTTACGAAAGCGAGCAGTCTGATTCATCCTCACCAGAGGGTCACCGCCGTTGTCGTAGCGCACAACGGTGCCGAGTACCTCGCTGAAACGCTGGGTGCACTCGGTCGACAGACCCGACCCGCAGACTTCCACGTTGGAGTAGACGCCGGTTCAACTGATGAATCGGCGTCTATTCTGCAACTGCAGCTTCCGGTAGGTTCGCCGGTTGTGGGGGCGACCGGACGTGGCGGATTCGGAGGCGCCATCCGGACGGGACTGGCGGAAATTCCTGCCGCCCGTCGTGCCAACCCTGAGGCTGCGGACCAGGACTGGATCTGGTTGGTGCACGATGATTCAGCTCCCGAACCGACGGCCCTGGAGGAACTGCTTCGAGCCGTTGAACTCGCTCCGTCGGTTACCGTCGCCGGAGCCAAACAGGTTGAGTGGGAACACCGGCGGAAGCTGGTTGATGTTGGACTCTCGATCAGCCGTTGGGCCGAGCGGCTCACACTCATCGATGTAGACGAACTGGATCAGGGCCAGTATGACGCGCGCAGTGACACCTTCGCCGTAAACTCGGCAGGCATGCTCATCCGCCGTGATGTGTGGGAAGAGCTCGGCGGGTTCGACCCGGCACTGCCGGGCGTCGGCGATGATGTCGATTTCTGCTGGCGGAACCGCCTCGCCGGGCATCGCGTGGTGGTGGTGCCCGCTGCGGCGATGCGGCATGCCGGCTCCCGCGAAAGCCACACAGCCGTGTTCCGTGCAGCACGTCGCTCCGAGGTGTACCTTCGCCTCAAGCACGCCACGCTCTGGAAGATACCTTTTTTGGCAATCGGTGCCGTCCTGGGCGGATTCGCCCGGCTGATTCTGGGGATGCTTGCGAAGGACCCCGGGTACGGACTCGGGCAACTGGCCGCCAGTATCGCAGCCTGTCTCAAACCTTTTGACCTCTATCGCTCGCGACGGTCCGCAGCCCGCACCAAGCGGCGGCCGCGCTCAGTTGTTCGCGCCCTGCGGACACACCGGCGGGAAGTGTGGTCACACCGCAAGTCCGTGGTTGAAGCTTTCTCTGCGCGTGGGCTCGATGACGAGTCCTATGCCCAAAGCACCGCCGCAGAAGTTCCGAGCGGTGATGCCCACGACGATTTCGCGGCACTCGAAGGTCCGTCCCGCCTATGGGTCGGTTGGGGTGCCATCGCCGCTGCTGTGGTTCTGTTGGGTGTCTCGGTTGTCGCGCTGTCCAGATTCATTGGTGCGCCGGCGCTCGCCGGCGGTGCGCTGCTTCCTGTATCGACAGACCTCGCAGAGATTTGGGCCAATTCTTCCCGGTGGTGGATCGGACTTGGCTCAGGGGTAGCCGGCCACGGAGATCCGTTCGGCTACGTTCTGTGGGTGCTGTCCGCTCTGGGATTCGGTAACGGCAACGCGGCTATCGTTGCCCTGCTGCTGTGTGCCGCCCCGCTGGCCGGTGTGAGCGCATGGTTTGCAGCCGGCGCCCTGGTCCGCAGCAGACCGTTGCGGCTGTGGGCGGCCTTCTTCTGGGGTTCAGTGCCAGTACTTCAGGTTGCACTGGGAACCGGGCGTCTCGGTGCACTTTTGGTCCACATCCTGCTCCCGCTTGCAGCCCTCGCGATGATTCGCGCTGTGGGTCAGGCCCCAGGCAGGCCGGGCTCACAGTCGGACGATTCGGTCGGGTACAGGAACCGCCAGCGCGGCCTGCAGTTGATGCTGAAACCGGGGATCAACGGGATTCCGAGCTGGACCGCCGCAGCAGCAGCCGGCTTGCTGGTCGCAGCGATCGTTGCCAGTGCGCCGTCCCTGCTGGTCTTCTTTGTGCTCGCCATTCTCCTGATCACCTTTGTAGCCAGGCGCCGGGCGAAGACCTTGTGGTGGGCTCTGCTGCCGGCGTTGGCCCTCTTCCTGCCGTTTGCGATTTCAACCCTGGATCGTCCCAGGGCTGTGGTTGGGGATCCGGGGCTCCCATTTCCATTCGAGGCCGCCGCACTGTGGCAGCAGCTGCTCGGTTACCCCGTGGCATTTGACCCCTTTGCACCGCTTGCAGCCTTTCCGACCCTCCCGCCGGGGCCCTGGCCGCTTGTCGCAGCGTTGTTGGTCGGGTTGCCGGTGCTGCTGCTGGGGGCCGTTGCACTGTTCCTGCCGGGACGTGGCCGGCCGGCGGCACGGGTGCTGTGGCTGCTTGCGATCCTGGCGCTCCTTGGGAGCGCTGGAAGTTCCCTCGTGGTTACTGCAGTCGGCTCCGCGACCCTCACCACCCCCTTCTCCGGCCCGTGGGTTTCGGTGCTCACCTTCGCGGTGCTCGCCGCAGGTCTTCTAGGCGGGGAGGGCATCTCGCAGGTCCTCCGCACCCGGCGCGCACGCTCGAACCCCTCCGCTGCGCGCGGCATGCGCCTGTGGCTGACTTCAGCTGCCGTCATCCTGGCTCTGGGGCCCGCAACCAGCCTTGGGCTGTGGTTGATTCCGCAACTTCGTACGCCGGATTCTTCCATTGCGGCCACGTCCTTCGGTACGGAGTCGTGGGTAGTGCCAAGTGCACAGCGGACGTTGCCGGCCACGGCAGCGGATCGGGGGAGTAGCGGGGAACGAAGCCGCACCCTGGTGATGAATGTTGACGGCGACAGGAACGTCAGCGCTGCAGTGATGCGTGGTGGCGGGACCACCCTGGACGGACTGTCGCAGATATATGCGGCTCGTCAGTTGCACGGACCACTCCTGGACGCCCAGTTGAGGACCGACGACGACGCCACGGCGGACATGCGCCGGACAGTGGCCACCCTCGTCGCCGGAACCGGTGCCGATCCGCGTGAAGAACTGAAGCGGCTCGGCGTTGGGTTCGTAGTGCTGCAGCAGTCCGACTCGGCGGCCGAAGTTCTCGCCAGCCAGATCGATTCCGTACCGGGGCTTGTATCGGTTGGCAACACCGAGTCAGGGTGGCTGTGGCGCGTCGAGATGCAGGCATCCGGAGCGACCGAATCGGCGCCGCAGACAGGACGCATCCGCATCCTCGACGAGTCCGGAACCACTATCAGCGTGCTTGACTCTGACGCGACAACCGCGTCCGCGGACGTTCCGGCAGGACCGATAGGGCGAATCCTCGTACTGGCCGAACGTGCCGCTCCCGGATGGGAAGCAACGCTGAACGGACAGCGGCTGGAACCTGCTGACGCAGGTTGGAGCCAGGGCTACACGCTTCCGGAGAGCGGCGGCACGCTTGAGGTCCGCTATGTGACTCCGTGGGAACCGTGGGTGGGAACCGGACAAGCGGTGGTGTTCGCATTGACCGTGCTGTTGGCCGTTCCCATCCCCGCGCGCCCCCGGCTTGTACGCATCCCGCCCAGCAGGAACAGGGCAACTGAAGTTCGCTCTTCCTCAGGCAGGCGTGCAGCGGTCCCGGTCCGCGATACGAAGCGTGTGCAGCCTGATGCAGTGCCAAACGATGCGCACGATGGTGCGATTGTGAAGGAGCAAGCCGGCACCGGAAACGAGGCCGCAAATGGTGAGCGCCCGGTCGCCGGTGAGCACCCCGGGGCCGGCGCGTCCGCCGGTACACCAAGGTCCGAAGATGCGGCTCTGAGCGGTAGAAGGGCCGGTAACTGACGTGGGAAGCATGAGCAGGAAAAACAAAACGGAACGTACCGGCGCTCGAACCCCGCGCGGCACCTGGGTGCGCAGTGCGGCTGGCGTGGCTGCCGGCGTCGTACTGGTGTCTGCGACGGGCGCGCTCGTCGGGGCGGGCATCGCGGGGAGGATTGGAACTGCCTCGGAGCAGTTTCCCGTTCCGACTGCTGCCGTACCTGCCGGTGAGTACTCTGCCGTCTGTCCCGAACCGCTCAGGCTTCTGGAGGGCGCTGTGGAGGGCGGGGATCCCGAGTTCAGCCCGGTATCCGAAACAGCAGAGAACCGGGTCAGCGCGATGGCTTTGAGCGACCTCGGAGGCACAGTGCCCGGTGCGGCCGTGAGGCCGCTCGGAGCCGATGAGCCGGCAGTTGTCATTGCCGAACAGGTGCCCGAATCGGAAGAGGCGAAGCCGCAGGTAAGCAACGAGGACGGATTGACCGGGCGCGTTGCCGGTGTTGTCCGCGGTGAAACTGTGGAGAACGCAACGGTGCTGCGCGCCCAGGCCCTTGGTGAGCAGGAGGCAACCGCAGGCGCGGGATTCACGTACACGGCATCCGATGGTGACCTCGCGGGGCTTGCTACGGCGAACTGCCAGGAGCCGTCGAACGACTTCTGGCTGGTGGGCGCCTCGACGACTGTTGGCGCAACCGCGGTGCTGAAGCTGCACAACCCATCGGTCTCGCCAGCTACGGTCAATCTTGAACTGCATGGATCCAAGGGCGTGATCGAAGCGCCCGGCGGCAGGGGAATACTGATCGCGCCGGGTGAATCGGAGTCGATCGTGTTGGCCGGTCTCGCTGCCAACGACGAGAATGTTGCCATCAGGGTTCGCAGCGACGGCGGCCGTGTCAGCGGATTCGTCCAACAGAGCGTGCTCCGGGGGCTGACCTCCGGCGGGGTGGACCTCATTCAGTCCTCCGCTCCAAGCTCATCCACCCAGGTTGTTCCGGGCATCCAGATCCAGCCTGATGATGTGATGGATGAAATTGTTGCCCAGGAGGGATACGCGAACGCTGCTCCTTCCCTGCAGGTAGCGGTGCCGGGCGGAACCGACGCTGTCCTCGACGTCCGGATCTACGGGCCCAACGGTGAAGTCGCATTGCCCGGCGGGGGAGTCGTTACCGCGGCGGCAGGAGCTGTGACAGCAATCCCCCTGGACTCCCTTCCGGAAGGAAACTATGCGGCAGTCGTCAGCTCGGATGTGTTGATCGTCTCGGGCGCGCGGGTTGCGCGGGGAACAGCACCGGATGAACCCCTCGACCTCGCACGGATTCCGTCGGCGGCCCGGCTTGGAAGCCAGCATGTTTCGGTGCTGCCGACCGGTGCTGACGCATCGTTCATCTTCAGCGCCCCGTCTGGAAGGGCAGAAGTCACGATCACACCGGTCAATGCCGAAGGCGCGCTCGGCGAGCAGCGCGTATTCAATGTAGGCGGAGGCACCACGGTAACGGTGCCCGCGACCGAACTCGGCGAGGGCACGGTGGCTGCGCTGATCGGATCGTCAGGGGACCCCGCGTATGGGGCGCAGCTCGCAACCCTTGGCGGAGAGACGCCCGGAATTGCGGTCTCGCCGATTCCGCCAGGGAGCGCGGGGCAACTAAGTGTCGCGGTGAATATCGGCTACTAGGCCTTCGCCGTCGAACCGTATTCGCCGGCAGAGCGGGTGCTAGGCGCGGGATCGCCCATAGGCCGGATCGACGGCTTCGGGAGTCATGCCAAGCAGCTCCGCGATCTGTTCGACGACGACGTCGTGTACCAGCTCATTGGTGGGAACGTAGCCTTTGGCAGCCATCTCGATGGGATGCCGGTACACCGTGATGATCGCCGGCCGTTTGTCGACGGCAGCGGTGGAGGTACCGAGCAGGCCGCGAAGTGCGAGAGGGGTCATACTCTCCAATCCGTCCGGGATTTCCTGCACAATTATCTGGACGTCCTGGATCCGGTCGCCCCAGAGCCGTTCGAGGCGCTGCGCTGACTCCATGACCCAGTCTTCGAAACGCTCGGACCGGGTCCGGGCACCGGGGAGATGGGAAGGGACCAGGTCGCCGCGCAAACCGCGTCCGTGCCGGTTGCGACGCCGCCTGGCGGAACCGGAAGATCCGCGAAGCGGGGAGTCCGGCACGGCCAGGCGAATCGACAGTTCAGAGCTATCCCGCATGAAGAAACTCTAGTCCCAAGTCGGCTTGCCTGCACCCCGGCGCGCAGCTTGAAGCACCGCCACCATTCACGCGAGCCCGTGGGAAACGAGAGTCGGTCCGCCGAGCGGTCGCCGGACACGGTAGGCTGATCAGTCGTGGGATCCATCCGTCAATGTTCGCGTTCAGCGTGCCAGCGAGCTGCTGTGGCAACGCTGACTTATGTGTATGCCGATTCCACTGCAGTGCTTGGTCCGCTCGCCACCTATGCCGAGCCGCATTCCTATGACCTGTGCACGCTCCACGCGGAAAGACTGACAGTTCCACGCGGCTGGGAAGTTCTCCGGCTGGCTCTGCCCTCCGGACGGCCCGAACCGAATCCGGATGACCTCCTCGCGCTCGCAAACGCCGTACGGGAGGCTGCGACGGACCGAAGCATTCCCGAGCCGGCAGCACCGTCTTCGAAAACCCCTCTCTCACCGCCACCGGGAGAGCAGGGTGCCCGTCGAGGCCATCTGAGGGTGCTGCGCGACTCCTAAAGCAACCTGCAGCCAATTCTCCGTCCGCTCATGCTGCGCGATACGCTTGTTTCACCGCACTGCGTAGCGCTGCAGTACCGCGCACTCCGAGCTGTATCCGGAATCCTGGAAGGGTTGCATCCCATTGGCCAATATCGCACCCGGTCTGCTGACCATCCTCCGATGCCCCGTGACCGGTTCTGCTGTTATCCAGGACGGCGGGATACTTCGCTCCGTTGCACCCGATGCGTCCGGTAGACCGGTCGAGTATCCGATCGACGAATCAATCCCCGTGCTTCTCAGCCCCGAACTCGTAGGGGCAGCCACGGCGTCCGGAACGCGCCGGGACCCATCTGTTCCTGATATTCCGCCCGCCACATCCGCAGAGGAACCCACACAAAAATGACGTTTGAGTTCAAAGTAGCCGACCTTTCACTCGCCGAGGCCGGGCGCCACCAGATCCGCCTTGCGGAGCACGAGATGCCGGGCCTGATGGCCCTACGCCGCGAGTTCGGTGACAGCCAGCCATTGAAGGGTGCGCGGGTTGCCGGTTCGCTTCACATGACGGTCCAGACTGCCGTGCTGATCGAAACGCTGACCGCGCTTGGCGCTCAGGTTCGTTGGGCCTCGTGCAACATCTTCTCGACACAGGACGAGGCTGCGGCGGCCGTCGTCGTCGGGTCGGGGACTACCGATGAGCCGGCCGGCGTGCCTGTCTTCGCCTGGAAGAACGAGACGCTCGAAGAATACTGGTGGGCAACCACCCAGATTCTGCGGTGGCCGGACGGCGGCCCCAACATGATTCTGGACGACGGCGGCGATGCCACCCTTCTGGTCCACAAGGGCGTTGAGTTCGAGGCCGCAGGCGCGGTTCCCGCTGCGCCGGCAGAAGACGACGTCGACTATTCGCACGAGTACACGGTGATTCTGGATGTTCTTCGGGCGTCGCTTCAGGAAGACCCGCAGCTCTGGACGCGCATTGCAGGGGACGTCAGGGGCGTTTCGGAAGAAACCACAACCGGGGTGCACCGGCTGTACCAGCTGGCCGAGCAGGGCAAGCTTCTGTTCCCTGCCATCAACGTCAATGATTCGGTGACCAAGTCCAAATTCGACAACAAGTACGGCATCCGCCACTCGCTGCCGGACGGCCTGAATCGGGCAACCGACGTCCTGATCGGCGGAAAGGTCGCGGTTGTCTGCGGCTACGGGGATGTCGGAAAGGGTGCGGCCGAAGCGCTGCGCGGCCAGGGCGCACGTGTCATCGTGACCGAGGTGGACCCGATCTGTGCGCTGCAGGCGGCAATGGACGGCTACCAGGTGGCACGGCTGGAATCGGTACTGGCCGAAGGTGATATCTTCATCACCACCACGGGCAACAAGGACGTCATCATGGCCAGCCACATGGCGGGCATGAAACATCAGGCGATCGTGGGCAACATCGGGCACTTCGACAATGAAATCGATATCGCAGGCCTTGCCCGTGTTCCCGGAATCACCAGGGTTGAGATCAAGCCGCAGGTCCACGAATGGGTCTTCGACAAAGGAAGCGATCGTCAGCGCAGCATCATCATGCTCTCTGAAGGACGTCTGCTTAACCTCGGCAACGCCACGGGACACCCTTCATTCGTGATGAGCAATTCCTTTGCGAACCAGACCATCGCTCAGATCGAGCTGTACACCAAGCATGGCTTGGCCGGTGAGGACGGATCACTGGAGTACGACAAGCAGGTCTACGTCCTGCCGAAGATCCTCGACGAGAAGGTTGCCCGGCTTCACCTCGACGCGCTCGGAGTGGAACTCACCGAGCTGACAAAGAGCCAGGCGGAATATCTCGACATTGATGCGGCCGGGCCCTACAAGCCGGACCACTACCGCTACTGACGGGGATCCCGCTGGACGGAAGCTGTGCTGCACGCCCTGTCCAGGCCAAGGATATTCTGTGCGGGTTTACTTCGTAAGGTCTTGAACCCAGTTAATATGCCCGCCGGGGTGTCCTGACGCTGCGCCGCACGTGCGGGCATAAAATCGAAACTGGACAGTAATCAACAGGCAAGGTATAGCGAATGTCGAATCACCCCGAAGTTCTCCAGCCCCGTCGGCGAGGCTGGAAGATCGGTGCGCTCGTCATCGCGGGACTTCTTGTAGTAGCGGCGGTGGTTGCCGGTATCGTGACCGCGCCTACGTGGGCCAACCTTGGCTCAGGATCTGCTGATTCGCGCTCAGATGCTTCCGCGGCTGATGCTTCCTCAACTCCTCCATCCGGGGCGCCCCAGGCGGAGGAGTACACGTTCGGGGTGACGCCCACCGACGGAGCCACTGGCGTGAACCCGGTGACGCCTCCGGAGATCCGTGCGGAAAACGCGACAGTAGTGGATGTAGTACTCGAGCCTATGGACGGTGGCGAGGCCATTTCCGGAACCGTTTCCCAGGACGGCACGTCCTGGAAAGCGGATGAGCGTTTGAGCTTTGCCACCGAGTACTCCTTCGAGTTCGTCCTCATTGACAGCGTTGGTGGCCAGGACCGCATTCAACAAACGTTCACCACCGTGCTGCCGGCCAACGAGGCGAATGCCTGGATGTACCCGGCGGACGGGTCAACGGTAGGTACCGGACAGACCATCGAGATCACCTTCAGTGAGCCGGTAACGAACAAGGCTGACGTCGAGAATGCCATCACCATCACCAGCACGTCCGGGCAGGAGGGTGCGTTCTACTGGCTGAATGACAACAAGGTGCGCTACCGCCCGCAGGAGTTCTGGGAGCCGCACAGCACCATCACCGTTGATATGCAGCTTTTCGGAGTGGACTTCGGTAACGGCATGATCGGCAATTTCGACAACACCTTCTCCTTCCAGACGCACAACACGCGGTTGGCCGTCGTGGACAATGCGACCAAGCAGATGCAGGTTTTCATTGACGGCAAGCTCGAACGGACTTTCCCCGTAACCCTCGGCACCGAGGAGTGGCCGTCATTCTTCGGCTACTACACGGTGATGGAACAGTATGAACAGACAAAGTTCACGGCGGAATCAATAGGCCTCCAGCCCGGTGACCCGGCGTACTACGAACCGACACTGGTCAATTACGCCAGTCGGATCTCCAACGGCGGTGCCTTTGTTCATGAAGCTTTGCCCGCGGCGCAGTCAGTTCTGGGCGTGACGAACGTTTCACACGGGTGTGTGGGAATGAGTCCCGAGGGCGCCAAGTACTTCTATGAGGTCTTCGGTCCGGGCGACATGGTTCAGATCCTGAACACGAGCAAAGGTCCGGTCCAGGTCTGGGACGGCTTTGGCGACTGGAACGTTCCCTGGCCGGAATGGACTGCTCAGCAGCCTGCGTGACAGGCCGGGAGTTCTCAGGAGCTGAACGGTAACCTGTGCAGGTGTTTTGCCACGCGGGCCGTCCGTTCCCGCTGCTTCATCATTCGGTTGTAATCGCGGTCGCGGCGTTCGGAGACAACGGCATTGAGGAAGTCCTCAGGCAGTGTGCCAGGGGGAGGACCGGGGAACACAAAGGTCCGTGCCTCTGTGGCCAGGTCCACAGCCAGCGTGGCTCGGGCACCAGGGGTTAACCGAGCCGCCTGGCCGATGAACTGTGAGATTCGCCGGGTGAGGGGGTCCGGAAGTTGGGCGACGTCGGCGGTTTGGATCCAGTTCCGCAACGACGGCGGGAGCTGGGCTCGCGTACGTGGTTTGGCAACCACTCGCTCATGCATTGAATACGTCCCTGCCAGCAGGTCTCCCAGCCGCTTGGAGCGCTCGTTGAAAACGGCTACGAGAAAAGCAAGGGATCCAACCAACAGGTAGATCTCCAGCACTGCGAGCATCCCCCGGATGAAGGCGTGCCGAAATCGTATGGAGCCGCCGTCGTCGCGCACTATTCTCAGGCCCATTACAAACCTTCCGAGCGACTTCCCGCGGGTAACCGTTTCCACAGTGACGGGGACGACGACGAGGACCAGCACTACCAGTACCAACACCAGCGCCTGGGTCAACGCCGGGTCGAAGGACCCGCCGAGAGTCTGCCCTACGACCAGGATCACTCCGATGATCACGAGGATCTGCGCCACGACGTCAATCATCACGCTGACTGCGCGTGCGCCGAACGATGCCGGGCGTAATTCCAGCACAACTGCTTCGCCGGTTATCACCGAGCTCATCCCACTGTCCTCCCCTTGGCTGGAATTCAGCATAGCTTCCTTCTCCGAGCGCTCTCGGCGCTAAGCTGATCGAGTGGATCTGGATGCATTCGAGGCAGTAAACCGACCGGACTGGAACCGGCTCGATTCCTTGACCCGGCAACGAAGGTTGCATGGTGAGGACTCGGACGAGCTGCTTGATTTGTACCAGCGCACCTCCACCCACCTGTCGATGATCCGATCGGTTGCTCCGGAGAGTGCGCTCTCCAACGAGCTGTCCATGCGTCTGTCCCGGGCGCGGACAAAATTCACCGGTGCCCGATCGAACGTTCTGGAGGACGTCGCACGCTTCCTTGTGATTTCGTTGCCGGCCGCTTTCTATCGGGTTCGCTGGCTGACGATCATCATCGGAGTGCTCTTCGTTGGGGTCGCGTGGCTCTATGGTGCGTGGGTCGCGAACACTCCCGGCGTCATTGCCGCGCTCGGCAGTGACGAAGAAATCCGGCGCTATGTCGAGGAAGACTTCGTCGACTACTACTCGGAGAACCCTCCGGCGTCTTTCGCGGGGCTGGTGTGGACGAATAACGCGTGGATTGCCGTTCAGGCGGTTGCTTTTGGCATCACCGGATTCTGGTCGCCGTTCATTCTCTACCAGAACGCCCAGGGTGTCGGAATGGCTGGTGGGATGATGGCGTCCTACGACCGGCTTGACGTGTTCTTCATTTACATCCTTCCGCACGGGTTCATGGAGCTGACTGCGATCTTCGTCGCCGCAGCTGCGGGTCTGCGGATCTTCTGGGCCTGGGTGTCTCCCGGAGCACGTACACGGTCACAGGCGCTCGCTGAGGAAGGGCGGTCCCTTATCACCGTTGCGCTGGGGTTGGTTCTGGTGCTGCTGGTCTCCGGGCTGGTTGAAGGATTCGTCACCCCAAGCCCATTGCCTGTCTGGGCGAGGATCGGAATCGGCTTCGTCGTGTTCGCCCTGTACTGGGTGTACACGTTCGTTCTTGGTCGCCGCGCGGTACGGGCAGGTTATACGAGCGATCTGAGTGACGTCGATCGGGGTGCGACCGTCCTGACCGCATGACTATGTTGTCCGGCACAGGTGAGCAAGCAATGCGGCCACCCGACCGTGCCCCGGCGTGGTTGTCGCACCCGCACGCCAACCTCCCGAGTAGTGTCTTAAGCAGGAGCTTTATGCGAGGAGACGGTCGTGGCTGACAAGGACGAAAACAGACAGCAAGGCGTAACGGCGGAGGGCGGAGAACGCCGTGCCGCGCTGCGTGGCGATGACGCGCCCCCGGCGAAGACACCTGGCCGGTCAGGAACCCTTCCCATGCGCAAGGCGAGCACGCTGCCGGATGTAGCTGCGTACCGCTCCTCCGCAAAAGACAGCGACAGCAAGGCTCAGACCGCTGGCACAAATGAGAGCACCCCCACCGAAGCACAGCCGGACACCACAGCGTTGTCCATTCGCCCATCCGAAGAAGATGTCAGCCGTAGGGCAAGCCAGCGGGACGATGCAGTAGCGGCGAAGCCTGTTCTACCGCGTGTGCTCCAGGTCCTCGTGGCCGTATTCTTTCCGGTGATCCTGCTCGCTGCAGCAGTCCGTGCCGTTGCTACACCGTTGTTCCTCTGGGTCGAGTATCACCGTCCCGGTTTCCCTGCTGACAGTTACGGGTTCAGCACCGAAGACCGGATGACCTACGGATCGTACGCCATGGACTACATCCTGAACTGGGCCCCGCCGCGGTATCTGGGCGGACTGGTGGGTGTTAACGGCGACCAACTGTTCCTCGACAGCGAAGTCGGTCACATGGCCGATGTGAAACTGGTGCTTTCCACGGGATTTGTGGTCGCAACGGTTCTCGCCCTGTTCTGCATCGCGTCCTGTATCTTCCTGGCACGCCGCTATCCCGGTGGAATCCGCAGGAGCCTATTCGCGGGCGCAGCTGCAACCCTTGTCCTTGTCGTGGGATTTGCTATCGCCGCCGCACTGGCGTGGGAGGTCTTCTTCACGCAGGTTCACGCGCTGTTCTTCGCCGACGGCACCTGGACCTTCCGGCTGGACGACACCTTGATCAGGCTGTTCCCCGCACAGTTCTGGATCGACAGCGCCGCAACGGTGGGTGCACTGGTCCTGATAGTGGCCGTAGCGACCGTGATCCTTACCTGGCCTACGAAAGCGCGACGGGAGAAGTCAGAGGCGACCTACGCATCCCGGCGCGCTCAATCGCAGGTCTGAACCCGAAGCGCCTGAACCCGAAGCCAGGCCGAGAGCAACGGTTCAGGAAGCGTAGAGGCGGTCAGCCTCGTTGCCGTAGTCGGTCAGCACGGCGGCCTTCCTGAGCTTCAAGGTTGGTGTGAGGTGACCCGAATCGATCGTGAACTCCGCATCCAACAGTTCGAACTTCCGAATCTGCTCTGCACGTGAGACAAGTTCATTGGCAGAATCCACAGCCCGCTGGAGCTCCGCCTTCAACGCGACGGGGGACACCGGAGAGCTGTGCCCGTTCGCTTGCGCCCAGCTCTCCACCGCCTCCGGATCGACTGTAATCAGTGCCGCGATGTATGGGCGGTCATCGCCCACCACCACCGCATGCGCCACCAGCGGGTGCTCACGGAGTTTCTCTTCAAGCAGCGCCGGTGCAACGTTCTTGCCCGATGCGGTTACCAGCAGGTCCTTCTTCCGCCCGGTGATCTTCAGGAAGCCGTCGTCGTCGAGTGCGCCCAGATCTCCCGTCCTGAAGAATCCGTCCTCGGTGAAGGCTTCACGATTGGCGGATTCGTTGTTGTGGTAGCCCTTGAATACGCCCACCCCGTTGACCTGGATTTCGCCGTCGTCGTCCACCCGGATGGTGGTTCCAGGCATGGGAATCCCTACGGTCCCCACCTTGGTCAGCGAAACCGTGTTCGCCGTGCAGGGTGCTGTGCTCTCGGTCAGCCCGTAGCCTTCCAGAACATTGATTCCGGCACCGCGGAAGAAGTGAGCAAGATGTTCGCTCAACGGACTCGCGCCGGAAACGGTGTGCGTCACAGCCCCACCGAACACCGCGCGGAGCTTCGGATAGAGCACTCGGTCAAACAGCGCATGCCGTACCCGCAGGGGCAGTGAGGGACCGCGCCCACCGCGTGCCGCATCGTCGAGCGCCTTCGAGTAGCTCACCGCTGTTGCCGCTGCAGCGGAGAACAGCTTGCCCTTGCCGGCTGTCTGAGCCTTCTGCGCCGCCGTGTTGTAGATCTTCTCGAAGATCCGCGGCACCACGAGCAGGAACGTCGGCCGGTACTCGGCGAGGTCTTCAAGAAGCTCGGTCGCGTTGCTCGTATGCCCCAGTTTCACTCCGCCGGCCAGACACACCAGCTGCACCGCCCGCGCGAGAACGTGGGCCAACGGCAGGAACATGAGGGTCCGTGCGCTCTCCTCACGCAGCAGCTCCGGAAGGAACTCGAGCGTGTTCACTGCGAAGAGAGCGAAATTGCCATGGGTGATCTCGCACCCCTTGGGCATGCCGGTTGTGCCCGAGGTGTAGACCAGTGACGCGACGTCGTTGAGGGTCCTGCCCGAACGCGCCGTCTCCAGTGCCTCGTCACTGACGCCCTCTCCGGCCGATACCAGCGAAGCGAAGGAGGCGTCGCCGTCGTCGTCGTAGTTCATCAGAACAAGGCGCTTATCCGGCGCGGCTTCGCGGACCACCGATGCCTTCTGCTGGTTTTCCACCAGTACGACGACGGCGGCAGAATCCTCGAGAATCCAGCTCACCTGTTGTGCCGAGGAAGTTTCGTAGACCGGCACGGTGACCGCTCCTGCGAACCAGATGGCCAGGTCCGCGAGGGTCCACTCGTACCGGGTCTTGGACATGACTGCGACGCAGTCGCCGGGCTGGACGCCGCTGGCAATGAGGCCCCTGGCCAGGGAGCGAACCTGATCGAGGAACGATTCCGCGCTGACATCGTGCCACGAACCATTGGACTTCACCGCGTAGAGCGGACCGCGGGGGGAGCGCTTATGTTCGGCGAGGAGCAGGTCGGTGACGTTCGACTCGGCAGGCAGGTCTACCAGGAGCTCGGTGGAGGATTCTCGCATCTTTAGTGCACTCGCTTTCCCTCGGTGGCTGTGATGCTTAATCTGATGATGCTAGATCCAGCTCGGCATCCACATCCGTAGACGCCACTGGTCGTATGGAATGGTCTCGGAAGTCCAGATGGGCAGGAAGAACGCTGACACTAGCACCGCCAGCGTGACGAATGCCCCCACCAGCACAATACCGGTTCGACGCCGCCAGGCGGGATGGCCGGCACGTCCTAGAACCAGGCCCAACACGTACACCAGCGCCAGGATCAGGAACGGTTCAAAGACGATGGCGTAGAAGAAAAACATGGTGCGGTCCGGGTAGAGGAACCACGGAAGGTATCCCGCAGCCACACCCGCCAGGATGGCGCCCGCCCGCCAGTCACGGCGTCCGGCCCAGAACAGCAGTACGACGATCAGCGACAGCGCCGCCGCCCACCAGATGATCGGGTTTCCCACCACGTTGACTGCCTGCGAGCAGTCCGAAGCGCCGCAGGTGAGCCCCTCTGACTCGTAGTGGAAGGACGTTGGCCGCCCGAGCACCAGCCAGGACCACGCAGTGGCCTCATAGGGGTGTTCGGAGCTCAGGCCCTGATGGAACGAGTAGGCGCTGCGGTGATACTCGGCGAGGGAGCGGAGCGGTCCCGGAACCCAGTCCCACGCCGGGTTCGGGTTATCCGCTGCCCACTGACGGTTGTAGGCATCCGAGGAGAGGAACCAACCGGCCCAGGAAGCAACGTAGGTAACGAGGGCCAGGGGAACGATCGAGGCAAAGGCCTGCAAGCCGTCACGCACCACAGCTCCCCGCACCCAGTGCTTTATGCCGGCCGTCCGACGCGCGCCCATGTCCCACAGGACTGTCATGAGTCCGAACACCGCAATGTAGGGCAGTGCAGACCACTTGGTTCCGAGCGCGAGCCCCAACGCAACGCCCGCCGCGATTCGCCATGGACGCCAGCCCAACCACGGACCGTACAGCAGTTGATCCCGGGTTGGCCTGCCCCGCTCCCGGGCCAAAGCTGCGAGCTTCGCCGCAAGTCGGCGTCGTGCATGGTCCCGATCCAGCACCAGGGCCGCAAAACCCACGAGCACCCAGAACATGAGGAAGACATCGAGCAGGGAAGTGCGTGAGTGCACCAAATGGTGGCCGTCGACCGCCAACAGCAGGCCGGCTGCTGCGCCCAGGGCAGCAGAACCGAACAGGCGCTGGGCGATCAGCGCAACAATCAGGATGGAAATGGTGCCGACAACAGCAGCGGAGAACCGCCAGCCAAACGGACTGTCCGCACCGAACAATGCCATTCCGAAGGCAATCATCCATTTGCCGACAGGCGGGTGGACCACGTAGTCCGCTGTTCCCAGGATGACCCCGGGGTTGCCGGCGTTGAAGCTTTCGTCAGCGCCTTCGGGCCACTCGCGCTCATACCCGGACTGCAGATAGGAGTAGGCGTCCTTGACGTAATACGTCTCGTCGAAAACCAGGGAATCGGGTTCTCCCAGCCGGACGAAGCGCAACACTCCACCGATGAGGGCTACGAGGAGCGGGAGCAGCCACCCCCACATGCCGAAGGACAGCTGTTCCCCGAGCAGGCGCCTGCGGAGGACCTTCTCGGTGAACGCAGACCGCGGTGAGGCAATCCACTGCTGCCGTTCGGGCCGCGCGGCGGGAACGGTGCTGGTGGTTTGGCTCACCCGATCATCGTACCGAGGGCATCTGTCAGTTTCGGTAAGGCAGCCACCGCGACGCCGCGGGGAATGCAACTAGGCTGGAGCGGTGAAGGAACAGGACATCGATCAGCAAGCCGACGACGACGGCGCGCAGCTGCTCCCAGCGCACGTTGCCCAGGGCGAGGGAAGCATCGTGCTGGCAGCGACACCGATCGGCAATATGGGGGATGCGAGCTTCCGCCTGGTGTCCCTGCTTGAAACCGCCGACGTGATCGCTGCCGAGGACACCCGGCGCCTGCAACGGTTGATCCGGGCGCTGGGCGTAACCCCGAAGGGCCGGACGCTCAGCTACCACGAGCACAACGAGGCCTCGCGCACCGGCGAGCTGCTGGACCTGGTTACCGGCGGGGCAACTCTCCTCATGGTGACCGACGCCGGTATGCCGTCAGTATCCGATCCCGGATTCCGGCTGGTCGAAGCAGCAGCCGAGCGGGGAATCACCGTTACGGCGGCGCCGGGCCCCTCCGCCGTGCTGACGGCGTTGGCACTCTCGGGATTACCTACGGACCGTTTCACCTTTGAGGGATTCCTCCCGCGTAAGGCTGGGGAGCGGGCCGCGCGGTTGGCTGAGTTGCGCGCTGAACGCCGGACCATGGTGTTTTTCGAGGCGCCGCATCGGCTGGAAGCCATGATCAGGGCACTGCACCAGGAATTCGGAGCCGACCGGCCTGCCTGCGTAACCCGCGAACTGACAAAACGGTATGAAGAAGTGGTTCGCGGGTCACTGCAGCACCTGCTCGAATGGGTGGAGGGCGTGGCAGCGAGGGGCGAGATCGCCGTCGTCGTTGGCGGCGCGTCGGCTGCAGCGCCCTCGGAGCCTGCAGACCATGTTGGAGCCGTGAACCAACTCCTGGAGCAGGGCCTGCGGCTGAAGGAGGCCGTTGCCGCCGTGGCCGAGGACGCGCGGGTGAGCAAGCGCGAGTTGTACGCGGCCGTGGTCGCGGCCCGTTCCTGACATGCGGTCCTGACAGTGCGGTCCTGACGATGAGCCGTGCGGGTCACTATTGTGCACCGTGACAGGGTTTACGGGAGATCATGGTGCAGTGCTGCATGGACAGTGTTCGAAACCGAGGGCTAGCGTGAGGGTCTTGAGGCGCAGCACCGCGCCTGAACTCTGTCGATCGTAAAGGCTTGAAGAGGATGACCATCACCGCCCAGCGCGAACACGAACTTCTGTCCACGGTTCCCACCGGCCTGCTGATCGGTGGCCAATGGCGCGACGCCTCCAACGGCAAGACCTTCGACGTCGAGGATCCTGCCACGGGCAAGACCCTGCTCTCCATCGCCGACGCCAGCCCTGAAGACGGCAGGGCCGCCCTCGACGCGGCCGTTGCGGCGCAGGACGACTGGGCCCGGACAGCACCCCGGGAACGCGGTGAGATTCTCCGCCGGGCGTTCGAGCTCGTCACCGAACGGGCAGATGATTTTGCGCTCCTGATGACCCTTGAAATGGGTAAGCCGCTCGCCGAAGCACGCGGCGAGCTCACCTACGCAGCCGAATTCCTGCGCTGGTTCTCCGAGGAAGCAGTACGCACCTCCGGCCGCTATTCCACAGCCCCCGACGGTAAGTCGCGGATCCTCGTGACGAAGAAGCCCGTTGGTCCGTGCCTGCTCATCACCCCGTGGAACTTTCCGCTCGCCATGGCAACGCGCAAGATCGCTCCGGCAGTCGCAGCCGGCTGCACCATGGTGCTGAAGCCCGCGAACCTCACCCCGCTGACGTCGTCGTTGTTCGCGACTGTGCTCATGGAGGCAGGGCTCCCGGCCGGCGTGCTCAACATCATTCCCACTTCCGACGCCGGCGGCGTCACCGGGCCGCTCATCAAGGACACCCGCCTTCGCAAGCTCTCCTTCACCGGCTCCACACCCGTGGGCCGCCGTCTCCTGGCGGACGCCTCCGAAACGGTGCTGCGCACCTCCATGGAACTCGGTGGTAACGCGCCGTTCGTGGTCTTCGAAGACGCTGATCTCGACGCCGCAGTGACAGGCGCAATGGCCGCGAAGCTGCGCAACATGGGTGAGGCCTGCACGGCAGCGAACCGCTTCATTGTGCACGAATCCGTTGCTGCCGAATTCGCTGAACGTCTCGCGGCGAAGATGGGTGAGGTGACACCCGCACGAGGCACCGAAGACAACTCAACCCTCGGCCCGCTGATCGACAGCAAAAGCCGGGACAGCGTCCATTCGCTTGTGCAGGACGCGGTCGACGCCGGAGCCACCTGCCTCACCGGCGGCTCGCCTCAGGATGGGCCGGGCTACTTCTACCCGGCCACGGTTCTGACGTCGGTCCCCTCCTCGGCCCGGATCCTCCAGGAAGAGATCTTCGGCCCGGTGGCTCCCATCATCACCTTCTCGAACGAGGACGACGCCGTCCGGTTGGCCAACGACACCGAATACGGGCTTGTTGCCTACGTTTTCACCCGCGACCTGAACCGCGGACTGCGCATCGGCGAGCGGCTGGACACCGGAATGCTGGGATTGAACGCCGGAGTGATTTCCAACGCCGCAGCACCCTTCGGTGGGGTCAAGCAGTCGGGCCTCGGTCGGGAGGGTGGCTACGAAGGCATCGAAGAGTACCTCTACACGCAGTACGTGGGCATCGCAGACCCTTCCGCCAGCTGAATCGCGGGCGGAAGGGAGCCTACCCGCTCGGGCGGCCCGGAGCTGGGCCGGTCGGGCCTGGGCGGGTAGGCGTAGCTCGCGCGAGCGCCGGTTGTACTAGCCCGCACGAGTGCCGGTGAAACCAGCGCGCGTGCCTGTGGCCTAGCCCGTCCGGACGCCGGCGCCTGCTGCCCGGGCTGCGGCGCGCGCGCCCTCGCTGCGCTGGGCACCGAAACGCTGCCACAGCGACGCTGGCCAGAAGCGCGCCTGCAACCGTGTGGGCAAGGATGCAGCGTCCCTCAGCGCTGCGGTAACGGTTTCGACGTCGTCCCAGGCGGTCCCCGAGTGAGCGCCTGGTCCGCGCAGCTCTGAGTATTCCTCTTCCTCGTACGCACGCCGCAGGCGCTCCACGGCACCAGCGGCAGCTTTGCCCAGTGAGGCTTGCCGCAGCAGACGGTTCTCGAAGGAGCGCGGTGTGTCTGTCGGCGCGGCCGCGTACCCGTAGTCGCCGGAAATCTCGACAGCCTGTGCCCACGCCGCCGTAGCCCGGCCAGAGGAATCAGGTCCGGCCGTAACGGTGCTACGACGGCGGGCTGTCCGTAACAGCCGCAGGGTCAGCGGTGTGAGAGCCAGGATGAGCAGGACGCTTCCGAGGATGATGCCAAGGGTCGAACTGCGCTCGGTACTTTCCCGTACGGCCTGTGCGGTTTCCTCCTCTTCCGCTGCGGGGGTGGGCGTGGCGGTGGACGGCGCAATTGGGCCGGCACCGGGGTTGAGGTTGTCATTGACAGGCGGAGCGACGGGAGCCACGGCGGACAACGCGTAGTCCGGAACAACGCCGCGGGAAGGGGTGGGTTCGAACTGCACCCAGCCCACGCCCTCGAAGTACAGCTCCGGCCAGGCGTGGGCGTCCTTGGAGTTTACGGAGTACTGGGTTAGCTCGACACCGTCCTGGTCGACGACTTCGCCCGTCGGGGTGCCGGGAGAGTACCCTACCGCCACGCGGCTTGGGATACCCGCGAGGCGTGCCATCACGGCCATGGTGCCCGCGTAGTGGACGCAATAACCGGACTTGGACTCGAGGAAGCGCGCCATCACTTCGAGGCTGTTGCCGTCGTATCCTCCGTCAACAGGAGCATCGACCGAGTAGACGAAAGACGGCCCGCGAAGGTAGCTCTGGATTGCGATCGCCTTGCTGTACGGGTTTTCGATACCTTCGGTGACCGTCGCCGTGGTGTCGCGGATGATTCCGGGGGTCTGCTCGGGCAGGGAAAGGAACTGTTCGGGAACGGACTCGCGGTCGACCGGAGGGATGGCCTGCAGGCGTTCGCGCGTGAGCGCGGGTTCTGCGCTGCGGACAAGGTAGTCCTGCTGAGCGGTGGAACCCCCGTCAATGGCAAGGATGCTCAGGTTCTGCGGATCCCAGGCCCACCGGCCGTTCAATCCGCTGATCGAGACCGGAGCGTACGGGGCAAGCAGCCAGGGGCTGGTGAAGCTTTCGGTGCTGATCCGGGTGAGCGAGCTCTCAAGGTTGGGGTCCTGCTGCAACTCACTTCCCATCTCCTCGACACCGGCAACGCGCTGGCCCATGCGCTGGTCAGGCTCCCAACGCTGGCCGCTGAAATCCTCCAGTGTTACAGAACGCAGGTACAGGGGATCTTCGGCATTGGTTGCATATTCAATCCGGCCGAACCCCGTCGGATTCCGCAGGTCGTTGCCGAGCGTGACGATCGGGTTCAGCCCCGTTGCCGTTCCCCACAGGTTTACCCGGGCACCTTGCGGGAAAGCCCCCGAGTTGAACCCGGGTATGGCCAGCGGGAGGAGTACGGCAAGGACGAGTGCGGACGCCCCGATGACCAGTCCACGCGAAAGATGCCCGCCGGAGAGTTCATGCGAGGACGCCGATTCGAAGCGGGCCTCGCGCCAGTGCGCGCACCCCAGAAGGATCAGGAATCCCACGACTGCGGCGATGAAAGCCGCAACACCGACACTGTTGATGCGGACGACGGCAGGAACCACAAGGATGGCTAGGAGCGCGAGCCCACTGGTGGCCGGCATACGCAGCGTATTGGCCAGCGTGTCCACGAGGATGGCTATGAGTCCCACTCCGGCACACACCACCAGGAACAGGCCGGTTCCTGGCAGGACGGGGGCTACCTGCGAGACAACGGTGTTCTCGGCATGGTTGAGCAGGACCAGCAGACGCCCGTTGAATCCGGGGCCGGGGAACACCCCGAACGTGCTCTGCCCGGGAAAGAACTGCCAGATGAGGGATCCGCCGAGTGCCAGCAGCCCCGCGAGGGGGGCGAAGACGCCGGGCAGGCGGGCAAGTCGTGTCAGTGCCATGAAGAAGAGCACTGTGACAACGGTCACCAGAACCGGCGTGAACCAGGACCCGCCGAAGATCACTCCGGAGAGGCTCACCGATGTGAGCATGACCGCTATGAGGGACGCCAGGCTGACGAGAAGATGCCAGTAACTGCGGCGCGGTTCGTCCGGGCGTGCGGGAGTGAGGCGTTGCGTGTGCCCCGATGTGGCTGGCCTTGAGAGTGTAGCCGTCATGTACGTACCCCCGTAGCCGATTTGATGGTGGTCTTTGCGGTGGACGAGGTGACGGTCCCGGTGGGAGCGTCGAAGTACGCCCATGCGGCGGCCAGCGAGGCGTTCGGCGTGACGGCGACAGCGTGCCAGCCGGCTCCGCGGAGGATGTCCATGACGCCGTGCATGTCGCGCGGCCGTTCGCTGACAATGATGGCAAACGACTGGGATCCGTATTCGGCAGCGGGTGCGAGATCCCGGGCTTCGGATTCGCTGATGACCCCGAGCAGTGCGATCAACGGACCCCGGTGCTTGAGGCTGGCCAATTTGTCCAGCATGGGATCACCGAAGGGCACCGTGCGTTGGGTCTCGCTCCCGTTCACCTTCCGGTCTGCGAGTGGGCGTCGCTTCTGGGAGGAGGGTGCACGCTTGGACGGGTCCGGCAATAGCTCCAGGGCAGCCAGGCCCTGGGCAATTCCGTGCAGCCCGGACAGGCCGCCATATTCCTCGTCCTCCGGCCAGGGTGCCGACACCGACCGTCGCAGCGCCGGCGCACCGGTCTCGTCGATAAACCGCAGAGCGTAGCTGCGTTCCAGCAGATGGGCGCTGATGGACACTGCTGCGACCACGGCCCACTCGAAAGTGGGCGATGAGAGCATTCCGGTGCCATCGGCGTCGCGGTCTCCGGAAAACGCCGAGAGGAAGCCTGTTCCGAAGCTGCCCTGGCGCTGGTCAAGGATGAGGGTTGCCTCCGGCGTGGTGACGGACTCCTCCTGGCGCACCATCAGCTCGTTGTGCCGCGCCGTCGCAGCCCAGTGCACCCTCCGCATCGGATCACCGTGGCGGTATTCGCGGGTCATGACGTCGTCATCGCTGGGGTTGGCGTTGCGCCGGGTTACCGCGCTGCCGTCGGTGCCGCGGACCCCGGTGAGCGGCGAATGGGGGAGCTCCAGGGGGCTGGGAGTCACGACCAGGCGGTCAGTACCGCCGAGTGTATGCCGGGAGATGCCCAGGCCAAAGGGATCGGTGAATCCCGCGGTGACCGGGCCGACGTCGTACACGCCGCGGGCGGCGGACCGCAGCCGGTATTCGTAGAGGCTGACTCCGCTCGGGGTGGGATGGCGGGACGGAAAGTGGAACTCCGGCGCGTCACCGAACCGCTGCGGGAGCTGTTCCTGCATGGTGACCGAACCACCGAGCGGACCGTCAGCTGCGACAGAGAGCGTCACAGTGGTTGTGAAGCCGGTTTCCATGCTCTGCGGCGCGAAGGTCCGGCTAACGGTGAACCGGGGTTTGACCAGACGGAGGATGAGGACCGACACCAGCGGCAGCAGGACCAGCAGGATGCCGAGGTAGAGCAGGTCCCGGCGCCCGAGGAATTGGGCGAAGAGCAGCGCAGCCACGCCGGTGACAGCGAGGCCCCAGCCCCTTGCAGTCAGCACGCGCGGCAGTCGCTCCACCAGGGACACGGTGCTAGCCGTTTCGGGATGAGACGCTGAGGGCCTCCCGCGCCACGGGCACCCGGGCGAGGATGCCGGCGATGATCGACGACGGCGTCTCGCCCGCGCTCAGCGCCTTGCGGTCCAGGATCAGCCGGTGTGCCAGGACAGCCTCGGCAACGGCACTGACGTCGTCGGGAAGGACGAAGTCCCGGCCCTCCAGCGCAGCGCCGGCCTTCGCAGCACGAAGTAGTTGGAGGAGGCCGCGTGGGCTCGCACCCAGCCGCAGCTGGGCGTGCTCACGCGTGGCGTGCCCGATGCCCACCGTGTACTCCTTCACGGCGGGGGAGACGTATACCTGCCGCACCTGGGCAATCATGGCCGACACATCCGCCACATCCGCCACTGCGCGGACTGATTCAAGCGGAGACACCGACTGGTGGGTCTCCAGCATCTCCATCTCGGAGTTGATGTCCGGGTAACCCATGGAGATCCGCGCCATGAACCTGTCGCGTTGGGCCTCGGGCAACGGATAGGTGCCCTCCATTTCGATGGGATTCTGGGTGGCGATGACCATGAAGGGTTCCGCAAGGTGGTAGGAGTCACCGTCGACAGTGACCTGGTGCTCCTCCATGCACTCGAGCAACGCGGACTGCGTTTTCGCGGACGCCCTGTTGATCTCGTCCCCGATGACGATGTTCGCGAAAACCGGACCGCGCCGGAACTCGAAGCGGTGCGAGTCCTGGTTGTAGATGGATACGCCCGTCACATCCGAGGGCAGAAGGTCCGGGGTGAACTGGATCCTGTTGACGCTGCAGTCGATCGTCCGGGCCAGCGTTTTTGCGAGCATGGTCTTACCCACGCCCGGCACGTCCTCCAGCAACAAGTGCCCCTGCGCCAGAAGAACGGTGAGCGCCAACCGTGCGGCGTCCGGCTTGCCGTCGATGACGGTGTTGATCGAGTCCAGAATCCGCGAACTGGTGTCGTGGAACGCCTCGCCGGACATCGGCGTCGGGGCGGTCTCCGCCGCGGGCGCCGTGCTGCCGTTCGGGGTGGCGTACTGGTTGTGGGCGTCCATGGATACCTTCCGGATTCGTCGCCTCAGGAGTTGGTCCACCCCGGTGCGAAACACATCAGCGTGAAACACGAACCTGCACAGCGGCTAGTGACTACCTACAGATTACTAGGACAACTGGGGTTCGTCCCGGAAAGTTCCTGCGGTAGGACCGACCTACAGGTTTTGTCTAGGGTTTATGTATGTGCACCACCGAGATCCCAGTCCAGTACCGGCCCGTCGAAGCAGCGGCGGTTGAAGCGCCGGGCGCCCGTTCCAGGGCTCCGGAGTCCGGCGGACGGAGCCGGAAACTGGACTACCCGCCGGCGCCAGTTCCCCTGCCTTTCCCGGTGATGGACAACCACACACACCTGGACTTCCGTGACGGGCAGGTAGCCGTGAGCGCCGCTGACGCCATGGACGCCGCAGAAGCGGTCGGCGTCGGTTTCGCGGTCCAGGTGGGAACTGACCTTGCGTCCTCCCGGTTCACGGTCGACGCCGTTGACAGGGACCACCGCCTGCTCGGCGCTGTGGCTATCCACCCTAATGAGGCACCCGTTCTGGCCGCCAGCGGTGCGTTGGAGGACGCGCTCGCCGAGATCGAGGAACTCGCGCACCATCAAAGGATCCGGGCTATCGGCGAAACCGGGCTGGACTATTTCCGCACGCCTGCCGAGGGCATCGAGCGGCAGCAGTACTCCTTCCGGCGGCACCTGGACATCGCAAAGCGCCTTGGCCTTGCCGTGCAGATTCACGACCGGGACGCGCACGACGACGTCGTCTCCGTCCTTCGCGCCGAAGGGAGCCCTGAACGCGTGGTGCTGCACTGCTTCTCCGGAGACGCGGACTTTGCCCGGATCTGTAACGACAGTGGCTGGTTCATGTCCTTCTCCGGCACCGTCACCTTCAAGAACGCCGGCGCTCTGCGGGAGGCGCTGGAAATTGCCGACCCGTCCCTGATTCTCACCGAGACCGACGCGCCTTTTCTGACCCCGCATCCCTTCCGCGGCCAACCAAACGCCAGCTATGCGGTGCCCTACACGGTGCGCTTCATGGCCGAACATCTGGGCGCTGACCTGGAGGAACTCTGCAGGACCATCAATGCGAACACCCGCCGCGCCTACGGGGAATGGGATTGATCAACGCACTGCCCGGGGCTGCGGAGGTCAGCTACCGAGGTTTGCCCTTTGGTCACGGTTCGGTTACGGTGGGCAGTTATTAGCCGGGGTCGGGGAAGGCTTTCGGACTGATACCGTCCAACGCGGACGGGCTTCCTGTTGCGCATTAGCCGCATGATGCTGCGTGGCATCTGTGGGTCTTTGCGCGCGGCGGGTGGCCCTTCCGCCGTCGTTCATTGCCTGTGCACTCCTGCCTGCGCGCTTCCATGCGCGGTGTCTGTGAGCGCCATTTCCCCGTGCCCGGACACAACGCGGAATGTGGGACTTTGTGGCGAAGAGGGATGCGAAAGCCTGGGCTGTGCTTGCCGGGCAGGGAATGGTCATGACGAGCCTCGTGGTAGGTCTGGTGGCCTTCGTGGGCAACGGCAAAAGCGTCCAGGTGGTGGTTGACGGCGATGCGCGCGTTGTCCAGACGTTCGGCGGCACGGTCTCGGAAGTGCTCGATGCAGCCAACGTCACCGTCACCGCGAATGACCTGGTGGTTCCCTCACTGACCAGCGAAGTCGACGACGGCGCCGCGATCCAGGTCAACAAAGCCACCGCGGTGGACGTGACCCTTAATGGAGCCGAAACGGTTGTCCATACCACCGGCGATACGGTCGGTGAACTGGTTGATGAGCTTGGTGTTGCGCGCACTTCCGTAATTTCAGCCTCGACTGAAACCAGGCTGACGACGCTGAGTTCCACCCTGAGCATCTCGACTCCGAAGTCCGTGACAATCGCTGTGGATGGTGAGCGACGAAGCCTGGAAACCACAGTCAACACCGTCGAGGAACTGCTGGCCGAAGCAGGCATCACCCTCGGCGACGAAGACCGGGTCTCCGTGCCGGTCACCAGCTCCCTCGTCACCGGAATGGGTCTGAAGGTCACCCGCGTCGAAACGGACAAACAGGTCACCGAGACCGAGCCCATCAATTTCTCCAGCACCGAGGAAGAGACGGACGAGCTGCTGGTAGGCGAGCAGGAAATCCTGCAGGCAGGCGTACCTGGTGAGAGGACCAAGGTTTTCTCGGTCACGGTGATCGATGGCAAGGAAACCAAACGGGAACTCCTGAGCGAGAAGGTAACTCTGGAACCCGTGAACGAGATCATCGCGATCGGCACCGGCGAGGAACCCGAACCTGTTACTGAGCCGGCGGAACCGGCTGAACCCGCTGACGAGCCGGCTGCCGGACCGGCACCGGCGGGCGGCGCATGGCAGGCACTGGCGCAGTGCGAGTCCGGCGGCAACTGGTCCATCAACAGCGGGAACGGCTACTACGGCGGCCTGCAGTTCAGCGAATCGAGCTGGCTCGGAGCAGGCGGCGGGCAGTACGCTCCGCTGCCGCACCTGGCAGCACCGGCCGAGCAGATTGCCACCGCCGAGGTGCTCAAGCAGAATGGCGGCTGGGGACACTGGCCCTCCTGCTCGGCAAAACTTGGCTTGCGATAGCTTGGGCTAGAGCTGAGATCGCCTGCGCTAGTGCTGAGATAGCCTGAGATAGCCTGAGATAGCCCGCGATGGTCCCGCATCTGCCGGGGGACGCCGGTGCTGCCGCCTGTCCCGTTACGATGGCTAGGTGAATGACAAGAGCCAGTCTCCGGCAGCCCCCCTGCTCGGAGCCACGGAGATCCGGCGGCTGGCCGATGAGTTGGGCGTCCGTCCAACCAAAACCCTCGGGCAGAACTTCGTCATAGACGGCAACACCATCCGCCGGATCGTTGCCGCTGCACACATTGATCCGGGGGAGACGGTACTTGAGGTCGGGCCCGGTCTCGGCTCCCTGACCCTGGGGCTGCTGGACGCCGCACGCCACGTTGTAGCGGTGGAGATCGACCCGGTCCTTGCCGCGCGGTTGCCGGAGACCATTGCGCGCTTTCGGCCCGGGAAGGCCGCTTCCTGCGACGTGGTACTGGCCGATGCCCTCCGCGTAACGGAGCTGCCCGCCGAGCCGTCCGCACTCGTCGCGAACCTGCCCTACAACGTGGCCGTGCCCGTTGTGCTGCACCTGCTTGCCCGCTTCCCGGCCCTGCGCCACGGCCTCGTCATGGTGCAGGATGAGGTAGCCGACCGCCTCGCCGCTCCTCCCGGGTCGAAGGTCTACGGGGTGCCGAGCGTCAAGGCCGCCTGGTACGGCACCATGCGCAAGGCGGGCGTCATCGGAATGAACGTCTTCTGGCCTGCACCGAAGATCGCGTCCGGTCTGGTGGCCTTCGAACGGCACGAGCCTCCCGCAACCACCGCATCGCGCGAGGAAGTATTCGCCGTCATCGACGCCGCGTTCGCCCAGCGCAGGAAAACCCTCCGGGCTGCCCTCGCAGGATGGGCGGGCGGGGCAATCCACGCCGAAGATGCGCTGCTTCGTGCGGGCATCGACCCAACGGCGCGCGGTGAAGTGCTCGACATCCACGGTTTTGCCCGCATCGCCGAGTCGAAGCAGCTGCCCCTGGCGTGAGCGATGGACAAGCCGGAGCCGCCCCAGAACCCGCGACTGCGCAAATGATGCACGCGTGATCTAAGTTGGAAACCATGGTGGCTGGCAGAACGGCAGGGATACGTGGAACCGGACCGCGCGCCGTGCGCGTGAAGGCGCCCGGCAAGATCAATGTGTCCTTGCGCGTCGGACCGCCGCGGGAGGACGGCTACCACAGTGTCGCCAGCGTGTACCTCGCAGTGTCCCTGTACGAGGAGATCACGGCCACGGTCACCGACGAACCCGGCGTAACCGTCACGGTCGACGGCCAGGGCAGCCTCAACCTCCCCATGGCGGAAATTCCCCTCGACAGCAGCAACCTCGCCGCGCAGGCGGCGTCCCTGCTCGCTGAGCTCAGTGAAAACTCCACCGGCGTTCATCTCAACATCACCAAACGGGTTCCGATCGCAGGCGGCATGGGAGGAGGGTCCGCCGACGCCGCAGCTGCACTGTTGGCCTGCGACGCACTCTGGAACAGCGGCTTCTCCCGTGACGAACTCGCCAAGATCGCCGTCGATCTCGGCGCGGACGTGCCGTTCGCGCTCATCGGTGGCACCGCCGTCGGGCTCGGTGTCGGCGAGCAGCTCACACCGGCAATTTCCAAGACGCCGCTGCACTGGGTCCTTGTCACCTCGCCATTCGGGCTCTCGACGCCTGCTGTCTACCGGACGCTGGATGACCTGCGCCTCGCGGCTGGTCACGAGCCACCCGAGTTGCCGGAGATCGACCCGCAGGTACTTGGCGCCATGCGGGCAGGCGATGCCCATGCGCTCGCCGAGCTTCTGCACAACGACCTCCAGGATGCCGCGCTGGAGCTCGCTCCTGGGCTGCGGGACGTGCTCGACGCCGGCAAGGAGGCCGGTGCGCTCGCCGGCATCGTCTCGGGTTCCGGTCCCACAGTTGCCTTCCTGGCCGAGTCCGCGGATCACGGCGAGACGATCGACGCGCTCCTGGCGAGTACCGGACTTTCCACGGAGCTTGTTTCCGGCCCGGCACATGGTGCAAGGATTGTCAGCGACTACATCGCCTGAGAACTCCACAACTGACCCAAGATCCCAAACGAAAGCAGTACTCACGTTGGCCCACCTGCTCGGTGCTGAAAACATCAGCGTCACCTTTGCCACCCGGACTATCCTGGACGGCGTCACCCTCGGACTTGAGGAGGGCGACCGGGTCGGAATGGTCGGCCGGAACGGTGACGGCAAGTCGACCCTGATGCGCCTGCTCGCCCAGCGCAGCACGCCCGACGACGGCCGGGTTACCAAACGTCGCGATGTCACCGTCGGCTATCTCAACCAAGACAACGTGGTCGACGGAGGCTCTGATCAAAATTTGACGGTCGGCGCTGCGATCGTTGGCGATCAGGCAGACCACGAATGGGCATCCAACCCCAAGATCCGCGACGTCATGGGCGGACTCGTGGCGGAGGTCGACTGGCACGCGCGGATATCCTCCCTCTCCGGAGGACAGAAGCGCAGGGTTGCCCTCGCGAAACTGCTCATCGGCAACGACGACGTCATCATGCTCGACGAGCCCACCAACCACCTCGATGTGGAGGGTGTGGCCTGGCTCGCCGAACACCTCAAACAGCGCTGGCGTCCCACCGAGGGCGGGCTCCTCGTGGTCACCCACGACCGCTGGTTCCTCGACGAAATTTCAACCCGAACGTGGGAGGTCCACGACGGGATCATCGACGGTTTCGACGGGGGCTACGCGGCCTATGTGCTGGCCCGCGCCGAGCGCGACCGGATGGCCGCCGTCGTCGAAGGCAAGCGCCAGCAGCTGGTGAAAAAGGAACTCGCGTGGCTGCGGCGCGGCGCTCCCGCCCGCACCTCGAAGCCGAAGTTCCGCATCGAAGCGGCGAACGCCCTGATCGCCGACGTACCCGAACCGCGGGACTCCCTCGCCCTGAGCAAGCTGGCAACAGCGCGGCTTGGCAAGGATGTTCTGGACCTCGAGAACGTGTCCCTGGAGCTGGGGGAGAAGGAACTGTTCCGGTCGGTCACCCTGCGGTTGGCACCCGGCCAGCGCCTTGGAATCGTCGGCGTCAACGGTGCCGGCAAAACCACCCTGTTGCGGTTGCTGAACGGCGAGGTGGCGCCGTCGTCGGGCCGGTTGAAGAGGGGAAAGACGGTACAGACCGCGATCCTGTCCCAGGAGGTCCGCGAGCTCGACGACGTCAACCACCTGCGTGTCACCGAGGTGATTGAGCAGGAGAAGCGGGTGCTCTCGGTCGGCGGAAAGGAGGTCTCGGCGAGTCAGCTCGTTGAGCAGCTCGGGTTTACCAACCAGCGCCAGTGGACGCCGGTCGGGGATCTTTCCGGAGGCGAGCGCCGCCGCTTGCAGCTGCTGCGCCTGCTCGTGGGGGAGCCGAATGTGCTCATGCTCGATGAACCCACCAACGACCTCGACACCGACACCCTCGCAGCGGTCGAGGATGTCCTCGACGGCTGGCCGGGCACGCTGGTGGTGGTCTCCCACGACCGGTACCTGCTTGAGCGGGTGACCGACTCCCAGCTGGCGCTGCTCGGCGACGGGAAGATCCGCGACCTGCCCGGAGGCGTCGACCAGTACCTCCAGCTGCGCCGCGATGCAGCGAGCGGCGGAATGAGCGGGACACCGCTTGCGGGCCAATCCACCGGCACCAACGGCACGACGGCGGCGCCCGGCCCCGGTGGTCCCTCACCGGAGGAGACCCGGCAGGCCCGGAAGGACCTCACCCGCATCGAGCGGCAGATGACCAAGACCGGTTCGCAGATCGAGAAGATCAACGAGCAGATGAGTGAAGCGGGAAGCCAGTCGGCAATCGACTTCGAGAAAATGGCCGGGCTGGACACAAAGCTGCGCGAACTCCAGTCCGAGCAGGAGGCGCTGGAGGAACAGTGGCTGGCGGCGGCGGAGGTCCTCGGGGAGTAACCTTCGCGGCCGCGCACGCATGCGTGCCTTGGCTACTCGTCGACCTTCAGGACCGGTTCCGTGGACAGTCCGCGCAACCCGTTCCAGGCGAGGTTCACCAGATGGGCGGCAACTTCCTTCTTGTCGGGACTGCGCTCATCAAGCCACCATTGCCCGGTCATCGCAACCATCCCCACAAGCATTTGGGCGTAGATGGCGCCGTCACGAGGGTTGAAGCCACGGCGCTCGAACTCGTCCACCATGATGTGCTCCACCCGGGCGGCAATGTTGGACAGCAGTGTTGAGAAGGCGCCCTCGGGCTGCGACGGCGGCGCATCGCGCATGAGGATGCGGAAGCCTTCGGTGCTGTTCTCGATGTAGTCCAGCAGAGCCAGCGCTGCCCGTTCCAGGAGCTCCCGTGAACTCGCCTTTCCACCTAAGGCCGTCGAGACGCTGCGGAGGAGGATGTGGAACTCGACATCGACCACCTGTGTGTACAGGGCCTCTTTGCTCCCGAAGTGCTCGTAGACCACAGGCTTGGAAACCCCGGCCGCCTGGGCTATTTCCTCGATCGTTGTGCCGTCCAGTCCGCGGAGCGCAAACAGTCCACGCGCAACGTCGATCAGTTGCGCCCGTCGCTGCGGCCCGGTCATCCGTAGCCGCACAACACTCTCGGTAGGCTCTGTGCGGGAAGTCATGGATTCATCGTACGCAGGACCGGCGTTTGGTCACTTCCTGCGCGGCGGAGGCAACTCGCAGGAACGCGCCCGGTCATGGCAGACTAGATAGTCGCGCGGACGCTTCCAGTGTTCGGTTGAGGTTCCGTGCGGTCCGCCCTGGTGTAACGGCAGCACCCCAGCCTTTGGAGCTGTGGAGTATAGGTTCGAATCCTATGGGCGGAACGGCGGTTGTCCTGCGCCGGATAGGATTGCAGCGAGCAGTTTCCCAGCAGGCCAGCAGGCGTACAACTCAGGCAAGGAGCGGCCCTCTTCGTGAGCCACGAGAACGAGCCCGTGCAGGCGGTATCAGCGCCTGCAGCAGTGATAGTTCTGGCAGCCGGAGCCGGGACACGGATGAAGTCCCGGACCCCGAAAATCCTCCACCGCATCGGCGGCGCATCCATGGTTGGGCACGCACTGGCGGCAGCCCGTGGCCTCGCACCGCGGGAGCTCGCCGTCGTCGTCCGCCACGAGCGTGACAGAGTGGCAGCGCACATCCTGGAACTGGATCCGGGAGCGCTCATCGTGGACCAGGATGAGGTACCCGGCACCGGGCGTGCCGTGCAGGTTGCCCTCGAAGCGCTCGACGCCCGGCACAGGGTCGAAGGAACCGTCGTCGTCACTTACGGCGACGTGCCCCTGCTGGATACCGCAACGCTTCAGGAACTGGTGCGCGTCCATGAACGCGGCGGAAACGCCGTCACCATCCTGACCGCCGTGCTTGAGGACGCCACCGGCTACGGACGCATTGTCCGGGCGGAGGACGGCACCGTCACGGGGATCGTTGAGCACAAGGACGCCACGGAAGCGCAGCACGCCATCACCGAGATCAATTCGGGAATCTACGCGTTCGACGCCGCCGTGCTCAGGGAAAGCCTCACTCGCGTTGATGTCAACAACGCCCAGGGGGAGATGTACCTCACCGATGTGCCGGCCGTGGCCGATCAGAGCGGCGGCAGGGTTGCCGCGGTGATCTCCACGGACCGTTGGCAGGTGGAGGGCGCCAACGACCGCGTACAACTGGCCGCGCTTGGTGCCGAACTCAACCGGCGTACGCTTCGGCGCTGGATGCGCGCAGGAGTAACAATCGTGGATCCGGCCAGCACCTGGGTCGATGTCGGTGTCGAGTTGGACGAGGACGTCACGCTCCTGCCCGGCACACAGCTGCACGGTGCCACGCAGGTCGCGCGCGACGCCGTCGTCGGCCCGGACTGCACCCTCACCGACGTCGTCATCGAAGAAGGCGCGAAGGTGGTGCGCACGCATGGCAGCGGCGCCCGGATCGGGGCCGGCGCCTCCGTGGGTCCGTTCACCTACCTGCGTCCGGGCACGGTTCTCGGGGAGAGCGGCAAGATCGGTGCCTTTTACGAGACCAAGAACGTCACGATCGGCCGGGGGTCCAAGCTCTCACACCTCGGGTACGCCGGCGACGCCGAGATCGGTGAAAACACCAACATTGGCTGTGGCAACATCACAGCGAATTACGACGGCGTCAACAAACACCGCACCATCATCGGCAGTGAAGTACGGACCAGTTCCAACACGGTGTTCGTTGCACCGGTCACGATCGGTGACGGCGCGTATACCGGTGCGGGGGCGGTTGTCCGCAAGGACGTGCCGGCCGGAGCGCTGGCCATCAGCGTGGCACCGCAGCGGAACACTGAAGACTGGGTGCAACAGAAGAGGCAGGGCACTGCCGCCGCCGAAGCAGCCACCCGCGCACACACCACCGACACATCCACGGAAGAGAGCAACCGTTCATGAGCGAGATCACCGCACGTGGCGAGAAGAAGCTGGTCCTCGCCACGGGAAGGGCGCACCCGGAGCTGGCTGAAGAAATAGCGGCGGTGCTGGAGACCGAGCTCCTGCCTGTCTCCGCCTATGACTTCGCTAATGGAGAGATCTACGTCCGTTCGGGTGAAAGCGTCCGGGGAACCGACGTCTTCGTCATCCAGGCCCACCCGGCACCGCTGAACAACTGGCTCATGGAACAGCTGATCATGGTCGATTCGCTGAAGCGTGCCTCCGCCAAGCGCATCACCGTTGTATCGCCTTTCTACCCATACGCGCGCCAGGACAAGAAGGGCCGCGGACGCGAGCCGATTTCCGCCCGCCTGGTTGCGGACCTCTACCGCACAGCCGGCGCCGACCGCCTGATGTCGGTTGACCTCCACACGGCGCAGATCCAGGGGTTCTTCGACGGACCGGTGGACCACCTCATGGCCATCCCGCTGCTGGCGGACTACATCCGGACCCGCGTGGACGCAGAGAACATCACAGTCGTCTCCCCGGATACCGGCCGCGTGCGGGTGGCCGAGCAGTGGGCGGAGCGGCTCGGCGGCGCGCCGCTGGCCTTCGTGCACAAGAGCCGGGACCTCACTGTGCCGAACCAGGCTGTCTCGAAGACCGTGGTCGGCCAGATCGAGGGGCGCACCTGCGTCCTGATCGATGACATGATCGACACCGGCGGAACCATTTCGGGTGCGGTGAACGTGCTGAAGAATGCGGGCGCCAAGGACGTCATCATCGCCGCGACCCACGCGGTGTTCTCCGATCCCGCGGCCCGGCGCCTTGCGGAGTCGGGCGCAAGGGAAGTGGTGGTAACCAACACGTTGCCCATTGGCCCGGAGAAGCGGTTCCCCCAACTGACCGTTCTCTCGATCGCGCCGCTGATTGCCCGTGCAATCCGCGAGGTGTTCGACGACGGCTCAGTCACCAGCCTCTTCGACGGCCACGCCTGAGCGGTCCCAGCCACGGTCTGCGCACCCTGCCCAGTCTCGATTCAAGGCAGGGCCCGGCTTGCTGTAGCATTGACTTCCGATGCCTAGGCGAGGGAGCAGCCTGGAACACGTCCTTACGGGGACTACAGCTTGCTCCGTGATCGACGGTGGCTGGCGGCTTTCCTGAGTTCGCGTCTGTGAAGACGTTGCCGGTGGATGGTGCTGGACCCGTTGCTTTTTCCTCGGTACGTCCTCAAGACCACCATTTTCGAACTTCAGGAGACACCATGTCCGAGCAGAAGCTCCCCGCGGAATTGCGCACCGACTTCGGCAAGGGCGCGGCACGCCAGGCCCGCCGCGCAAACAAGATCCCCGCCGTCATCTACGGCCACGGCGCTGATCCCATCCACGTACTGCTCCCGGCTAAGGCCACCACCCTGGCAGTCCGCCACTCCAACGCGCTCCTCAGCATCGACGTAGACGGCGAATCGCACCTCGCCCTCGCGAAGGACGTCCAGCGCAACCCCATCAAGCAGATCGTCGAGCATATCGACCTGCTGACCGTCCGCAGCGGCGAAAAGGTCACCGTTGAGGTCAACATCCACGTTGAGGGCGAGCCCAAGCCCGGCGTTGTCACCAACCTTGAGCAGACCACAGTTACGGTCGAGGCTGACGCCACCCACCTGCCGGATTCCCTGACCGTCAACCTCGACGGACACGGTGTAGGCGACCACGTATACGCCTCGGACATCCGCCTGCCCAAGGGCACCACCCTGCTCACCGATGGAGAGACGCTGATCATCAACGTATCCTCACCTGTTGTTGAAGACCTCGGCGAAACCGCAACCGAGACCGGCGTTGACTCTGACGGCGGCGATGCCACCGCTGAGGAAGCCACGGGTGACGTGGTTCCGGCCTCCGAAGAGTCCTAAGCACCCGTCTCCTTGTCTGATAACACCTGGCTCGTAGCCGGGCTCGGTAACCCCGGGCCCGGCTACAGCGGCAACCGGCACAATGTAGGACAGATGGTCCTCGATGTGCTTGGCAGCAGGCTGGGTGGCAGGTTCGGTACGTCCAAAGCACGCGCCGTCGTGCTCGAAGGCCGCCTCGGAATAGGCGGGCCGCGCCTCGTCCTCGCCAAGCCGCTCACGTACATGAACCTGACCGGCGGGCCTGTGTCGGCTCTCTCCCGCTTCTATGGAGTAGTCCCGGCGAACGTCGTTGCGGTACACGACGAGATTGATATTCCCTTCAGCACGATCAAGATCAAGATCGGCGGCGGGGAAGGCGGGCACAACGGCCTGCGGGATATCACCAGCTCGCTGGGCACCAAGGACTATGTCCGGATCCGGGTTGGCGTCGGTCGTCCGCCCGGCAGGCAGGAAGCGGCTGATTACGTGCTTCGCGACTTCAGCAGCACGGAAAAGAAGGAGCTTCCGATCCTGCTCGAGGAGGCTGCCGACGCCGTCGAAAGCCTTGTGCGGGACGGTCTGCTTACGGCCCAGCAGAAGTTTCATTCCGCGGGCAAATAGCGATAAACTAAGTGGAGCGGTTCACAACCGGTAATACCGGATGAAATCGCTCGGCCTGATGGCCCCAAGATCGGGGGCCGACGTTGGGCGGCCTCTGAGACTGGGCCACCCCCATCCCAACGTCGGTCCCTTTTTTGTGCTCCCCTCCCCGCGGAAGACCTGGGCCGCCGCTGCGTTCTAAGAAGGCCGAAGAGCTGCCCGCCGACGCCGGTGTTCACGACGTCCCGAAAATGGGTGCGCTATAACACATTCCGGCGTAGTCTTATGCCCTAGCGCAAGACGTGTTGGGGCGGACTCGATGAGAAATTGTGTTATGTCCAGTGTCGACAAGGATCTGTCGGCACTGAAGGGTAATACCGTTGCGCCACCAGGTGAGGACGGACAAGTTGCCGGTACACAGCGATGTTGAACGTCCATGGGGAATGGCCCCTGGTCGGACGTGACGGCGAGCTGAAGGACGTACGGGACGCCCTGCTGGACGCTGGCTCCAGCGGCGTTATCATCACGGGCCAGTCGGGAGTCGGTAAAACTGTGCTCGCCCAGCGCACCGCGCGGGGCCTGGATGACTCCTTCGAACTGGTCTACGTCCGCGGTTCGGCACTGGCCGCGAAGATGCCCTATGGGGCGCTGAGCTTTGTCCTGAGCGATCTCGACGACGCTATCGTGGATAACCCGCTCATGCTCCTGCGCGGACTGCAGGAACTGTATGAGCGCAGGGAAGACGGACGGCAGACCCTTATCCTCGCCGACAATCTCGAGGATCTGGACTCGTCGTCGTCCATGGCGATCAGCCACCTGGTGCGGGTCGGCGCAGTGAAACTGATCGCAATCTGCCAGAGCATCGACGCTTCGCCGGAGGAGTTCTGCGATCTCTGGAAGGACGGTGCCCTGCGCCGCGTCGACGTCGGGCCCCTGGGACTGGCCTCGACAACAAGACTCCTGTCCGCGGCGCTCGATGCGCCGGTATCGCGCTCCGTCGCTGCCAGCATGTGGCACACGACAGGCGGCAATCCACTGTTCCTGCAGGCACTGACCCGCGAACAGGTGGACTCCGGCGAAATGCTCGAGCGTGACGGCGTCTGGGTAGCGAAGCCCAGCACCGCGCCGAAAACCCGGCGCTCGGTGTCCGACTGGATCATGGTCCGTCTCCGCCGGCTCTCCCCGGAGGAACGGGAGGTGCTGGAGCTTGTTTCGGTGGTCAGCGTGATCCCGCACGAACTGCTCCTGCGCTTCGTGTCTTCCGGGCCGGTGGATGCACTCCAGCAGAAGAAGATCCTGCAGCTTGAACACGGTGATGTACCGCTCGTGCGGGTGGCGAATGGACTGGTGAGCGAGGTGGTCCGGGCCCAGGTTCCGCTCGGCCGTGGCAGGGAACTGCTGCGTGCCCTGGCAGCAGAGTCCCGTCGCTGGGACATGCCCGCGTTGGCACGGATGACCTACGCCTCCTGGTGCCTGGACTGCGGGGCAGACATCGACGATGAAAGCCTCATCGACGCGGCGGGTCTTGCGAACAGGCACTTTGAAGGGACATTGGCGTTGCGCTTGGTGCACGCCATCCCGGGACACGCATCGATGGCAAAGGCAGTCATCGAGAAAGCGCGCGCGCTGGGTATCGACGGCGATATCGCAGGCGGCCTCCGAACCCTCGAGCAGTTCCTTGGAAGCGGAGTGGCCCACTCGGTGGAGGAATGGATCGATGTCCGTATACTCCAGTGCCGTCTCCTGGTCCGCAGTCCCGCGCGGTACGTCGAAGCTGAGCCCACCTTCGAGGACATCCGGCTTCGGCTCAGTATCGAAGCCGCCGCAGCGACAGGCATGGGGGACGCGGTTCAGAAGGTCGATGTGCTCGCAGCCGAGCTCGCGGTGTATAACGGACGCTACGCCGAGATCATTGAAGAGCACGCAGACCTGCACGACTTCCACGCAGACCAGCACGATTCCGAATTGCTCGGCTGGCTGGCGGAGGCGCTCGCAATGACCGGCCGGCAGGATGATGCGCTTCGGCTTGCAACTTCAGTCCTGTCGCGGCTGCTGGATACCACCAAGGATCCGCTGCTGCATGAGCAGGCGATGGCGAGGGTCTTCAAGTTGCTGGTCCTCTCGGGACGCTGGCAGGAGTGCCTCGGCATGCTCGCCTCGCAGGATCAGCCCGCCAAGGACTCCGCCTATGACGGGTCCGCATCCGAGTTTGCTGAAGGGTGCCTGCTCGCATACTCCGGGCGGGGGACAGAAGCCCTCGACAAGCTCCTTCCAGCACTCAGCCAACTCCGCACGCGCGATCGCCATCAGATCCTGCCGCTCGCGGAAGCAGCCACAGCCTACGCGTATGCACTGGTAGGCGAGGTGCGGGCGGCCCAGGAGCACCTGCTCCGAGCCCGCCATCAGCCCGAACGGCTTCCATGGCACGCTGCCCGCGCTGTCGACTACTTCTCTGCGCTCGCATCCACAGCAACCGATTCGCCGCTTGAGGTTGCCCAACGCATGCTGGACCTCGCGGACGAGGACCGCGCATTCGGCAACCACGGGCATGAACTGATGTTCCTGTGCCAGAGCATGCAGCTCGGCCTCGATGATGTGGCCGACCGCATAGTGTCCTCTGCGCTCGCCGTTCAGGGCCCCTTTGCCGAGGTGTGTGCGCTTTACGGCAAGGGCATCGCGTCCAAAGACGTTCACCAATTGCTCCAGGCAGCTCAGAAGGCGTCCGAAATCGGCAACTACCGCCTCGGTGCGGATGCCGCCCGGTTGGCGGCCCGGCTCGCCGGGGAGCAGGGCGACCACGTCACGGTCACCGAAGCGGAGAAGGTGCTGCGCAATGTCGGTGCCCCTGGAGTGGCCGGACGTAGGGGAGCGCTCGATTCACTGACGGAACGTGAACGCAGTATTGCGGTCCTGGTGGCACAGGGACGCAGCAATCGTGATATAGCTCAGGTCATGTGTGTTTCTGTGCGGACTATCGAGGGTCACGTTTACCGGCTCTATTCAAAGCTTGGGGTGTCATCGCGCAGCCAGCTGGCTCTGCTGTTGGAGTAGCGGGCCCATGGCTGAACATTCTGATGGTGGGCAGGATCTGGTTGGCCGTAGGGATCTGATCGAAGAGGTAACAGCGGCGATCTCCGGTACGCAGTATCTTGGCGCAATCCTGGTGGGCGAGGCTGGCGTGGGGAAGACGGCCCTTGCACACTCAGTGGCACGGCAACTGGACGGCAATGCGGCTGTCCTGCCGATCTCGGCCAGCCCGTCATTGCGCAAGGTTCCCTTCGGCGCCCTCTCGCCTTACCTGCGTACCCTGTCGATCAACGACGTCGGATCCTCCGTCGCCGTGTATCGCAGCATCATGGCCCATCTTGAGACGAGCACCAATGGCGACATGTTGACGCCGCTGTTCCTCGTGGACGATTCGCATGAACTGGACGACAGCACCAGTGTCCTGCTCTCCCAACTGGTGACCGGCCGCCGCGCTCGTATTCTTGCGTTGTCCCGCACCACGCCCGGACCCATGTCGGAACTCGGATCGCTCTGGCAGGACGGTCTGCTGAACCGGTATGAGGTGCAGCCCTTAACCGCTGACGAAGTCCACGAACTGTGCGAACGGGAACTGGGCGGTGACGTGCTTGCAAGCGTCAGCATCACGCTTGGCGCCACATCCGGCGGTAACCCGATGTTCCTCCTGGCGCTGCTTCGCCAGGGCAGACGCTCAGGCTATCTCGGGGTGCGCAACAAGGTTTGGCGCCTGGTCGGTCACGCGCCGCCGCTTGATCTCAGCCTCGTTGACCTCATCAAGAGCCGGTTCCGGCGCCGCTCGTCCGAGGAGATCGCGGTCCTTGAGACCCTTTCCCTTGCTGAACCCATGCCGTTCGACGCACTTGTGCAATGCACGGACCGGCAGGCAGTGGCCACCCTGCACGAGGACGGGTTGATCACCGTTTCCGGTGGACGTGAACGGGTTGCGAGCCTCAGCCATCCCCTGTACGGAGAGGTCATCCGCCACGACGTGCCTGCCGGGCGGAGCCTCGCGATCCGAAGACAGGTGCTGAACCTGCTGGACAAACAGTCGAGTTCAGCGGACGGCTTCCTGCGTTTCGTGGGCTGGGGCCTGGACTGCGGACTGCCGCCGGATGACAAAACGCTGTTGCACGCCGCCGTCGTCGCCAACCGTCTGTACGACGCCGACTTCGCCCTGCGCGCGGCAAGGGCAGTCCATACTCCTGACCTTCGCGGGAGCTCGTTGGTCGAAATCGCGAGGGCGCAGATGATGCGTGGGAACCTGCCGTATGCCCGCGAAATCGTTGATGAAGTGCTCGAACAGTGCACCAGTTTCCTGCTCGCCAAGGATGCTTCACTGTTGTCCGTCGCGCTGCATGTCCGCGGCAGCAACCCTCCGGAAGCCATCCGCACCGACGCGGCCCGCTGGCAGCGGATCGTGGAGCAGATCGCAGCCGATTCCGGGAACGATCCCGCGGTGCTGATCGGCGCCAGCGTGTCCAGGAACGGCTACCGGATCCTGGAAGGCTTCGCACTGAATTATGAGGGCAGGTTCGTAGAGGCTGAAGCCGTGCTTCGGGACATTCTCGCGGATCAGTACTGTACCGATGAGGTTCGGCTTGCCGGCCTGACGCTGCTGGGGGAGGCCCTGGGCTCAACCGGCAGGGGGATTGAAGGAGCAAGCGCCACTAACGAAGCGCTGCAGATCATTGCGTCCCACGGCCACCAGTTCGTTGCGCACTGGGAATTCGTTGTCACCCGGCACTTCCTCTCGCTTGCCCATGCCGGGTGCTGGGATGACATCGAAGAACTTCTCGAGCGCTTCATCCGGTCCAAACCAGGCGGTCCGTCCCCGTTCAGCGGAATGAACGAGATCGCCCAGGGACTGATCTCGCTGCGGAAGGGCCTGATGCGCACTGCCCGCACATGCCTGATCCTCGCGGTTGAAGGTTTGCGGGAGTCGGACCAGAACCAGCTGATGCCGATGGCGCTTGGTCTTGCAGCCTTCGCCTGTGCGATGGTTGGCGACACCACGCGGGCCCGCACCTACGCGGCGGACTTTGCAGCAGGCGAGGGCAACGGCACCAGACAGGCGCGGCTCATCGGAAAAATTCACGTAATCGCAGCAAACGCATTGTTCCAGGGAGCTGCCAAGAGCATCGAGGAGCTGCGCGTCGTCGCGGCGCGGGCCGAGGGCGACGGAATGGACGTGTTGGCCGCGCTCACCCTTGAGCTGTCCGCGCGTCTGGGTGACGAACGCTGCTTCGACCAACTCGCGCGTCTCACCGATAACTTCGAGGGCCCTGAGGGTGCCGTCATTTCCGCCATGGCGAAATCCGCTGCCCTCCGTGACCCGGGCGGATTGGTGGAGGCGGCAAGGCTGGCTCAGTCCGCGGGCTACCTCCTCATCGCCGCCGAATGCCTTGGCAAGGCAGTGAAGTTCCTTTCCCAGCGCGGGGAGGAACACCGGTCCCGTTCTATCCAGCAGCAGCTCAACCAGATTGTCGCTCAGCTTGAGGGCCTGCAGAGCCCGCAGTTCAGCCAGGTACATTCCACCTCTAAACTCACGCAACGGGAGCAGGACATCGCGCGGCTTGCCGCTAACGGTTACACCAACCGTGACATCGCCCTTGAGCAGGGCGTTTCGGTGCGCACCGTTGAGGGGCATCTCTACCGCATCTTTGCCAAGCTTGGAATCACCAGGCGCGAAGAGCTGCCCGGCGGGGGCGATACAACGAGTACCGGCTGAGTACACAGCGGGCGGTCCGGGCCTGAAAATCGGGTACCGGGTACTCGTGTCCGGAGCCCGGGTTCCCGCCTAGAGTTGTCAGTGGAGCCGGCGACGTCGAAGCCTTTGAGACCAAGGCTCGTCCCCAGCCGTCGTCGGCTCCTTCATGGCGATCGGGCGCTGCGCGGCAGTGGCTTCGGTAGAGTGAGTAGCGCCCATTCGCGCATCGAGGGAGTGCCATGTCCAACGCGTCAGCCCTATCGTCTCCGCTGTCCGAGGATGAAGTGCTTCGCATCCGGAACGACTTCCCCTTGCTTGCCACCGAGCTTAACGGCCACCCGCTGGTCTATCTGGATTCCGGTGCCACCTCGCAGAACCCGTTGAGTGTGATGGAAGCGGAGCAGGAGTATTACGAGCAGCGAAACGCAGCCGTGCATCGCGGCGCGCACACGCTTGCGGTGGCGGCCACCGAATCCTACGAGAGCGCACGGTCCACCGTCGCCTCGTTCATCGGTGCAAACGCCGAGGAAATTGTCTTCACCTCCAACGCCACGGAGGCGCTCAACCTCGTCGCGTACTCGCTGTCCAACGCGTCGCTTGGCCGCGGCGGTGACGCGGCGCGCCCCTACGCGCTTGGGCCGGGAGATTCGATCGTGGTCACCGAGCTGGAACACCACGCGAACCTGGTGCCGTGGCAGGAGCTGGCCGCGCGTACTGGAGCCGAAATCCGATACATACCCACTGACGACGACGGCGCCCTCCTCCTCGAGCGGGCAGCCGCCGTCGTCGACGGCTCGACGAAGGTGCTTGCCTTCACCCACGTTTCCAACGTGCTGGGCACTCTCACTCCCGTGGCCGAGCTGGTTGGCCTTGCGCGGGCAGCAGGTGCGCTGACGGTCCTGGATGCGTGCCAGTCCGTACCGCACCTCCCGGTCGACGTAGGCGCACTCGACGTAGACTTCATGGTCTTCTCGGGGCACAAGATGCTGGGCCCCACGGGAATCGGCGTCCTGTATGGACGATCGGATCATCTGTCCGCCCTACCTCCTTTCCTCACGGGAGGCTCAATGATCACAACCGTCACCATGGAAGGGTCTGACTACCTACCGCCGCCCGCGCGCTTCGAAGCTGGAACGCAGCGCATCTCGCAGGCAATCGCCCTGGAATCCGCGGTCAACTATCTCGCTGAGACGGGGATGGGGCGCATTGCGGAGCGGGGATCCGCGCTGGGGGAGAGGCTGGTCGGGGGACTGGAGTCCATCGACGGTGTCCGCGTGCTGGGACCGGGGACAGGTTCCGAGAGGATCGGTCTCGCGGCGTTCGACGTCGACGGCGTCCACGCTCACGACGTCGGCCAGTTCCTGAATGCGCGGGGAATAGCGGCGAGGGTGGGCCACCACTGCGCCCAGCCGCTCCACCGCAGGCTCGGGTTGACCGCTTCCACCCGGGCAAGCACGTACCTTTACACCACTATGGAGGAGATCGATGCATTCCTGGCCGCCGTGGCCGAGGTACGTTCGTATTTCGGGGTAGTGCGGTGAACGGCGGCCTGGAATCGCTGTACCAGCAGATCATCCTCGACCACGCCCGACGGCGTGTGGGGCAGGGCATTGATGGGCACAGTGCTACAGACGCCGACGACGGCGGTGACGTCGCCACAGCCCAGTCACACCAGCTCAATCCCGTGTGCGGCGACGAGGTGACGTTACGGGTCTGGATCTCGGACTCGCGTCTGCAGTCCGTGGCCTGGGACGGAGCCGGCTGCGCCATTTCGATGGCATCGGCGTCGGTACTCACGGAACTCGTGACCGGGCGCACGCGCGACGAGGTGATGGATCAGCTCGACAGGTTCCGGGAGTTGATGCGCTCCCGCGGAGCCGCACCGGTTGACGATGAACTGCTTGGCGATGCAACCGCTTTCGCAGGGGTATCCCGGTTCCCGGCACGCGTGAAGTGCGCGATGCTCGCCTGGGTGGCACTGGAAGAAGCGGTACTCGCGGCCAACCGCTGAGTGCGGGTTGGTCAGAATCGAGTCAACAGAAATAACTGGAAAGCCGCGGGAAGGTAGCGATTCCCACTGACTCGATTCGCCAGGCCTAGCGGCGGGGAGGATTGTCTTCGAAGAGGTCTGGGACGCCGTCGTCGTCGGCGTCGACCTTCTCCGCTTCCACTACTCGACGGTAGTGCTTGTTGCGGGAGCGCAGAATCACTGTGGCGAGCAGCGCGGCGATAAGGGAGGCCCCGAGGATTGCGACCTTGGCATTCTCCGTGTGCTCCGATCCTTCGCCGAAACTCAGCTCGTTGACCAGAAGGGAGACGGTGAACCCGACGCCCGCGAGCACGCCCACTCCCAGAAGGTCGACCCATTTCAGATCCGGGTCCAGGGTTGCCCTGGTGGTTTTGGTGACGGCCCAGGTGGTCAGCAGAATGCCGATCGGCTTTCCAAGAACAAGGCCCATCACGATGCCGATGGTGACAGGATCGCCGAAGGCGGCGACCAGGCCGTCGAGCCCGCCGATTGTCACGCCGGCCGAGAAGAAGGCGAAAACCGGAACCGCAATGCCGGCGGACAGCGGCCGGAAGCGGTGCTCGAAAGTCTCGGCAAGACCCGGCTTGTTGGCCGTTGGCTGCACGGGCTTTCCACCCTTGCCTTTGCGCAGCACCGGAATCATGAAGCCGAGCAGCACGCCGGCAACCGTCGCGTGAACACCCGATGCATGCATCAGGGCCCACGTGATGAAGCCGATCGGAAGCAGGATGATCCACGCGGCCGGAGTTTTCTTCCCGAAGAACTTTGGGTTTTTCTGTGCAAGGAACGCGAAAAGCGCCAGCGGAATCAGCGTCAACAGCAGGAAAGTGAAGTCGACGTCAGCCGTATAGACGAACGCGATGATGGCGATCGCAATCAGGTCATCCACCACGGCAAGCGTGAGCAGGAAGATGCGCAGGGCGCTGGGCAAGTGGGAGCTGATCACAGCGAGGACCGCCACCGCAAATGCGATGTCCGTCGCGGTGGGAATAGCCCAACCGCGCAGGGTTTCCGGGGAGCCCAGGTTCACCAGAACATAGATCAGTGCCGGGACAACTACGCCGCCCATGGCTGCTGCCACCGGAACGATCGCCCTGGCCGGACTGCGCAGATCACCGGCCACGAATTCGCGTTTGAGCTCGAGGCCCACCAGGAAGAAGAAGATCGCCAGCAGTCCGTCCGAAGCCCAGTGGCCAACGGAAAGCTTCAGGTGCCAGGGCTCATACCCGAATTCGAAGTCGCGTAGCGCGAAGTAGCTGTCGGCCAGAGGTGAGTTGGCCCAGATGAGAGCCAGTGCAGCTGCGATGATCAGCAGGATGCCGCCAACGGTTTCCTTGCGAAGGATCTCGCTGATTCGCTGGTACTCCAACCAGCTGGACCGGCTGAATGCGCGCCTGGGCGCAGAGCGATGTTCGTTTGACACGTGTGGCTCCTTCAGAAGACAGGACAGAACTCTGCCGACCAGACTTCCCGGCGCACCAATTTCTGCAACCCTAGCAGGATGGCGCAGATCGCGCGGAAGTCTTTACTCAGGCAGCGAGCGTCCGAATGCCGATCACGAGGGTCGCGGCCCCGAGGATCATGGACGTGGTGATCAGCATGAAGTGCACCTTCAGGAACCGCGTGGGCGCACCGTGCTCATTACGCGAGCGGGGGTCCTTCAGAATGCGGCGAAGGAACGGCGGCCACACGATCAGGGTCCAGAGACCGGAAACCACCAGGACGATCGAGAGCGCAAGGGGCAGTGCCATCAGCGGTTCTCCAGCCAGCTCTTGGCCTGGCTGGCCTGGATGTTCAGCGCCTTGCCGATCATCGGCTCTGCGGCGTCGGCGATCTTGCTACCCATGAACGGGATGGATGAGCTGACGTTGCCTGCTACGTCAACCCGGGTGGACGTGCCCTCGGCGACGAGCCGCTGAACGGCGTCGACGTTGACGGGAACACCGGAAACGCTCATGGCGACCTTCGCTTCACGGGTTCCGTCCTCCGCCGGAGCGGCCCAGTGCTCGGTCTGGGTGACGGTGAGGGTTTCGCCGACAAACTTGCGGGCCATCTCGGGCAACCGGGTGGTCGGAAGGGTGCGCACAGCGGTGAGGGTGAATGCGCCGGCGGTGTCGCCGTCGACCGTCAGGGACTTCAGGCTACCGCCCACATGCTCGCTGGTGTGCTTGAGGAAAGCCTCGTCGGTGAAGACGTCGGTCACGGTTGCGACGTCGTAGGGCAGGGTGGTTGAGGCGCTGAGTGCCACGGATCCTCCGGGTTATAGGGGTGTGTAGGATTTTGCGTCCCGTACATCCTATGTGAGCTTCCTTCAGCGGTTGCCCGCCGTGCCCCGCAGCCCGTCAAACACGGGTAGTCTTGATGGTGCTCCCCGGGATTCTTCGTGAATTTCGGGCATTTGTGTTGTCTTTTTGCTGCTTCCACGGCTTCTACGTTGCTTCGCGAAGGATTGTCATGGCCCCCAACGGACCCACGCTCGACGGACTGCGCTCCGCGCTGCAGGAGGACGCGTCCTTCGTGCGGGTGCGTTCCAACGCTTCGAGGGCGCTCGCGGACCGCAGCACCGATCTTCAGATCGGTGCCCCCGCCGGACTGAGGGCGGCCCTGATCGCCGAGATGGTGGACGGCCTTGATACGAACAACGACGACGGCGCGCAGGCTCCGGTTGTCGTGGCCGTCACCGCCACCGGGCGGGAGTCCGAAGATCTCGCCGCCGCCCTGCGCTGTTACCTGCCGGCCGGCTCGATCGAGGAGTTCCCGAGTTGGGAGACCCTGCCGCACGAGCGTCTTTCTCCCCGGTCCGACACCGTTGGACGGCGCCTCTCGGTGCTCAGGCGCCTGGCCCACCCTGGCGAAAACCCGGTGCGGGTCATCACCGCGCCCGTCCGCGCCGTCGTGCAGCCCCTCGTGGCAGGCCTCGGCGACCTCGAACCGGTGGCACTGAAGGTCGGAGAAGAGCGGGGGTTCGACGAGGTGGTCCGTGCTCTCGCGGACGCAGCGTACTCGCGCGTGGACATGGTGACCCACCGCGGCGAGTTCGCGGTGCGGGGCGGCATTATTGACGTCTTCCCGCCCACCGAGGACCACCCGGTCAGGGTCGAGTTCTTCGGTGATGAGGTGGATCAGATGCGGTGGTTCGCGGTCGCTGACCAGCGGTCACTGCCCACCGATGGGGACCGCGGTGCCCCGACTGAACTGTATGCGCCGCCCTGCCGTGAAATCCTCATCACGCCGTCGGTGATGTCGCGCGCATCGAAGCTCCGTCCGGAGCTTCCGGCCGCTGCAGGAATGCTCGAGATGATTGCCGGCGGCATTGCAGTGGAGGGGATGGAGTCGCTGGCCCCGGTGCTCGTAGATGCCATGGTGCCGTTCGTCGGTGAGCTGCCTGCGGGGTCTATCGCCGTCGTCGTCGAGCCGGAGAAGGTCCGCGCGCGCGCCCACGACCTTGAGGCGACCAACGAGGAGTTCCTCCAGGCGGCGTGGGCTACGGCGTCCGATGGCGGTGCGGCGCCCGTTGACCTCAGCGGCCAGTTGGGCGCGGACCTGGAAGCGGCAAGCTTCCGGTCACTCGGTGACACCCGTTCCGCCGCGTTGGCAAACGATGTCGCATGGTGGTCGATCACCTCGTTCGGGTCCGATGATCTGCTTACTGACATTGACAGTTTCACCGTCGCCGCCCGCGAACCCCGCGGATACCAGGGCGACGTCGCCGAAATGATGGAGTTCCTCAGCGGACGGGTCCGCGACCAGTGGCGCGTGGTCGTCGCAACCGAAGGTCCGGGACCCGCCCAACGCCTGGCGGAACTTTTCCACGATGCCGACATCCCGGCGTCGCGCGTTGAATCTCTGGACTCGCCTCCCCAGCCCGGAATCATCGAGATCACGACGGCCTCTGCCGGCCGCGGCTTCGTGCTCGACGGACTGAAGCTCGGGCTGCTGACCGAGGCCGACCTGCTGGGCAGGACAACCGCCTCCGGCACCCGTGACATGCGGAAGATGCCCTCGAAGCGACGCAACGCCGTCGATCCGCTGCAGCTTCGCGAGGGCGATTTCGTGGTGCACGAGCAGCACGGTGTGGCGCGCTTCGTCGAGCTGATCCAGCGCTCCACCGGCGCCGGACCCACCAAGACCGTGCGTGAATACCTCGTCCTCGAGTATGCGCCGTCAAAGCGTGGTGCACCGGGGGACCGGCTTTTCGTGCCGACGGACCAGCTTGACCAGGTCACGCGCTATGTCGGCGGTGATACGCCGACGCTGAGCAAGATGGGCGGATCCGACTGGGCAAAGACCAAGAACCAGGCCCGCAAGGCGGTAAAGGAGATCGCCGGGGAGCTGATCCGGTTGTACTCGGCGCGGATGGCTTCGCGTGGTCACGCATTCGCAGCCGATACCCCGTGGCAGCGGGAACTGGAAGAGGCGTTCCCGTACATCGAGACGCCCGATCAGCTGACCACGATCAACGAGGTCAAGGCGGACATGGAACGGGAAGTGCCCATGGATCGTCTGGTCTCCGGCGACGTGGGCTACGGCAAAACCGAGATCGCGGTTCGGGCGGCGTTCAAGGCTGTGCAGGACGGGAAGCAGGTGGCCGTACTGGTGCCCACCACGCTCCTGGTCCAGCAGCACTTCGAGACCTTCTCCGAGCGGTTCTCCGGGTTCCCCGTGCGCATCCGTGCCCTGTCCCGGTTCCAGACATCTAAGGAGTCCAAGGAGACGGTGGAGGGGCTGAAGAACGGTTCGGTCGACGTAGTTATCGGCACGCACCGGCTGCTCTCCAAGGAGGTGCAGTTTCGCGATTTGGGTCTGGTGATCGTCGACGAGGAGCAGAGGTTCGGCGTCGAACACAAGGAAGCGCTCAAGAAGATGCGCACCAACGTGGACGTGCTCGCGATGAGTGCCACTCCGATTCCGCGAACACTGGAAATGTCGCTCACGGGAATCCGCGAGACATCGACGCTTGCAACTCCGCCGGAGGAACGGCACCCAGTGCTGACCTACGTTGGCCCCTACACCGACAAGCAGACGTCGGCGGCGATCCGGCGTGAGCTGATGCGCGAGGGACAGGTGTTCTTCGTGCACAACCGCGTGTCCTCGATTGACCGTACTGCCGCCCACCTGCAGCAGCTGGTTCCCGAAGCCCGTGTGGCTGTGGCCCACGGGCAGATGAGCGAATCACGGCTGGAACAGATCATCGTTGACTTCTGGGAGAAGAAGTTCGACGTCCTGGTGTGCACCACCATCATCGAGACCGGTCTCGATATCTCGAACGCGAACACGCTGATCGTGGACAGGGCGGACAATTACGGCCTCTCGCAGCTGCATCAGCTGCGCGGACGAGTGGGCCGTGGCCGTGAACGTGCCTACGCCTACTTCCTCTACCCCTCCGAAAAGCCGCTGGGCGACGTGGCGCTGGAGCGGCTCAAGGCCGTTGCATCCCACAACGAGCTCGGGGCGGGCATGCAGCTTGCGCTCAAGGACCTTGAGATCCGCGGCGCCGGTAACCTGCTCGGCGGCGAACAGTCCGGGCATATTGCCGGCGTCGGCTTCGACCTCTACATCCGTCTGGTGGGCGAGGCAGTAGCCGACTACCGCGGTGAGGCCGAGGAGAAGGCAGCCGAGATGAAGATCGAGCTGCCCGTCAATGCGCACCTGCCGCACGATTACGTTCCGGGGGAACGGCTGCGGCTTGAGGCGTACCGGAAGCTGGCGTCCTCCGTGACCGATGAGGCGATCGATGAGGTGGTCGAGGAACTCAAGGACCGCTACGGTGACCTGCCGCCTGCGGTGGCGAACCTTGTTGCCGTGGCGCGCTTCCGGGTACGTGCGCGTTCCGTTGGGCTGACGGACGTCGCGCTGCAGGGAAACTTCATTAAGTTCGCCCCCGCCAACCTGCCGGAGTCCAAGGAGATGCGGCTGAAGCGGATGTACCCCGGCGCCTCGGTGAAACCGGCATTGAACGCCGCGCTCGTTCCAAAGCCGAAGACTTCTGCTGTCGGAGGACGGGACCTTGCCGACGCAGCGATCCTCGAGTGGGCGCAGAACGTCATCGACGCGGTGTTCGCGGCCTGAGTCTCCTTTGGAAGTTTCGTGCAGACATGGCGGCTTCGAGCCCGGGAAAGTCGCCAGAGGTGTACGAAAGTTCCCCGGATCGGCACCCTGCGGGGCCGTCGCCGTCGTCGTTACCCGGTGGTAAAGTCGTAGCGACTATGCGCCGTCCGACCACCTGTCCCGCCGCTATCGATACCCACGCTGTCATAGGCGGAAGAGGGTGCGGCCGGAACCGTTCTGCGCATGGTGTGAGTAGAAGTATGGAGAACATGTGACCATGGAAACCACGCGCGCCGGCACCACCATCGCACCGGCGTCGAGGGCCTTGGACGTGATCGGTGGAGACCTCACCGAACGCAGCCTGCGCCGCTACCTCGACGGTATCCCGGGCGTCGACGCGGTGGGCCTTGAAGCCCGCGCGGCCGCCCTCGGAACCCGTTCGATCAAGACCACGTCGAAGGCCTGGGCGCTCGACACCATCATCACGCTGACCGACCTCACCACGCTCGAGGGCGCTGATACTCCGGGCAAAGTTCGCTCGTTGGTCGCCAAAGCCATGGTGCCGGATCCGGACGACATGTCCACCCCGCGCGTCGCCGCCGTCTGCGTGTACGGCGACATGGTGCCGCACGCGGTTCAGGCTCTGGGAGCAGCGCACGACGACGGCGCCCCCGGCCGCATCAACGTCGCCGCGGTTGCCACAGCCTTCCCGAGCGGCCGCGCGTCCCGGACCGTGAAACTTTCGGATACGTCCGACGCCGTTGCCGCCGGAGCCGACGAAATCGACATGGTGATCGACCGCGGGGCATTCCTCGCGGGCCGCTACGGGCAGGTGTTCGATGAGATCGTTGCGGTCAAGGAAGCGTGCAAGCGGTCCGACGGCAGCTATGCGCACCTGAAGGTCATCCTCGAAACCGGTGAGTTGAACACCTACGACAATGTGCGTCGTGCATCCTGGCTCTCCATCCTCGCCGGTGGGGACTTCATCAAGACTTCCACCGGCAAGGTTTCACCCGCGGCCACGCTCCCGGTCACGCTGTCCATGCTCGAGGTGGTCCGCGACTGGCACCGTCTCACCGGAGAGAAGATCGGTGTGAAGCCCGCGGGCGGTATTCGGACCTCCAAGGACGCTATCAAATACCTGGTCACGGTCGCGGAAACGGTGGGTGAGGAGTGGTTGCAGCCGGACCTCTTCCGCTTCGGTGCCTCCAGCCTCCTCAACGACGTACTGCTCCAGCGCCAGAAGCTCACCAGCGGCCGCTACTCCGGCCCGGCCTACGTCACGATCGACTGAAGGACCCGCCATGACATTCCTTGATTACGCTCCCGCGCCCGAGTCGGCAGCGATCCTCAACCTTCGCGACGAATACGGTCTCTTCATCAACGGTGAGTTCGTGCCAGGCAACGGCGAATCCTTCACCACCATTTCACCGGCCACCGAAAAGCAGATTGCCACGGTGTCCTGCGCCAATGAGCAGGACGTGGATACCGCCGTCGTCGCCGCCCGCCGCGCCTACGAAAAAACGTGGTCGCGTATGTCCGGTGCCGATCGCGGCAAGTACCTATTCCGCATCGCGCGGCTGGTTCAGGAACGCTCACGCGAACTCGCAGTGGCTGAAAGCCTGGACAACGGCAAACCGATCAAGGAAAGCCGCGACGTCGACATCCCGCTGGTAGCCGCGTGGTTCTTCTACTACGCGGGCTGGGCGGACAAGCTGGAGTACGCCGGTCTGGGACCGGCGCCGCGCTCGCTCGGAGTTGCCGCACAGGTGATTCCGTGGAACTTCCCTTTGCTGATGCTCGCGTGGAAGATCGCGCCAGCGCTCGCCGCCGGAAACACCGTTGTCCTCAAACCTGCCGAGACCACTCCGCTGACGGCGCTGTTGTTCGCGGAGATCCTGCAGCAGGCCGACTTGCCCGCCGGCGTCGTCAATATCGTGACCGGTGCGGGTGCCACCGGATCCGCGCTGGTGAATCACCCGGATGTCAACAAGGTTGCCTTCACAGGATCGACGGCGGTGGGCCGGGAGATTGCCCGCTCCACGGCCGGTACCTCCAAGAAGCTAACCCTCGAACTGGGCGGCAAGGGCGCGAACATTGTGTTTGACGACGCCCCGATCGACCAGGCAATCGAGGGTATTGTCAACGGGATCTTCTTCAACCAGGGTCAGGTGTGCTGTGCGGGCTCGCGGCTGCTGGTGCAGGAATCAGTCCACGACGACGTCGTGGACCGGCTGAAAGCGCGGCTATCCACCCTGCGCGTGGGTGATCCGCTGGACAAGAACACCGACGTCGGCGCCATCAACTCCGCATCGCAGCTGGGGCGGATGCGTGAACTGTCCGACATCGGCGAGCAGGAGGGAGCCGAGCGGTGGAGTCCGGCCTGCAACCTGCCTTCCGAAGGCTTCTGGTTCCCGCCGACGGTCTTCACGAACGTGTCCACGAGCCACCGGATCGCCCGGGATGAAATCTTCGGGCCGGTCCTGTCCGTGCTGACGTTCCGCACGCCCGCGGAAGCGATCGCGAAGGCGAACAACACGCCGTACGGGCTTTCTGCCGGTATCTGGACCGACAAGGGCAGCCGGATCCTCGCTGTCGCTGACAAGCTGCGTGCCGGCGTCGTCTGGGCCAACACGTTCAACAAGTTCGACCCCGCGTCTCCCTTCGGCGGGTACAAGGAATCCGGCTATGGCCGCGAGGGCGGCAAGCATGGGCTCTCGGCCTACCTGGCGCCGTCGTCGTTCAAGTCGCCGTCGTTCAAGGGAGGTGCCCGATGAGCCGCCTTGCTGTTCCGAAGACCTACAAGCTCTACGTCGGCGGGAAGTTCATTCGGAGCGAATCGGGGCGGGTGTACGAGGTTGCGACCAAGAAGGGGAGCTTTTCGGTGAGTTCAGTCAACGCCGCGAAAGCTTCGCGGAAGGACGCACGGGATGCAGTGGTTGCCGCCCGGGCTGCCGTCAGTACCTGGTCGGGTACCACGGGTTACAACCGAGGGCAGGTGCTGTACCGGATCGCGGAGATTCTCGACGGACGCCGTGCGCAGTTCGCCGAGGAGATCGCGGCGTTCGAGGGTGTTTCCTCCTCGGCGGCATCGGCGCAGGTGGACGAGGCAATCGATCTGTGGGTCTGGTATGCGGGCTGGGCGGATAAGTACGTGCAGGTTGCGGGGAATTCTAACGCCGTCTCGGGTCCCTTTTTCAACCTTTCGGTTCCTGAACCGACCGGCGTGGTGGCTGTGGTGGCGCCGCAGGGGACTTCCTCGTTGCTGGGCTTTGTACGCGCGGTGGCGCCCGTCCTGGTGAGTGGAAACGCCGTCGTCGTCATTCCGAACGAGGCAGCGCCGCTTGCTGCGTTGAGCCTTGGCGAGGTCTTCGCGACCAGCGATGTGCCGGCCGGCGTCGTGAATGTCCTCAGTGGCTCACCGGCCGAAATCCTGCCGTGGCTGGCTGCACACGCGGACGTCAACGCGCTGGACCTGCTTGGAGCCGGCGAGCTGGACTGGGTGGACCTGCAGGTTGCGGCCGCGGACACGTTGAAGCGGGTGCTTCCGCCGGAGTCAGGGACCGACGCCGGCGCCCCCTCGATCGACCGCATCACGTTCTTCACGGAGACCAAGACGGTGTGGCACACGAAGGGCCTCCTCTAGCCCTCCATCGACTCTAGCCCTGCATCGACTCTTCAATAGGTGACCGTTAGAGCGCTGTAACGGTCACCTATTGAAGAGTGGATTTCGGAGATGGACGCCAACCGGCCGCAACGAGTACCGACCGAATTTTTGCCACGGCGGCTTTGGCATCGTTCAGCATATGGCGCTTGGAGATTCGAACTTCATCCCACCCCAACCTTCCGTAGCGTTCCGCCCTGGCAATGTCGCGAGCCACTTGTTCCGGGTCTGAGTGACCGGATCCCTCATATTCGATTCCGACGCGGTACTCGGGGTAGGACAAATCTGGTTGGTGGTGCTCGTTGCCAGCTTCGTCCGTAATGGGGACGTTAAGCTTCGGTTCAGGCAGCCCCGCGTCCACAATCGCGAGACGCAGCAGAGTCTCTGGCGGGGAATCGGCGCCGATTCGTGCGAGCGCCAGTGCTTCACGGGCACGCCGAACACCTCTCTTACCAGCGTGGCGATTGATCATGTCCTGCAGGCGTTCGAGGGTGCTGTGCGGTTCGCTTCGCCCTTCGAGGTTAGGGCGGGGAATCCTGATGAGGTGGTCTGCGATCACGACGAGATCGTGGACAGCCAAACGCGCGGCCAGATCGAGCCATGTCCTTTCACGCGTGGTGACGTTCACTTCGTCAACCGTTGTTACTTCGTCGGCATACATTTTGCACTCATGGCCGACGACGCCGGGCCGTCTTACCGCTGGCTTTCCTTCGGGGCGCGAGATGTGGATGATCGCTGCTACATCACACGAGTAGTGCGGAAACTGCCAAATGGCTCCAGCGGTTTCATGCGAGGCAGCGGAGAAAGACGTGACCCTGCTAACTGCGCCAGCTAGCTCCGCACCTGAGGGAGAGCGTTTGGCGGACCTCAAGCCCCGACCGATGGATACAACTTTCCCGTTACGCAGGCGGCGTCTGCTGATGCCGAGCGCGTCAGCGTCACCAACGGTGAAGGGAAGAACGGTCAGAGGTTCTGGAAGAGGTTCCGGTGTTCGCATGAAGCGATTATTGCGAAGGCAGGACTTTCGTCGTCGTCGTTATCCACATATGCGATCGACTCCTCAATAGGTGACCGTTAGCGGGCCCAAACGGTCACCTATTGGAGAGTCGATACAAGGAAGGGGTTAGGCCTTGCGCTCGCCCTTCGCGATCTGCCCACCGGTGTCCGAACGGCCGAGGATGGTCTGCGGGATCCAGAACGCGAGGAAGCCCAGGACGAGACTGATGGCAAAGGGCCACACGTTCTCCTTCGTGCCGAAGCTCATGATGTAGATGGATCCGAGGAACAGCGCCAGCATCACCGCGTACACCAATAGGTTCTCCAGCAGGTGGCCGTCTCCGGAATGAGTGGGGCGTTTCGGCTTTTCGGACGTAACTGGATGCGCCATCGGTATTCTCCTCGGAGTATGCGGAACGTTGCTGCATTAACAATATCCTCCGGAGCAACCTACAGCTGCAGCCGGTAACCGCGTTTGATGACGGTCGCCACGAGGCGGGCATCGGGCAACGACTTCCGCAGCCGGCTGATGGTCATGTCCAGTGCATGCTCGCCGGTTCCGTCCGCGAGCACCCCAACGAGTTGTTCCCGTGAGAGCACCGCACCGTTGGCTTCGATGAGGGCCCGGAACAGGCTCATCGGCGCAGGCGCCAGCTCCACCGGATTCCCGTTGATGCGCAGGTTCTTCCCACGCAACTCGATCGGCCCGAAGGCACTCGGGTACTGCAGAACCCGGTGCTGGCCCAGATACTCGCCCACCAACCGGATGAGCGCCCCCATCCGGTAACGTTCCGGCACGAGGGGCGAAACCCCCACATCCACCAGCGGCTGTGCGGTCACGGGTCCGACGACGGCGGCCGTCACCCGCCCGGTCAACGCCCGGACAAACGCATCAAGGCACCCCATTTCCGAAGCAGTGCTGAGCACGGCATCAACCGCGGGTGCACTGGTGAACGTGAGAACATCGAGCCCGCCGGCGCAGACAGTCTCGATCAGCCGCGGCAGCGCATCCGGACCGATTGGCTTCACCCAGCGGTACGGGGTCACGGTCAAAACCTGCGCACCGGCACGGCGGAGCCGTTCCAGCTGCCGATAGTCCGTGTGCCCGTGCAGCTGCACAGCAACCGTCTTCCCATGCAGCTCCAGCCCGAGCATCATGTTCACCAGGGACGCAGTTGTTTCATCGACGCTGATTCCGACGTCGGTAAGGCTTAGCGCGCGCACAGCACCGCGGGCTTTGGGACCCCGGACGTAGATCTTCGCCTCACCGAGAACGTCCAGCAGAGAATCCCCGACGCCGGCGGCATCTGCGGCCTCGCACCACCGCCGCAGGCCATAGGCAGTGGTGACGATGGCGTAGTCCGGACGGGCAGCGATGATCGCACGGGTGTCTTCGAACAACGGCAGGTCCTCGGCCACCGGGGCGATTTTCAGCGCCGGTGCGTGCAGGATTGACGCACCGCGGCGTTCGAACGCCTCGATCAGGTCACCCGCACGCCGGTCCGCGGTAACACCGATGCGGAAGCCGGCAAGCGAGAGCTCACCGGTGGGCAGGTCAACTGCGGGCATAACAGTCATGATGCCACCATCGGGTGTGTGAGTACGTCGGTCAGGGTCGCGCGAAAGTCCTGGTGACGGCGAACCACCTCGCCGATGACGACGACGGCGGGCGAGGTACAGCGCGCCGCGCCCGCAGCCGTCACGGCTCCGCCGAGAGTCGAAATGGTGGTCCGTTGCTCCGGACTGAAGCCTTTCTCCACGATCGCAACCGGAACGTTGGATGCAAGTCCCGCCTTGCACAGTCCCGAGGTGAGCTGGGGCAGGGTACCGATGCCCATGAGCACCACAATGGTTCCGCCCAGGGCGGCGAGCGCCTCGAGCTCCTGCGGAGGCAGTGGCTGGTGTCCCGACACGACGGTGAACGCGTGCGCCACACCCCGATATGTCACCGGGATGCCTGCGGCCGCCGGCACGGCAATCGAGCTGCTGATCCCCGGCACAGTGGAGACGGGAACCCCGGCCGCTATGCAGCTGTTGATCTCCTCGCCGCCGCGACCGAACACGAACGGGTCGCCACCCTTCAGCCGGACAACGTTGTATCCTTCCTTCGCCCGCCTGACCATGAGCGCTTCGATTTCCGGCTGGGGAATCGGGTGGTGCCCGGGCGTCTTGCCGACGTCGATCAGTTCCGCCCCGGGCGCCAGCTCCGCGAGCGTCCGGTAGGGCGCCAGCCGGTCGTAGAGTACGACGTCGGCCTCCCGCAGCGCGGTGCGCGCCCGCATCGTGAGCAGGTCTTCCACACCCGGGCCGCCTCCCACCAGGGTCACGCAGCCGCCCGGTGCGGCCGGCTCCTCCACGGAAACAAGGATCCTGCGCTTACGGCTTGCCTCCAGCAGTGGTTCCCAACGACCGGGCAAATCGTCAACAACGACGGCGAGGCTCACGGTGTCAAGAAGCCGCGGATGGAACTGCTCGGGGCCGGCGATCCGGCGCACTGTTGCGCCGCCGGCACCGTAGCGGCGCACTACGCGGCGCGCCGCCGTCGTCGTGCCCGCAACAAGGACGGTCAGGCCGGTGACTTCGAGGGAAAGCTGCATGCTCACTCGCCCTCCCCAAGGACGGAACGGACGGGAATCCCGGCGCCCAACAGGACGGGACCGCCGGCGGCCCGCTCCTCGTTAGTGGCGGGCCGGATCTGGCCGCGTTCGGGAACGTTGGCGATCCAGTCGTCCTTCTCGTGCGGGGCGTTGACGAAGGAGCGGAACCTGCGCAGCCGCTCCGGATCCTGCAGGGTGGCAGCCCATTCGTCCTCGTAGTTGTCGATGTGCCGCGCCATGGCTGCTTCCAGATCCTCGGCGATACCAAGCGAGTCGTGGACGATGACGTCCTCGACGTGCTTGAGCCCGCCGTCGAGCTCTGCCTGCCAGGCTGCGGTGCGCTGCAGCCGGTCCGCGGTACGGATGTAGTACATGAGGTAGCGGTCGATGTACTGGATGAGGGTGTTGTCATCGAGGTCCTTGGCCAACAGCTGGGCGTGTGCCGGGGTAGCTCCGCCGTTTCCGCCCACGTACAGGTTCCAGCCGTCCGAGGTGGCGATGATGCCGACGTCCTTTCCGCGCGCCTCCGCACATTCGCGGGCACAGCCGGAGACGCCGAACTTGAGCTTGTGCGGGCTGCGCAGCCCGCGGTACCGCAGCTCCAGCTGGATGGCCATCGCCACAGAATCCTGCACGCCGAACCGGCACCAGGTGGACCCGACGCAGGACTTCACGGTCCGCAGCGATTTTCCGTATGCCTGGCCCGACTCGAAACCGGCTTCGACGAGGATCTTCCAGATTTCCGGTAGTTCCTCCAGCCGCGCACCGAACATGTCGATCCGCTGGCCACCGGTGATCTTGGTGTACAGGTTGAAGTCCTGGGCGACCTTGGCGATCACGCCGAGCTTCTCCGGGGTGATCTCGCCGCCCGGGATGCGCGGTACCACCGAGTAGGTGCCGTTCTTCTGCATGTTGGCGAGTGCGCGGTCGTTGGTGTCCTGCAGGATCCCGCGGCCGCCGTCGAGCACGTACTCGGCACGCTGCGAGGCGAGAATGGACGCGATCACGGGCTTGCAGATGTCGCAGCCGTGCGTGCCCGTCTCCGGTACCGCGAAACGCTCGATGATGCCCTCGAAGCTGTCCAGCTCCAGTACGCGTACGGCTTCGAAGAGCTCCGGGCGGGACATGGTGAAGTGCTCGCAGAGGGCTTTGGAGACTTCGATGCCGCTCTTCTTCAGCTGACCCTCGAGGAGCTTCTTGAGCATCGGCACACAGGATCCGCAGCCGGTGCCGGCTTTCGTGCAGCCCTTCAGGGGGCTGAGCTCGCGGACCGGTTCGGAGCCCTCGCAGGTACCGCAGCCGTTGACGGCGTCGCGGATTGAGCCTGCCGAGACGTTGTTGCAGGAGCAGAGAATGGCGTCGTCGGGCAGTTCCGTGTCCGGCGCCTCACCGCCGCCGGCGGCTGAGAGGTAGGCGCCGGGCTCGGCGCTGAGTTCCCGCCCGAGGAGCGGGCGAAGTGCGGTGTAGGGGGAGGCGTCGCCGACGAAGATACCGCCGAGCAGCGTCTTTGCATCGTCCGTGACGACCAGCTTCTGGTAGAGGCCGCGCGCAGGATCCGCGTAGACAATCTCAAGGCTTTGTTCGGCAGCGGCGAAGGCGTCGCCGAAGGCCGCGACCTCCACCCCGGAGAGCTTGAGCTTGGTCGCTGTATCGAAGCCGGGGAATGTGGCAGTGCCGCCGTGCAGGCGGTCGGCGCAGATCTCGGCCATGGTGTTCGCCGGTGCCACCAGCCCAAGGGCCATGCCGTCGAAACAGGCGACCTCGCCGATCGCCCAGATGTTCGGGTCCTCTGTGGCACAGGACGCATCGATGACAACGCCGCCGCGCGGCCCCACGGTCATGCCGGCATCGCGGGGGAGTTCGTCGCGGGGCCGGACGCCGATGGCCACCACCACGAGGTCCGCGGGAATCCGCCGACCGTCAGCCATGTCGACGCCTACCATCCGCCCGTCCTCCATCGCGAAACCGGAGGGGAACACCCCACCGTGCACGGTGACGCCCTTGGCTGTGATGAGCCGGTCGAGTGCCTGCCCGCCGCCCTGGTCGAGCTGGGTGTTCATGAGCCATTCCGCGCCGTTGATGACCACCGGGTTGGCTCCGAGCGTCTGCATTCCGCCGGCCGCCTCCAGTCCGAGCAGCCCGCCGCCGATCACTACGGCGTCGATGGTCCGGCCCAGTTCCTGCATCAGGCGGGAAACCTCGGTGCGCAGGGCCCTGACGTCGTCGACTGTCCGGTAGACGTGTGCCGCGTCCATTCCGGGCAGCGGAAGGCGGGCAGCGTTGGAACCCGTGGCGAGGACCAGCTGATCGTAGGTGTGGACGTCCCCGGATGCGGTGGTCACGGTACGCGCCGTGCGGTCCAGGCCGACGGCGCGGGAGCCGGTGGCAAGGGTGATGGACGGGTGGTCCCACATGGTGGTGTCGCCGAGTGTGAGATCGACGTCGGCAACGAGGGCCTGGCTCAGCGCCACGCGGTCATACGGCAGCCAGGTTTCCTCCGTGAGGACGGTGATGGCGAATCCGTCCAGTCCGCGGGACCACATGGCTTCAACGAAGCGGTGGGCTGCGGGCCCACCACCGACGACGAGGATCTTCTGGGTTGACATGTAGGACACCTTTCGCGCATTTGAGCAGCACTCTTGAAATGAGCGTACGGACGCGCAGTTGCCTCGTGATTTCCCTTATGTAAACGAAGATTAACTTCGCACTCACCGGCACCTGGTTCGGTGGTGAGACGCGTTTTACGCGTCCGCAACACGGAATAGCGCCGTGTGTAACGCCGTCTGAATAGCGTCAGGACCAGTTCCAATCGCGCAAGAACGAGGGAGACCCATGACGCTGCAACTCGACTTCAGTCCTGAGCCCGCACTGCAGGAAGGGCTCCAGGGCACCTGGTATCCGATCTGCCGCCTCGCTGATCTTGAGCAGTGCTGGGGTGAAGCCGCATTGATCCACGGCCGGCAGGTTGCACTGTTCCGCGTGGACACCGAAGCAGTGTTTGCGGTATCCCACCGTGATCCGGTGAGTGGCTCGCAGGTGATGGCGCGCGGACTGGTCGGGTCGAAGCGCCAGCGATTCACGATTACATCCCCGCTTCATAAGCAGGTGTACTACCTGGACTCGGGGGAGCCCGTTTCCGGAACCGATACGGCCCTGCGCAGCTTCCCAACCCGTATTGCGGACGGTGTGGTTGAAGTGCTGGTCGCCTGAACGGCGGACCACAGGTGCTTGCCAGTACCGGCGGTGACATCATGGGGACATGGAGCTGGATGGTGCGTTGACCGCGCAAAGCCTGGACGAAGCCAACCCCTCGCAGGCCGACACAGACGCATTCCGGGTGCTCAGCAGCGACATCGCCGCCGGTGTCGGAGTTCTTTCCACCGTCCTGCGCCGTCGGGACTACGCGGCGACTGTCAGCAGCTTCCTCTCGGTCTCCTACGATCCGCCCACACTTCTGGTGAGCGTGTATGAAGAGTCCCGCATCTGCGAAGCGGTGACGGCATCGGGAACGTGGGCGCTGAGCCTCCTCTCGAACGATCACCGCGGCACGGTGAACTGGCTGGCCAGCCCCGGAAATCCTGTGGAGGGACTCCTCGCCCAGGTGCCCTTCCGGCGAGGCCCGTCCACTTCAAGTGCTGTGATCTCGAGTGCCCTGGCGTGGTTCGAGCTCAAGACCGTGGCCGTGCACCCTGCCGCAACTCACCAGCTCATTGTCGGGCAGGTCCTGTCGATGGGCCGCGACGTGCCGGCGGGCTCCGCAACTGATCCCCTGATCCACTTCGGTGGCGGATACGAGCGGCTGCGGCGCTAGACAGCTTCGTTGGAGCTGGTCAGAGCCCGAGTGCCTGCTTCACGTCCCTGATCACTGCATCCAGTCGGGTCCGCGCCGTCGTCTTGGCCGTTCCCAGTTCCGGCGGCGAGCCGACAGGCTCCACAACTTCCAGGTAGCACTTGAGCTTCGGCTCAGTCCCGCTGGGGCGGATGATGACCCGGGTCTGGTCTCCGGTGACGTAGAGCAGCCCATCCGTGGGCGGCAGGTTCGCGCCCTCGGCGAGGTCTTCAGCCACGGTCACGGCGGAACCCGCGAACGACGACGGCGGCACCTGCCGCAGGCGGGTCATCATCGTCCCGAGCAGGTCGAGGTTTTCCACCCGCACGGACAGCTGGTCCGTGACGTGCAGCCCGTGGGCCAGGGCGAGCTCATCGAGTACATCAAAGAGGGTCTTGCCCTCGGCGCGGCAGGTCGCGGCGAACTCAGCCAGCAACAGGGCCGCCGAGAGGCCGTCCTTGTCCCGCACCACCTCGGGAGCCACGCAGTACCCGAGGGCCTCCTCGTAGCCGAAACCGAGGTCCGCAACGCGTGAGATCCATTTGAACCCCGTGAGCGTCTGGGTATGGCGCAATCCGGCAGCGTTGGCGATCCGTCCGAGAAGACGCGAGGAGACAATCGAGTTAGCGAAGACCTCGCCCTTGGAGAGCCTGTGTGCCAGGTGCAGCCCGAGCAGCGCCCCGGCCTCGTCTCCCCGAAGCATCCGCCACTGATCCGTTGCGGGATCCTTCGCAGCAGCGGCCATGCGGTCGGCATCCGGATCGTTGGCCAGCACGAGGTCAGCATCGTGTTTACCCGCTGCAGCCAGCGCCAGATCAAGCGCGCCGGGTTCCTCCGGGTTTGGAAACTCCACCGTGGGAAAGGCAGGATCGGGCTCGGCCTGCTCCGCAACAACATGCACGTCTGCAAAACCTGCACCGGCGAGCACGGCCTGCGCAGTACGGCCTCCGACGCCATGAAGAGGAGTGAGCACGATCGACAGGTCCCGCGCCGGGTAACCCTCCCGGTCAGCGAGGGCAACCACCGTGGCAACGTAGTCGTCCTCGATGCTGTTGGGGAGCACAGTCCAGCCGCTCTCAGCGAGCTCAACATCCTTCACCGAGGCGATTGCGGCAGCAATCGCTGTGTCATGCGGGGCGACAATCTGCACACCACGGGCCGTGGGCTCAACCGCGCGTCCGCCGAGGTACACCTTGTACCCGTTGTCCTGGGGCGGATTGTGACTGGCTGTCACCATGACGCCGACCTCGCACTGAAGTGCACGGATCGCATACGCCAGCACCGGCGTCGGAAGTTCGGTGGGCAGCAGGAAAGTCTCCAGCCCGGCTGCCGTGAAGATTGCGGCGCTTTCGTCGGCGAAGATCCGCGAGTTGCGCCGGGCATCGAAGCCGACGACGGCGCGCGGCGCGTACTCTCCCGACGCCAGGTCGAGCGCATGGGCTGCAACCCCGGCCGCGGCGCGCCGCACGACGACCCGGTTCATGCGGTTTGGACCCGGTCCCAGCGCGGCACGCAGGCCCGCCGTCCCGAAAAGCAGCGGGCCGCTGAAGGCATCCCCAAGCTGCTGTAGGGCAGCCAGCCCGCCGTCGTCGTCGTTCTGGGCACTGTTGATCAGTCGTGTCAGTTCCGCGCGGGTTTCCGGATCTGGGTCCTCGGCGGCCCATTCGCGGGCCTGCGTGAAGAGATCCATGGTCAGAGCCTGCCGATGATGTCGGCGAGGAGCCGCGAGATGCGCGGGCCGGCGGCCTGGCCGGCCTCCAGGACTTCCTCGTGGCTGAGCGGTAGGGGACTGATGCCGGCCGCGAGGTTGGTCACCAGCGACATACCGAAGACCTCCATGCCCGCGTGCCGCGCGGCAATCGCCTCAAGGGCAGTGGACATGCCAACGAGGTCCGCGCCGATCCGCTTGGCGTACTGGACTTCGGCCGGGGTTTCGTAATGCGGTCCGGTGAACTGGGCATAGATGCCTTCGTCGAGGGATGGATCGACCTCGCGTGCCAGGGTCCTCAGCCGGGACGAGTAGAGGTCGGTGAGGTCGACGAACGTGGCGCCCTCAAGCGGTGAGGTTGCCGTGAGGTTGAGGTGGTCGCTGATCAGTACCGGGGTGCCGGGTGCCCATTTTTCCTGCAGGCCGCCGCAGCCGTTGGTCAGGACGAGGACCTTGGCTCCCGCCGCCGCGGCCGTGCGCACACCGTGAACGACGGCACGCACGCCGCGGCCCTCGTAGTAGTGGGTGCGGGCGCCGAGGACGAGGGCACGCTTGCCCGCCGGGGTGAGGACGGAGCGGATGGTGCCCACATGCCCGGCGACTGCCGGCGCGGCGAAACCCGGAATGTCCGTGGCCTGAAGGGTGTGGGTGGTTTCACCGATCAGTTCCGCGGCCTGGCCCCAGCCGGAACCGAGGACCAGCGCGATGTCATGGGCTGGTACCGAAGTCTCCTGGGCGATGTACTCCGCTGCGGTGCGGGCAAGGGCGAACGGGTCCTGGGGGGATTGGTCAGTCACCGGTCCAACTTACCTCCAGTTCTCGGCGTCGATCCACCTGCTGTTTAGCCTCCTGTTGCTGTCCACGCCGTTTGAGCGGTGGTGGGGGATAGGACAGAATGGCAACTGTGACGAGTCAACTGGATTTCAGCGCCCTGCGGATCGCAATTCTCGGGGGTGGACCGGGCGGCTACGAAGCGGCCATGGTTGCCGCCTCGCTTGGAGCGACCGTCACCATTGTTGAGCAGAACGGCCTGGGCGGCTCCGCTGTGCTGACGGACGTCGTTCCTTCGAAGACGCTCATCGCCACGGCCGACACCATGGCCCGCGTCGCCAACGCGCACAACCTTGGAGTGAAGTTCGCTGATTCGACTGCGGCCTACGCGGATCTGGGGCAGGTGAACCAGCGGCTGCTTGACCTCGCGGCCAACCAGTCCCGGGACATCACCGCAGCTCTGGAGGGTGCGGGAGTCACCGTCCTGATCGGTACAGGCAAGCTGCTCGATAACCACCGGCTTGAAGTGGAAACGGAATCCGGGACCACAACCGTTGAGGCAGATGCCATCCTGCTCTCCGTCGGAGCCCACCCCCGCGAACTACCCACGGCAGCGCCGGACGGTGAGCGGATCTTCAACTGGAAACAGATCTACAACCTGACCGAAGTGCCCGAGCACCTGATCGTCATCGGATCGGGGGTGACGGGTGCCGAGTTCGCTTCCGCCTACCACGGCCTCGGAGCGGAAGTCACCCTAGTCTCCAGCCGCGACCGCGTGTTGCCCGGCGAGGACGCCGACGCCGCGGAGGTCCTCGAGAACGTCTTCCGCGAGCGCGGCATGAGCGTGCTGTCCAAATCCCGTGCCGAGGGCGTGGTCCGCACCGACGATGGCGTGAGGGTCACCCTTTCCGACGGCCGCACTGTTGACGGAAGCCACTGCCTGGTGGCCGTAGGGTCCATCCCGAATACCGCAGGGATCGGGCTCGAGGAAGCCGGTGTTGCGCTCACCGAATCGGGGCACATCAAAGTGGACGGTGTCTCCCGTACCACCGCCCCCAACGTCTATGCCGCCGGTGACTGCACCGGCGTCCTTGCCCTTGCCTCGGTATCCGCTATGCAGGGCCGGATCGCCATGGCACACCTGATGGGAGACAGCGTCACACCGTTGAAGCTGAAGCAGGTGGCGTCCAACATCTTCACGGCACCCGAGATCGCCTCCGTTGGGGTTTCGGAGGCCGACGTCGAATCCGGCCGTTACCAGGGCGACGTCTTCAAGCTCTCGCTCAGCACCAATCCGCGCGCGAAAATGATGAACGTCAAGGACGGGTTCGTGAAGATCATCGCCCGCAAAGGATCGGGCACGGTGATCGGCGGCGTCGTTGTTGCCCCTCGTGCTTCCGAGCTGATCTTCCCGCTCGCGCTCGCCGTCACCAAGAAGCTTCATGTGGACGACGTCGCCAACACCTTCACCGTGTACCCGTCGCTTACCGGGTCAATCTCGGAAGCGGCGCGCCGGCTGCACATCCACTAGGCCTGTTTCCACCGGCCGGCGTCACCGCGAGCCGGTCTCCCCACCATCTCCAGCCGCCGTCGTGGATTTAACGGCGTGGCGTGCGGTTACACGCCGTTTGCGCCCTAATAGGTGGGGAATCCGGGATACGGGCCTCACTAGGCCGGCGCAGTTTGGAAGTGCTCCTCGATGATCCCGCGGATGTCCGCGTGGCACCCGCCGCATCCCGTCCCCGCCCGCGTCGACGCCGACACCTCCACAACCGTTGAACAGCCGACGACGGCGGCCTGCTCGATACTTCCCCGGCTCACCCCCGCGCACCGGCAGACGGTGGCCGACGGATCGCGGTTGGGCGACGACGACGCCTGCTCCTCCGCCCCATCCAGGGGAAGCAGGCTCGACCGGTCCTCAGGTAACACCGAACCGCTCTCGAAGAGCAGCACCAGTTCGGCACCCGTTCGCGGCATCCCGATGCACACCAGCCCGCTGAGCACCCCGTCGCGCGTCACAATCTTGGCGTACCGCCCGTGCTGCGGATCGGCCCACAGCGCAACTGCGGTGCCGTCGTCGTGCCCGGACCACAGGTTTGCGCTCACGTCACCGGCCACTACCGCGTCCAACCCGCGTGCCTTCAGCATCACGACCGGGGGCAGCGCCGCTTCACGGTATGACGACGACGACCCACCCGCGCCAGAAGTCGCGCCGAAAGGAGTGCCGGACGCTTCGACAGCAGCCACATCGGAAGGTGCCAATTGCCGGCCCAGGAAGTCCGCGAGCCACTCAGCCTGCTTCCAGCCCGGCCCGATCAGCCCCGAGGGGGTGGTATCACCCGCACAGTCAGCGCAGTCCGGGTCCAGGCAGCTCACCTCGGCGCAGTCGCCGATCGCGTGGATGAACTCGTCGTGATGGACCGTGAGGGAATGATCAACCAGGATTCCGCTGCGAATTGGCAGCCCGGCGCCGTCTGCCAGTTCAGTGCGGGGCCGCACGCCGCAGGACAACACCAACAGATCGCCCGAGACGAACCGGCCGTCATCGAGGCGGAGGGCCGTGAACTCCCCGGTGGCAGTGTGTTCCAGCCCCACGGCTTTGGCCCCGGAGACCAGCCGGACGCCCTGCCGCCGGAGCGTGGCAGCGAGGACCCGGCCGCCGTCGTCGTCGATGTTGCGGGCCAGAGGGTAATCGCCGTGGTGCACCACCGAGACCCGCGCGCCTTCCTCGGCTGCCGCGAGGGCGGCTTCCAACCCGAGGATACCGCCGCCGAGGATCACCACGTCTCCCCGCCGCTGAACCACCGCGCGCAGTGCCCGGGCATCTGCGAGGTCACGTAGAGCAGTGACTCCCGGGGGAAGCGCGGGGTGCAGCGGGTCCGGGTTCAGTCCGGCGAGATAGGGGATGACGGGACGTGCCCCGGTGGCCAGGACCAGCCGGTCATACGCGCGGACGGTCCCGTCGGAGAGCTGGAGCTGCCGGCGAGCCCGGTCGATCCGGCGCACGGTCCGGTCTAGTAGAACGTCAGCGCCCAGGGCGGCGAGCCGCGCAGTGTCGCTGAGCGAGATCGTCTCGGGGGAGGTCCGGCCAACGCCGACGTCGGCAACCAGGACGCGGTTATACGCCGAGTCGGGCTCGGCCCCGATCACGGTGAGGTGTGCCGCACCGGAGGCAAGCAGCGGATCGATCAGCTCGATGAACCGTGCCGCGACGGGGCCGAATCCCACCACAACAATGCGTTCGCTCATACGGCCACAGCCTCCGTCCCTGCCGAACGGTGCGCCCGCACCGTCACCCGGGTTGTCTTGAATTCGGGCATTCCGGAGACCGGATCCGTCTCATCGGAGGTGAGCAGGTTCGCGTTTCCCGCGCCTGGAAAGTGGAAGGAGAGGAAGACGGTGTCCTGCCGGACCGTCGTCGTCAGCTGTGCGCGTGCCGTGACGGTGCCGCGGCCGTTGCCGATTTCCACCTCGGCGTTGTCCGTGATGCCCAGACCGGCGGCGGTGACCGGGTGAATCTGGATCACCTGGCTGTCACTTGTGGCCAGGAGATCACCGACCCGGCGGGTCTGCGTGCCTGACTGGTAGTGCTCCAGCAGCCGCCCTGTCGCAAGCGTCAGCGTTCCGCGGGGAGCAACACCGGCAACCGACGACGGCGCCACAGGGTGAAGCACAGCCCGTCCATCTGGGTGCGCGAAACGGTCAAGGAACAACCGGGGCGTCCCGTTGCTTCCGGTCGGGTAGGGCCAGTAGGCGGGCTCGCCGTCGTCGAGCATGGCGTAGTCCACTCCGGAGTAGTCAGCGAGGCCACCGGCGCTCGCGGCGCGTAACTCGGTGAACACGGTTTCGGGGTCGTCACTGAACGACGACGGCGCCTCCAGCAGCTCGGCCAGCCGGGACATGATCCACAGTTCGCTGCGTGTGCCGGCCGGCGGTGCCAGAGCCTTCCGGCGCCGGAGAACACGTCCCTCGAGATTGGTCATGGTGCCCTCCTCCTCCGCCCACTGCAGGACCGGAAGAACAAGATCAGCCTCGGCGGCGGTTTCGGACAGGAAGAAGTCGCAGACCACCAGAAAGTCCAGACTGCGCAGACCATCGAGGACCGTGGCGGCGTTCGGGGCCGAGACTGCAACGTTCGCGCCATGGACGAACAGGCAGTGCACTCCTCCGGGTTTGCCGAGCGAAGCGAGAAGTTCGACGGCGGGAAGCCCGGGCCCGGGAATTGCCTCCTCGGGCACTCCCCAGACTTCGGCCATGTGCTTCCTCGCGGCGGGATCGGTGATCTTTCGGTATCCGGGCAACTGGTCGGCCTTCTGCCCGTGTTCGCGGCCGCCTTGACCGTTTCCCTGGCCGGTCAGCGTGCCGTAGCCGCTCCCGGGAGTTCCGGGCAGGCCCAGCAGGAGCGAGAGGTTGATGGCCGCCGTCGCCGTGTCCGTCCCGTTGGTGTGCTGCTCCACGCCCCGGCCGGTGAGGATGTACGTCCCGCCGGGCTCGGCGAGCCGGTGCGCGGTCTTCCGGATCGTTTCCGCCGGAACTCCGGTGACGGCCTGGACCCGCTCGGGCCACCAGGCGGCCACACTCCGCGTGATGGCCTCGTAGCCGCGGGTTCGACCTGCGATGTAGGGCCGGCTAACCAGGCCCTCCGTGATCACCACATGCGTGATGCCGAGCAGGAGCGCGAGGTCCGTCTTCGGCGCGGGCTGGAGGTGTACGCCCTGGCCGTCGGCGGTGAACTGGGCGGTCGCTGATCGGCGGGGGTCGACGATGATGAGTCCGCCCGCATCCCGCGCACCCTGCAAGTGTTGGACGAAGGGCGGCATCGTGTCGGCCGTGTTTGACCCGAGCATCAGGATGGTGCGCGCTGACCCCAGGTCGGCCAGCGGAAAGGGGAGCCCGCGGTCCAGTCCGAAAGCACGGTTCGCCGCGGCGGCGGCCGAGGACATGCAAAACCGCCCGTTGTAATCAATGCGGGAGGTGCCGAGCGCCAGCCGCGCGAATTTTCCCAGCTGGTACGCCTTCTCGTTGGTCAACCCCCCGCCGCCGAAGACGCCGATTGCGTCGGCTCCATACTGTGCGCGGACTTTCCGCACGGTGTCCCGGATGAGCCCGAGTGCGTGTTCCCAGCTCACCGGGCGGTGGACGCCGTCGTCGTCCTTCAATAGCGGCGTCTGCAGACGGTCCGGGTGCCGAAGCAGCTCCGTGGACGTCCAGCCTTTACGGCACAGCCCGCCCTTGTTGGTGGGAAAGTCCCGACCGCTGACGCCCACGGAATCCGGACCCGTGGGGGTCAGCGTCATGGCGCACTGCAGCGCGCAGTACGGGCAGTGGGTGTCAGTCATGCCAGCGGGATCGCACATCAGACGCTTCCCACCCGGCTGGAGGTGCTGCGGCGGAGGTAGAAGAACCAGGTAACTCCAAGCATGAGTGCGTAGGCGGTGACGAAACCGTAGAACGCGGCGTCGTACGAGCCGGTAGCGCCCTTCGAAGCGTTCAGCACCTGGGGGATGACGAATCCGCCGTAGGCTCCGATCGCGGAGATCAGCCCGAGGGCCGCGGCCGCCTTGCGTCCGGTACTCATCCCGTCATCGATTCGGCCCCGCAGAGCGAAGATGATCGGGATCATCCGGTAGGTGGCGCCGTTTCCGGCGCCGGCTGCTGCGAAGAGTACGAGGAACAGCGCCAGGAAGAGCCAGAAGTTCGACGCCGGGAGGGTCCAGACGACGGTCAAGGCAGCCAGCGCCATGACCGCGAAGGCGCAGACGGTGATCCGCGCCCCGCCCCAGCGGTCGGCGAGGCGGCCACCGTAGGGGCGGGCCAGGGAGCCGACCAGTGGTCCGAGGAACGCGAGCGACAGGGCGGCCGGTCCGATGGCGAACGTTGAGAACGCCGGGAAGGAGTCCAGGATCAGTTTCGGGAAGACACCGGAAAAGCCGATGAATGAGCCGAACGTTCCAATGTAAAGGAACGCCATGATCCACAGGTGCGGCTCGCGCAGGGCAGCGACGGAGCCGGCGAGATCCGACTTCGCACTGGAGATGTTGTCCATGTACTTCCAGGCACCGAAAGCGGCGACAAGGATCAGCGGAACCCAGATCCAACCCGCGAGGGGAAGGTTGAGCGTCGCAGCTGCGCCCGCCGCGATGACCAGCGGAACAACCAACTGTGCGACGGCGGCGCCCAGGTTTCCGCCGGCGGCGTTCAGTCCCAGTGCCCAGCCCTTCTCGCGGGCAGGGTAGAAGAAGGTGATGTTCGCCATCGAGCTTGCGAAGTTGCCGCCGCCGAACCCGGCAAGCGCCGCGACGCCCAGCAGTACTCCGAACGGCGTGTCCGGGTTGCTGACGCAAACGGCCAGGCCGATCGCCGGAATCAGGAGCAGGAGCGCCGAGATGATGGTCCAGTTCCGCCCTCCGAACTTCGGAACCATGAAGGTGTACGGGATGCGGAGCGTGGCACCGATCAGGCTGGGCATCGAGATAAGCCAGAAGATCTCGGCGCTGGAGAGTGTGAAACCGGCCGCAGGCAGGTAGATAACGGCGATCGACCAGAGTTGCCAGACAACAAAGCCGAGGAATTCGCAGGCGATGGACCAGCGGAGGTTACGTCGGGCAATGTCTCGGCCGCCGGACTCCCACTGATCGCGGTCCTCGGGGTTCCAGTTATCGATCCACCGGCCGGGACGATGGGCAATAGCTGTTTCGGAGGCTGTGACTGCGCGTTCAACGCTCATGGCGGACCTTTCATTCAAGGAGCAGTACAGCCACGATATGGAGGACGCGTTTCGCGTCAGGTCCCGGTATGTAAACGCGGTGTGACATCCGCCTATCCGCGGCACAGCCGCTGCGTGAGCGGAGGGGACAGACGGTTATTGTCCAGAATGTGGACGGGTTATCTCACGCTTCGATTCCGGTGATGAGATGAAGGATCCGTAATACCACGGTTGCCGGGTATTCCCGCAGCCGTCCAGAGAAAGCACGAAACATATGTCATCGTCATCATCGACAGTGGAGCCCAGCGACACCAAGCCGCTGAACTCCCGTGGGCGCGTCATCTTCGCCAGCCTCATCGGCACCACCATCGAGTTCTACGACTTCTACATCTACGCCACGGCGTCGGTCCTGGTGTTCCCGGCACTGTTCTTCCCGAACTCCGACCCCACCAGTGCGCTCCTGCAGTCATTCGCGATCTTCGGCGTCGCTTTCGTTGCGCGCCCCCTCGGCTCGATCATCTTCGGCCACTTCGGGGACCGCATCGGCCGCAAGGGAACCCTTGTGGCCTCGCTGCTGACGATGGGCATTGCCACCTTCCTGATCGGCGTCCTGCCGACCGCGCTGGTTCCCGGTTGGACGTTCCTGGCGCCCGCCATCCTCGTCCTGCTGCGCTTCCTGCAGGGACTTGCCCTCGGCGGCGAGTGGAGCGGTGCTGCATTGCTCGCGACGGAGAACGCTCCGAAGAACAAGCGCGCGGTGTACGGAACCTTCCCGCAGCTCGGTGCGCCGATCGGCTTCATCATCGCCAACCTGCTGTTCGTGTTTCTGAACGAGGTCCTCTCGCCCGAAGCGTTCCTGGCATGGGGCTGGCGCGTGCCGTTCATTGCCAGTGCCGTCCTGGTGATCGTTGGCCTCTATGTGCGGCTGAAGCTGATCGAGAGCCACTCCTTCCAGCAGGTACTGGACAAGGGCAAGGTCGTGAAGCTTCCGCTTGCTTCGGTGTTCACCCGCCAGTGGCGCCCGCTGCTCCTTGGTACCTTCATCATGTTCGCCACCTACGTGCTGTTCTACCTGATGACCTCGTTCACGCTGAGCTTCGGCACCACCGCCGCCACCGTTGATCAGGCCAGAACCGCCGCGGAGGCTGCAGGGCGCACGTTCACGGCCGAGGACGCCGCGAAGTTCGTTCCGGGCCTGGGGATTGACCGCGGAACCTTCCTGTGGATGCTCATCATCGGTGTCGTCTTCTTCGGTATCTTCACCATCGTTTCGGGGCCGCTGGCTGAGAAGTTCGGCCGTCGCCGGATGCTGCTGGCGGTCACCGTGGGGATCGCGCTCTTCGGGCTGACCTGGGTGCCGCTCTTCGGTGCGGGGATCGTGGGTGCCATGATCCTGCTCATCCTGGGATTCATCCTGATGGGCCTGACCTTCGGCCCCATGGCTGCCATCCTGCCGGAGCTGTTCCCTGCCAACGTGCGGTACACGGGCTCAGCCGTTGCCTACAACCTCTCGAGCGTGATCGGTGCGGCGCCGGCGTCGTTCGTTGCCCTCGCGCTGTGGAAGGCGGCCGATGGCAGCACGCTCATGGTGGGCCTCTACCTGAGCGCCGCGGCGGTCCTTACCTTTATCGCTCTGTGGTTGTCCCGCGAAACCCGCGACCACGACTACGACAACAACATCGGCTAACGCTTTCTTTCCTTTGCATCGACTCTTCCCAAATGGTGCTTCTCAGCGCTGAATTAGCCTCCAAAGGGCCCATTTGGGGAGAGTCGATGATCGTTAATCTTTCCTTCCAAGTTTTCCGCAGGGCACGCAAGCAAGAATTCATTCTCAGGATCCTTCTCGGTGGAAGCGGATGGAATGAATCAGGAAACGCTCGCGAGCGGCCGATACCTGCTCGACCGGGTGATCGGCGCCGGAGGGATGGCGGACGTCTATCGCGCCCGGGACTTGAGGCTCGGCCGCGACGTAGCAGTAAAGATGTTCCGCCGCGGCTCAGCCGAAGGGGTTGCACGCGGTTCGGGCGAAGCCCGCATGCTGGCCGCGCTACATCACCCCGGCCTGGTGCGCGTGCTGGACATGGACGCTGAAGGCGCGGCGAACGGCCCGTCCTACCTCGTCATGGAGTACATCCGCGGGTCCGACCTCGGCGCGCTGCTCCGCGAGGGTCCGCTATCAGCTGAGAGCACGACGACGGCGGGCCGGGACATTGCCCGCACTCTCGACTACATTCACGGCCGGCGGATTGTGCACCGCGACATCAAGCCCTCGAATGTACTGATCCGACACAGCGAGGTTTCGGACGGCCAATTCAGCTATCTACTCACGGACTTCGGCATTGCCCGATTCTTTGAAAGCAGTCGGGTGACCGCCACGGGAAGCCTGATCGGAACCGCAACCTACTTCAGCCCCGAGCAGGCGCGTGGCATGTCCGTGGGCGCCCCAACGGACATCTACGCCCTCGGCCTGGTGCTCATCGAGTGCCTCACCGGGGAGCCCGCTTTCCCCGGCACCGGCCTGGAGAGCGCGCTCGCCCGGATCAGCCGGGCACCCGTCGTCCCCGAGTCCTTCGGTCCGCTTTGGCACGGACTGCTGGTGGCGATGACCCTCGACGATCCCGCCGCTCGACCGACCGCCGCCGACATAGTACGAACCCTGGAAGCGCTCGACCCGGCAGTCTCACCCCGGGACGCCCCGACCCTCGCCGCCGTACTCCTCGCGGGTCCTACCGAGCCCACACCGCACGTCGGCACACCGGGAACCCTCACGACGACGACGACGACGGCGCCGCCGCCAACGCGCGAGTCGCGCCCCGGGGCCCGCACGGCCGGAGCGACGGTCCCGGCCGCGGTGGAGCACGCACCGCGGGCCCCGCTCGCAGCACCGCTTCCGGTTTCAGGAGCGCGCCCGTCGGCCCGGGTGGTCATCGCCGTCGTACTCCTGGCGGCGCTGGCGCTTGCGTGCGTCGTCGTCATCTCCCTGCTCAGTGCGCAGCCGGTGCCGGCCCCGCTTCCCTCGATACCGGGCACCATCGGTGACCTGCTTGAGGACCTGTATGAGAGCGTGCAGCCGTGAGCGCGTACCTCCGGGTGTGTGCGGCCGCAGTCGCGGCGGCGATCCTGCTGGGCGGATGCTCACAACCGGCGCTCTCCGACGATCTTGCGGATGAACTGCAGGTGGACGTGCAGCAGCTTGCGGTGCAGGCTGCGCGCGGTGACACCGCAGATGCCACTGCGGCAGCGCGGACGCTTGCAGACCGGGTGCGGATCGCGGAGGCGAACGGAAAAATCAGTGAGGAGCGTGCGGCGCTCATCCTGCAGCGAATAGACGGACTGATCTCGGTGCTCGCGGATTCGGGTGCTGCGCCGGCGCCGGTCGGCACTCCCGGCCCCGTCGCCCAACCTGCGCAGCCCCGGGAACCCGCGCCGTCAGCGCCCTCGGCGCCCGCCCGCACCGTGACGCCGGAGCCCGTTCCCACGCCGGAGCCCGTTCCTACGCCTGACCCGCCGGCACCCGCTGTTCCGGACGGCGCGACTGATGACAACGGTGGCGACGGGGGAGCAGACCAGGACGATTCCGATCCGGTGCTGCCGGACGCCCAGGCAGAGCCTGCGGTGGAGCCTGACGACGACGATCGCGTGGACGTCGGCGAGGATGAAGATGACGACGGCGGTAAGGGCCGCGGCCGCGGGCGGGGCAGGGGCGGCGACGGCTGATCCTGCGTCTCAGACCTGTCGTGGCCGTCCGTACCGCGATAGCCTCTGCAGCATGCAGATTGACAGGACACTGCTACTTCCGGTCAGCCACCCTGCACGAGGGCGCCGAACCGGACTCACGGATGTCAGACGCCATCGGGGTCATCCGCGCCGCCGACGCGCTAGTTGATCGCGGCAATCACGGCGCCCGCAGAGACCGTATCGCCCGGTGCTGCACTCAGCCCCGACACGGTACCGGATTTGTGCGCGGTGAGGGGCTGCTCCATCTTCATGGCTTCGAGCACCACAATGAGATCGCCCTCTGAGACCTCGTCACCGTCGTTGACAGCAACCTTCACGATGGTTCCCTGCATGGGAGAGGTCAGCTCATCACCGCTCGCCGCGGAGGCAGCTCCTGCACGGGAACGGGCAACCTTCTTCGGCTTTCCGGAGGGCTTTCCGTTGGTCGTTCCCAGCCCGGCAGGCAGCACGACCTCCAGCCGTTTGCCGCCCACCTCGACGGTGACGCGCTGCCGGTTTTCGTCGTCCGCCACGGCGTCCGCCGTACCCGACGGACTCCACGGAGCAATCGTGTTGTTGAACTCGGTTTCGATCCAGCGGGTGTGGATCGAGAAGCTGCCGGAGGCCGGAGCGAAGGCGGGGTCGCTGACCACGGCGGCGTGGAAGGGAAGGACGGTGGGCATGCCGTCGATGAGCATTTCTTCGAGGGCACGGCGGGATCGGGCGAGGGCCTGCTCGCGGGTTGCACCGGTGACGATCAACTTGGCCAGCATGGAGTCGAAGTTTCCGCCGATCACCTCGCCCGCCTCGATGCCGGAGTCAACACGGACGCCGGGACCGGTCGGAAGCTTGAGCGTCCGGACGGTGCCGGGTGCCGGCATGAAATTGCGGCCTGCGTCCTCGCCGTTGATACGGAACTCAAAGGAATGCCCTCGCACCTGCGGATCGGTGTAGCCGAGTGCCTCGCCGCGGGCGAGGCGGAACTGTTCGCGGACCAGGTCGAGGCCCGTGACCTCTTCGGACACCGGGTGCTCGACCTGGAGCCGGGTGTTCACCTCGAGGAAGGAGATAGTGCCGTCCTGGCCGACCAGGAACTCACACGTTCCTGCCCCCTGGTAACCGGCTTCCTTCAGTATCGCCTTCGATGCCTCGTACAGGCGTGCGTTTTGCTCATCGGTGAGGAAAGGCGCAGGCGCCTCTTCGACCAGCTTTTGATTGCGCCGCTGCAACGAGCAGTCGCGGGTGGAAACGACGACGACGTCACCGTGGGCATCCGCCAGGCACTGGGTTTCGACGTGGCGCGGTGCATCTAGGAACCGTTCAACGAAGCACTCACCGCGGCCGAAGGCAGCCGTTGCTTCGCGGACGGCGGATTCATAGGCTTCAGCGATTTCGTTCCGTGAGCGCACCACCTTGATGCCGCGTCCGCCGCCGCCGTAGGCCGCCTTGATGGCTAACGGCAGGCCGTGCTGGTCCGCGAAGTCGAGCACTTCCTGGACCGATTCGACCGGATCCTCGGTCCCGGGAACCAGGGGGGCACCTACTCTTTCGGCGATATGCCTGGCTTGGACCTTGTCACCGAGCTGGGCGATCGCGGATGGTGATGGACCGATCCAGGTGAGTCCGGCGTCGATCACTTTCTGCGCAAACTCGGCGTTCTCGGAGAGGAAGCCGTAGCCCGGATGGATGGCGTCGGCACCACTTCGGACGGCGGCGTCGAGCACTCGATCCATCAGGAGGTAGGAATCAGCGGCGGTGTTGCCGCCTAACGCGAACGCCTCGTCAGCGAGCCGCACGTGGAGTGCATCGCGATCCGGATCAGCGTAGACCGCTACCGACGCGATGCCCTCGTCCCGGGCCGCCCGGATGACACGAACGGCGATCTCGCCGCGATTGGCGATCAGGACTTTGGTGACGTGTGCGGGCGCGGATGTCTGCGCGCGCGTGAACGACTCGCTCATAGGGTGTAAGGCTCCTTTGGTCTGTTGGGAGCCTAGCGCGGTTTTGTCGCAACTGCCCATAAATGATGACGATTCCCCGTGTTGTCAGCCGATTATTTGTAGGGAAGCTACAAAGGGGTGTCAGGTGGCGTTCCGCTGCGGTCCGCCCGGCGTCGGTAGGAGCGCAGTTATAGTGAGTTGCATGGTTACTCCACTGCCGGCGCAGAACACTTTCGACCACCTGCGCTCATCGGACGGTGAGCATGTGGGGTATATCAACCTGACCCAGGACGGCCGGTTTGTGCCGTTTGACCTCCTTCACCGCCAGCGTGCTGAGCCTATGGATCTTGACGAAGCCGAGAACCTACTCGATGAGCTGGGCTTGCGCATGTTCACGGAGGACTGGTGGCTCATACGTGACGGGCAGCAGGAAAAAGTGCTCATCTGCGAGATCCGACGCGACTCAATATCGGTGGCGCGGGCTATGCCGGGCACCATCGCCAAATCGGTCGACCTCACGGAGACCATCGATCTTCCTCTCCCGACCGACCGGCTTGTGCAGACCGGTCAGTCAGCGTAGCCGCACCTCTCCGCCGGAGTCGCGTCACGACAGCGGAATCCCGAAAGCGTCCTTACTGCGAACGGCTTGTCGGCACTTGGCAGCGCTGGGACTTGAACAACCAGCGCGCCGCCTTGGCTATCGGGTGCAGATGGCCGGAACGAAGGACCGGCATGGGAAGTGGCTGATGCGCGTTCGACGCACCAGTGCTCCCAGCCTGAAGACCTACGTTAATGGGCGGACGGTGCTGATCGGCGACGCGGCGCACGCAATGCCGCCGACCACGGTTCAGGGCGCGATCACATCGCTGCAGGAGGTGCGGCCCTGTCCTGGGAAGCACCTCAGTAATACTTTGCGGCCTGCACCGTGGGGTTAGTTCCAGAGCGAGGTGAGCTCCACTCCGGCCTTTCGCAGCAGCTCCCGCAGGGTGGAAACACTGAGGCCGACGACGGCGTGCGGGTCGCCGTCGACCTTCTGGATGAAGGCCCCGCCACGTCCGTCGATGGTGAAGGAGCCGGCGCAGTTCAGCGGCTCACCCGTGGCAATGTACGCCTCGATCTCGGCGTCCTGGAGTTCCACGAAGTGCACCTGTGCGGAGGCGACGGCGCCCACGCCGGTGCCGGATCCGGCGTCGTTCGCGTCCCGTGTGTCCACCAGCCAATGGCCGGTGTGCAGGGTTCCGTGCGAGCCTGACATCCGCCGGATCCGAGCGCGGGCGACTTCGGGCTCGTATGGCTTGCCGTGTGCTTCCCCCTCGAACTCGAAGACGGAATCGCAACCGAGAATCAGGGCGCCGTGGGCTTCCGGGAGGGCTGCGACGGCTTCGGCTTTCGCGCGGGCAAGCAGCTGGGCAGTGTCGTAGGGGCTTGGATTTCCGTGTTCAGCGGTGACCCTGTCTTCATCCACGTCCGAGACCCGCACCGAATGGGCGATGCCCGCTTCAGCCAGGAGTTTGGTGCGGGCCGGGGATGCGGAAGCGAGGATGAGCCGAACAGTCATGCGGACCAGCCTAGTTGTTGTGGCAGACGAAAAAGGGACCCGGCCTGATGCCGAGCCCCTTTTCCGTGTGCAACAGGTTAGGCCTTCGCTCCTGCAAGCTCGGGTGCGTCCTGCGTGGTCGGGGTGTCGTCCACGAACGGATCACCGGTGCGCTTGGCGTTGTACAGGTCCGTGTCCAGGAGTCCCTCGCGCTTGGCGACGATCGTCGGGACGAGTGCCTGCCCGGCAACGTTCACCGCAGTACGCCCCATGTCCAGGATCGGGTCCACCGCGAGCAGCAGGCCGACGCCCGCGAGCGGCAGTCCCAGAGTGGACAGGGTCAGGGTCAGCATGACGACGGCCCCCGTGGTGCCCGCAGTGGCTGCGGAGCCGAGAACCGAAACCAGCGCGATGAGCAGGTACTGGCCGAAGTCGAGTTGGATTCCGAAGAACTGGGCGACGAAGATTGCGGCAATGGCCGGGTAGATCGCTGCGCAGCCGTCCATCTTGGTGGTGGCGCCCAGCGGCACCGCGAAGGATGCGTAGCCGCGGGGGACGCCGAGGTTCCGTTCGGTGACGCGCTGTGTCAGGGGAAGCGTGCCGACCGAGGACCGCGAGACGAATGCAAGCTGGATCGCAGGCCAGGCACCCGAGAAGTACTGCTTCACGGAGAGCCCGTTGGTCTTGATCAGGATGGGGTAGACCGCGAACAGCACCAGGGCAAGGCCCACGTAGATTGCGAGCGTGAACTTGCCGAGCGAACCGATGGTGTCCCAGCCATAGACGGCGACCGCGTTACCGATGAGCCCGACGGTACCGATCGGAGCGATGCGGATGATCCACCACAGCACCTTCTGGATAACAGCGAGGGCCGAGGCGTTGAAGTTCAGGAACGGCTCGGCGGGCTTGCCCACCTTGAGGGCGGCGATTCCGACGGCGACGGCGACAACCAGCACCTGCAGCACGTTGAAGCTGAGCCCGGTGGAGATTGCACCGGCGTCGTCAACGCTCGAGGAAGCCTCAAGACCGAGGAAGTTCACCGGAATCAGGCCCTGCAGGAACGCCCACCAGTCACCGGTGCCGCCAGTGTACTCATCCGGAGCAGTGGCATTGGTGTTGGCGCCCGGCTGGAAGATGGTACCAAGCCCCATCCCGATGATGACGGCGATCAGCGCGGTGATCGCGAACCAGAGCAGCGTCTGGCCAGCCAGGCGGGCAGCGTTGTGGACGGCGCGGAGGTTGGTGATGGAGCTGACCACGGCGGTGAAGATGAGCGGCACAACGGCGGCGCGCAGCAGCGCAACATAGCTCGAACCGATGGTGTCCAGCGTGGTGCCGAGGGCGTTGGGGGAGTCCTCGGTGTGGCCGGTGTACTTGGCGAGGAGGCCAAGCGCGAGGCCCACGATGAGTGCGGCGATGATCTGGGGGCCGAAGGAGGTCACCCAGCGGGGCAGCCTGCGGGAGGCGGGAGCGGAGGTTTCTGAAGTCACCCAGAAACCGTAGACCCGCTCCCATAGCAAAGAAAGTGACCGTTGCGAAATGTTACGGCGAGCAAGAAGGTCATGCGAAGGGGCTTCTATGAGCTTCAGGCGTCATCGTGCGGAAGCGCGATCTTATTCCAGCAACGCGCGTGACAAACCTGACAGCCGCGATCATGAAAT